>JBBSJG010000093.1:0-12373 GCA_038257485.1 Longimicrobiales bacterium | reverse complement strand
GAGCGGTGCTCGGCGACGACGCCGTGCTCAGTGGATTCTACTCCTATGGGGAGATCGCGCCCTTTGCAGCATCGACCCGGTGTGAGCTGCACAATCAGACGATGACCATTACCACGTTCACGGAGGACTAGCTCGTGCACAAGCTCCTTGCCCGGCAGCTTCGCGAGCACTTCGGGAGCGCTGAGCGCATTCCGGTGGAGCTCCTGGGGTTCGTCGCGGCGGTGGAGCAGGCATACCTGCAGTCGGACGACGATCGCGCGATGCTCGAGCATTCGATGGATACGGTATCCGAGGAACTCGTCGATCGCTTCCAGCGGCTGAACGATGCGCTTTCGACGAGCCAGACTGCGAAGGCGGAGTTAAACCAGGCTGTTTCACTCCTCTCAGCGACGTTGGAGGCCACGACGGACGGCATTCTGGTGATGGACTTGACCCGCAAGATCGTGCAGGTGAGCCGCAAGTTCGTTGAGCTGTGGCGAGTTCCCGAGGCCGTGCTGGCGTCGCCGGACGACGAGGTGAGCCTGCGCTTTGCCGCCGAACAACTCGTGGACCCCAGACAGATCACGGAGAGGATTCCAGAGATCTTCGGAGATCCTGCCGCAGAGAGTTTCGACGTGCTCCTGTTCAAGGATGGTCGCCATCTCGAGCGCTACTCCATCCCTCAGAGGGTCGGCGATGAGATCGTGGGCCGCGTGTTCACGTTTCGCGACGTCACGGAACGCCTGCAGCTGGAGGAGCAACTTCGCCAGTCGCTGAAAATGGAGGCGATCGGAGCCCTCGCCGGGGGCATCGCTCACGACTTCAACAACTTGCTGACCGTCATCCGCGGGCACGCCGAAATGCTCAAGGAAACGCAGCACCCGTCGCTCCTCGAGTTTGGTGACCTCACGCAGATTCTCATCGCCGCCGATCGCGCCGCCGCGCTGACGCACCAGCTGCTGGCGTTCAGCCGCAAGCAGATGCTGCAGCCGGTGCCGCTCGACCTCAACGTGGTGCTGACGTCGCTTGCCCCGATGCTGCGTCGTCTGATCGGCGAGGATATCGAGATCGAGCTCGCACCGACGCGGGACATTTTCGTCATCACCGCGGATCCGGGGCAGATGGAGCAGGTGACGGTCAACCTGATCGTAAATGCACGCGACGCCATGCCACAGGGGGGCAGGATCACGATCGGAACGGAGAATGTCGTGGTCAGCGACCAGTTGCGACTGAGCGGACTTCCATTCGGCTCGTATGTCATGCTTTCGGTATCGGACACGGGCCACGGAATCCCAGCGGCTCTGCGGGACCGCATCTTCGAGCCCTTCTTTTCGACGAAGGAAGTAGGCAAGGGGACCGGCCTCGGTCTCTCCACCGTGTTCGGCATCGTCAAGCAGTCGGGCGGATATATCATCTTGGACAGTGAGGTGGACCAGGGGTCCACCTTCCGCATCTACCTGCCCAGAGCGGGGGAGGCCCGTGTGCCCACTCCCCGAGACGTGGCGCCCCTGGCAGAACTCGGAGGGTCGGAAACCATCCTTCTCGCCGAAGACGAGGAAGCGGTGAGGGCGTTGGTGCGGCGGATCCTCGAAAAGAACGGATACAAGGTGCTCGTGGCGCGCGACGGTTCAGAGGCGATTCGGCTCGCGGAGGCGCACGCTGGTGCCATCGACCTCTTTCTCACCGACGTAATCATGCCGGGAATGGGCGGCGTCGAACTGACGAGCCGAATCCATGAGCACTGTCCGGATACGCCGGTGCTGTATATGTCGGGCTACAACGACGAGGATATTGCCCGGCGAGGTGGGCTCAGTGAACACTACCGTCTCCTGCAGAAGCCTTTCACCGCGGTGGCATTGGCGTTCGCCGTACGTGCCGCGGTTGAGGCCAAATCAGTGGCGCCCGTCGGCTAGACTGCGCGCGCATCGCCCCCCGTCCACCGCTCCCGAATCGCATGCGCGAAGAAAGTACGCATATCGGCCCGCGTGGCGATCGGAGCCCCGTCGTTAAGAAGATCGGCGAGCAGGTGCTTCCGCTCCTTGACACGGCCTCTTGTCCAAACACAGCGCGGCCGCGGAGCCGCTGGTCTCCTCGACATCGCCGAGTACGGAAGACGATGGCAACATGAATTTCCGATTAGGCCAGCGATCCTCACTATTGGCGGCCCTTGACATACCCCCTCCCCCTATGCAATTTGGTAGAGCTTTCACCAGTCTAATTTGGAGGTTCTATGTCGGATCGGCAGATCAGAATGACCATTCACGGGATGTCGTGCGGATCGTGCAAGGCCCATGTGCAGAAGGCCCTGCAGCAGATTGCCGGGGTGAGCGGAGTGGCGGTGGACGTCGCGAAGGGCGAAGCAGTTGTCACGCCTGAGGGCGCCGGTCCGGAGCACACGGATCTCATCACAGCCGTTGAGCAGGCGGGTTACCGGGTCTCCGCGATTGAGCCGGCCCGAGGCGGGTGAAATATTTCATGGCGCTTCCCACTTTCCCCGGGCAGGGCACGCGCACATTTTATGCATCTTCAAAGTTGAACGACTGGAACGACTGGAAGGCATGACGGAACAGCAGAATAGCGGCCGCACGTTCAGGCCTGCCCGTGATGGACTGGGCAAAGTACTGGGCGAGTTGGAGGCAGAGGTTATGGAATCGGTCTGGACCGCGGATCCCGAGCCGGTGACGGCGCGCGAGATCGCCGAGGTACTCGGACCGAAGTGCGATGTGCAATACATCACGCTCGTGACCGTGCTGAACAACCTCGTCCGGAAAGGGCTGCTTTCGCGTGCGAAGTCCGGTAAGGCGTTCCAGTACCACGTGCGTCTGACGCGGGAGTCCTTCGTCGCGGGCATTTCCCGCGAGGTCATGGCTGGCCTTATTGGCCTGGGACCGGAGTTGGCGGTGAACTCCTTCGTCGACGTACTGCGTGACGAGGCTCCGGCGGAGTTGGAGCGGCTCAAGTCGCTACTCGTCGAGAAGCGGAAGCAAGAGGAGGGTGGATGATGTCGAGGGTACTGCACGCCCACCGTGTCCGTCCTTCGTTCGTGCTCGTGGCGCTTCTGGCCGCGGCCGCCATACCGCTGGTCTTTGGATCGGGCCTCATCAACGCAGTGGGCATACCGCAGGCATGCCTGCATCTGGTGCGGTTGTGCACCGCCACGCTCGCCCGGATCGATGCACCGCTCCACGCCTCCGCGAACCTGCTCCTCGGTCTTGGCCTCGGGTACGCTGCGGTTCGGCGGCTCGTCCTTGCCAGGCGCGCGGTACACGCCTTTCGATCTGCGACGATCCGACCAGCGCATGCGGGCGATCCGGTGTTCGAGTTGTCTCAGCGCCTCGGCATCCATGATCGGCTGCGCATCATCTGCAACGAGGTTCCGAATCCGGCATTCACGAAGGGCATATTCTATCCGACTGTCTACATCGCGGATGCGCTGCAGCGATCGCTGTCCTCGCTCGAACTCGAGGCGGTCCTGCTTCACGAGCGCGCGCATGTTCGCGCACGGCATCCATTTCGAGTAGCGGCAGCAACCCTCGCGGCCGACGTGTTCTTCTGGCTCCCGCTATTGAGGGCACAGACGGCCGCGGCCTGCGCATCCTTTGAGTTCGAGGCGGACGATCGCGCGCGTGTAGTTGGTGACCTTGTGCTGGCAAGCGCGATCCTGAAGGTCGCGGAAGCCGCACGGGGCGAGTTCGTGCCCGCGGTTGCCTTTGCAAACCGCGGTGTGCTGACGGAGCGAGTCGAACGTCTTCTCGGTACCGAGACCGCCCCCCCAGTCCGCGCAACGCGCGGGGTACTCCTCAGCTCTGCCGCTGCCATCGCGCTCGCATGGAGCCTGGGCTTCACTGCTTCTGTGGCGCATGCAGCAAACGGACCCGCTAGCGGGCTCGATTGCCCGCACGCCGCCATGCATGACGCATCACACAACCATCAACACCAGTGATCGAGATGACCAGAAACGCACGTGCAATCCTCAGTACCGTCGCTTGTCTCCTCTTGCTTGGAGCTCCCGGATGGCTCGAGGCACAACAGAGCACTGACTCAGCTGACGTGGCAACCACCATCGAGCGTTTTCATGCGGCTCTTGCTGCCGGTGACAGTGCAACCGCGCTGTCACTGCTGGCCGACGATGTTGTTGTGATGGAATCGGGCGCGTTCGAAACGCGCGCAGAGTATCGCGCGCACCACCTGCAGTCTGACATCGCGTTTGCCCGCGCAGTCAGGTCTGCACGGACGCCTACCCACGTGCAGGTGCGTGGCGACATCGCATGGACGAGTTCGTCCAGCACGACAGTCGGAACGTATCGGGAGCGTCCTGTGAACACGGCCGGCGCTGAACTCGTGGTGTTGCACCGCACACCGGCAGGCTGGCGTATCGCCGCGATTCACTGGTCGTCGCGACAGCGCCGCTCGTGAGATGTAACCTTGAACGTCGTACGGAACTCCTGAGGTAAGGATGATGACCAAGTATTTCCAGCATAGGCCGAACGTAATTACCGGCGTAAAAAAAGTGTGCAGCGCTGTCGCTGCGTCGGCGTCACTGCTCATCGCCAGCGGCGGTACTGTTGCGGCGCAGACCGACTACTACAACTTGGACGCCGGGCGGCCGGTGCTGTCGGAGGATGCCTACCCGGTGGAGTTCCGCGCGTTCGAGTTACAGGCCGCGCCTCTCCGCCTGGAACGCGCCAGCGGCGGGCAGTACCACTGGTCTGTCGAGCCTGAACTAGCGTGGGGTGTGTTGCCGCGTCTGCAAATTGAGGTGGGCTTTCCTACGGTGTATCTGGACACTGATGCCGACACGCGGAAATTTGGTCTCGCCGGCATCGACGCTTCCTTCCTGTACAACCTGAACGCCGAGACGGAGACGTTGCCGGGAATGGCAGTGGCCGGTGACATCGCATTACCGGTTGGCGGCTTCGCGCATGCCTCAGCCTATCCGTCGCTCAAGGCAATCATGACGCGCACGTACAGTTTCGCGCGAATCCATCTCAACGGGCGCTACACCTTCGGCAGCGCGCCGGGTGTCGGTGATGAGATCGGCGTCGAGGAATTATCGCGATGGGTGGGATCGGTCGCAGTCGATAAGACGTTCCCATTGAAGTCGATGCTATTCGTCGGCGAAGTGTACGCACGCCAGCCCATCGAGAGCGATCGCGATGTGGAGTGGAACGCAGCGGCGGGAATCCGCTATCAGCTTACGCCTCGCCTCGCACTTGATGCAGGACTCGGCAAGGTACTTGTCGGTGAGGAGAACAGTTGGCATCTGACGTTCGGAACCGCATATGCGTTCGCGGTGCGCTCACTGATGCCTGGGACTTGAAGGTGATGACAATGACGAAGCATAGACTTAAGACGATGCTTACGGCGGTGGCCCTCGCATCGCTCGTCCCGGCCGGCGCTGCGGCACAGGTGTCTCGCGTGTTCGAGCAGTACTACTTTCCGGCAGAGCACAACTGGGAGTTCCGCGATCGTTATCGCATGGCGGACCGCCTCTTCAACGCGTTCGACTACGGACACGCGATCCTCTACGAAGTCCTTTACACACAGCCAAATGCGCCGGCGTCGCGCCTCGAACTCGAAGAGTTCAACTTTATCACGCGTGAACTCCTTCCGAGGCCGCCGCGGCTTCCACTCGAGGAAGCGGCAATCGAGGTCGCATACGTGAAGATGGCGCCTGAGGCAAAGGCGATGTTCGAGTGGGCGCACGTGCTGCACCGGCAGATATACGACGTGTTGGCGGCGGAAGACCTCTCGCTGGAGGAGAAGGATGCCGAAGTCGCCGCCATTCTGCGTTATTACAAGTCGCGGCCGGAGTACGCATTCAGCTCGAAACCGAAAAACATGGAGCTGATGGAGGGGCAGTACTATTCGACCGCCTTCCGCGATAAGTACCCGAAGTTCAACGGCCTCATCTGGGGCTATCACTGGCTTCAGGTAGGCCTCTATGAGCCGCTGATGGTCGGGCGCAATTACGGTGAACGCCAGACGGGCATCGCGGCAACAGTAACGCGTTTCTTCCAGATGATCGAGGATGCGCCCACCAATATGCCGCGTGTCATGCCGATGACGGCAGCCGTCGCGCCGACGTTCACCGCGCGCTATACGGAGGCAGCGATCATTTTCGACAATCTGCACTCGATGCACGACGTCATCTCCGACATCCTCGCATCCCCCGAGGTGCCACGGGAGAAGAAGCGCGAGGAGATACTCCGTGCGGCTGCGCGGTACCGAGATGACACCTCGTTTGTGATGAGCGAAGCGGAGTGGCGCGCGATGACCGCACACATGGGCATTCAGAACATGGGCGGCCCACCCGTCGGGTTCCTGCCTGATTTCCCAGTACCCACGCTGGCTCGCGGTGCCGTGATGGCGGGTGGTGACATGGCCGGCATGCAACACGATGCACCCGCCTCGCCTGCGGGGGCCACGCCGGCAGATCATTCGGGCCACGCTGTCGTCCCACCAGATACGAGCGCGCATGCACCGGGTCACTCGCCTGCTGCCGGGGCAGGTTCGATGGACCAGATGATGGAAATGCATCGTCGCATGATGGCTGACCCGGTGATCCGAGAGCGAGTAGAGACGGATCCGGTGCTCAAGTCGCTAATGAGCAACATGGATAGCACCCACACACCCACCGCGTCAGCGCCAGATCCGAACGCGCGGGCGGCAATGGAGTTTGTGACCCGTCTGTTGAGCGATCCCACGATCGAAGCGCGCATTCAAGCGGACCCCCAGCTTCGCCCGCTCTGGGCGGACCCCGCTGTGCAGCAGTGCCTCGCTACGATGAAACGACTGAAAGCATCAGGTCAGCCGCTTCCATCGACATGTCCGAAAGCCATGCCTGCTGCACCGGCTCACAAGCATTGAGGTCCACCATGAGCAGAATGTCACGGTCCGGGGCGTTCGCCCTGATTGCACTGCTGATCGTCAGTGCGTGTTCATCAGGTCCTGGTGACGCCTCGCTGCCACTGGCCGACTCGGCGACAAGCGCCAATGCAGTGTCGGGCATCAAACCCGATTCCATGGGCGGAATGAACCACGACATGCCCGCGATGGGTGTCGACAGCGTGGCGGGGAGCCCCCGCGCGCCTGCCATGCCTGGCATGGATCACAGCCGCATGCCCGCAGCCGCCACTCAACGTCCCGGGACGATGACTGGCATGGACCACGCACGAATGGCCGCACCGGCCGCATCGGCCGCAAGTCCGGATGCTCATGCGGCACACACGGCTTCGTCACCGACGCCGACGACGTTGCCAGCGCATGCGCAGCATGAGACAGCGCCCGCATCCGGACGAGCGATGCCTGCGTCGACAACACCCGCGGGTGACGCCGCAAGCGATACAATCGCGATGGCCAAGATCAATGCGCTGGTTGAACGACTCCTCAACGATTCTGTAGCCCGGGAGGTGGTGAGGCGTGACAGTGTGCTCGCACGCCTCTGGCAGAACGAAGCCCTGAAGCGGCGACTCACGGGCCAGACCCCATAATGTTCTCATGGAGTAACCGGCTCCTCGCCGAGGGGAGGGCGGGACGTCGGTCGAACCACGCCTCTACGGGGCGCCGCGTTCGCTCGGTATTCGTGCTCAGCATTCTTCTGCTGAGCGCGGCACCCGCAGCGCTGTGGGCGCACGGCGGACTGAAGTCCTCGAAGCCGGCCGCGCGCGAACGGCTGAGTGCTGTTCCCAACGAGCTGGTCCTTACATTCAACGAGCGAATCGAGCTGGCAACGTCGCGTCTCACACTGACTGGACCGCACGGTCTCGTTTCTCTCGACACCCTCCGTGTTGATACGCTGACGGGCCGGATTCTGTCATCCGCGATAACTGACGCAATGGTAGCGGGGAGCTACCGCGTTGACTGGCAAATTGCGGGAGCGGATGGCCATCCCGTGCGCGGCAACTTCGTTTTCACTATCGCACCCGATGCCGCAGGGCTGGCACCTGTCCCTGCGCCGGGCGCTGAATTGCCGCCAGCAGATCACCATCCGACTTCGACCACGACGGACGTATTCGACGTGGAGTCGGCGCCCTACGTAGCGGTTCGCTGGCTCACGTTTGTCGCGCTGCTCGGGACGATTGGCGCCGTGGCGTTTCGTGCAGTCATCTCACGCATGAAGGCCGCGGATACGCCTGCGTTTCACATCTTCGCCGAAGAGGGCGCGCGGCGAGCCGCAGTCGTCGGCGGGTCGATGGCGGGCCTCATGCTACTTGCAGCGGCGCTTCGGCTCTTTGCCCAATCGTTTGCGTTGCACGGCGCCGCCGGTGCGACTGATCTGAGCCTCATCCGCGACATGCTTACACTCACACGCTGGGGCTGGAGTTGGCTCCTGCAGGTAACCGTCGCGGCCATCGCCGTCCTGGCTTTTCATGCTGCGCGTCGGGGCAGTACGGCGGCGTGGTTGGCGGCTGGCGCGTCGACGATATTACTCTCATATACGCCTGCACTCGCAGGTCATGCTTCCGCCATCACCACCTTCGCCCCGGCGCCTGTCCTCGCTGATGGCCTGCACGTCATCGGTGCCGGCGGATGGCTGGGATCGCTCCTTCTCATCGTTGTGGTCGGGTTGCCCGTAGCCGCGCGCATGCCGGACCGGAGCGGGTTGACCGCGCTTGCCAACCTCGTGAACGCATTCTCGCCAACCGCACTGATGTTCGCAGGAATGACCGTAGCAAGCGGCGTTTTCTCGGCATGGCTCCACATCGGAGCGGTATCCGATCTTTGGCAGACTCCTTATGGCCGTACGCTGCTCGTGAAGGTATCTCTGCTCGCGGTGCTGTTCGCCACTGGTGCATACAACTGGTTGCGCGTGCGGCCCGCTCTGGGCAGTGAACAGGCTTCTTCACGGCTGAAGCGATCGGCAGCGGTCGAACTCATCGTCGGTGCGACCGTGCTGCTCGTAACCGCCATCCTCGTTGCAACGGATCCGGGTGGCGGCTCCTGAGCCTTCTGCCTACCACAATAGAGGGCCATCAGGATAATCCCTGATGGCCCTTTACTCCAATCGCAGCTACTTCTGGACGACCAGCGCAGTCACCATCCCGAACATGCCGTGCTCGGTCTCTGCATGCGGCAGGATGTGGCAGTGGAACGCCCACGTACCGGGGTTGTTGCAGTTCACGATGACGTCCCAGCGCTCGCCGGGCGCGATGTTGAGCGTGTCACACTTCCAGGGCGCAGGCTGCGGCCATCCGTCCTTGTCGATCACCGTCATGTGCATGCCATGCAGATGCATCGGATGGATCATCATGCCTTCATTCATGAAACGCACGCGGACCTTCTGGCCGAGCTTCGCAACGATCGGCTCAGTTGCCGGGAATGACTTGCCGTTGAGCGTGTAGCCGTGATAGCCGTCGTTGAGGATCATGACGTAGTCGACATCGACCTTCTCGATCGCGCGCGGTGCCTTCGGCTCCACGACGAAGGCGCCCAGCAGTCCTAGTCCCACCTGCTTTGCGGAGTTCAGGTGCGAGTGGTACATGTGTGATCCCGAGTTCGGCACCGTGAACTCGTACGTGTACGATGCACCAGGCTTGATGGGCGGCTGCGTGATGAACGGCACACCGTCCTGATCGTTCGGCAACTCGAGACCGTGGAAGTGAACGGCGGTCGACTCGTCAAGCTCGTTCTTCACATTGATACGCACGCGATCGCCTTCCTTCACGCGGATCTGCGGGCCTGGCACAACACCGTTGTAGGCCCACGCTTCCACGCGCTTTCCGGCCTCGACTTCCCACTGCACCTTTTGCGCGACGAGATCGTATACCTTCACGCCGCCGACCAATTTCGGGGCGAGCAGCTGGTTGCCCTTGCCTTCGGTCTTTGCGGGGAACGCCTTGATGCCCGCTTCGTGCATGCGGTCCATCTCTTCCGACTTCGCCTTGGCGTCGACGGGTGCGGCCGGGGCCGCGGTGGTCATTGTGCCGCCCGTTACGGCTGCCGGCGAGGCGGGCTTGGTGGCATCGCCGCTGGTATCGCATGCGGCCAATGCTGCCGGGATGGCGAGCCCGATGGTTGATGCGCGGAGGAACTCGCGCCGCGATGCGGCGGCGAGGGAGATGCGTTCGAAGACACTGTGATCCATCACTCGGCTCCAGGGATTCGTGGAATGCTGGCTGGGCTGACAAGATGAATCTGCTGCAGGGGAGGGGTGAAGTCAGTCGGAAAAGCGCGGTAATTGTGTAAGGGATTTCACTACAGACGCGGCAGCACAACCGTGAACGCGGAACCAGAGCCCAGCTCGCTGGTGATGGAAACGCTGCCGCCGTGTGCGTCCACGATGCCTTTGACGATCGCGAGACCCAGGCCAATGCCGTGCCTTCCCGTACGCCTGGCCTGCCAGAACCGGTCAAAGATATGTGGCAGGTGTTCGGCCGGGATGCCCGGTCCACTATCGGCGATGGAGAACTCCACGAAGTCACCTCGCTCAATGGCACCCACGCGGATGGTGTCGCCGGCACTGCTGAATTTGATGGCGTTGCCGAGCAGGTTGGAGAACACCTGCTGCAGCCGTTCGCGGTCCGCGCGCACATGAAACGTTTCATCCGCGGATGTGCGGGTGAGCGTGACGCCGCGGGCGGACGTGAGCGGGCCGAATGTCTCCATGATATCGTCAATGAGGTCGCGCACCATGACCCGCTCATCTTCGAGCGCCAGGAAGCCGGCCTCGATGCGCTTGATGTCGAGCAGGTCCTTGATGAGCCGTTCCATCTGCTGCACTGCACTGCGGATGTTGTCGACCTGCTGGTGCGCATCCGCCGTACTGCTGTCGCGCGGCAACTGACGGGACAGCAGTGTGCTGCTGAGGCGGATTGCGGCAAGCGGGTTGCCAAGGTCGTGCGACACCACCGCAAGGACGTCGTCGCGCGCGTTCACTGCATGCTGCGCCTCTCCGTACAGACGCGCATTGTCGAGCGCCATCGCAGCGCGCCGCGTGAGCTCCGTCGCAACCTCCACGTCGTCCCGGGTATGGGGGTAAACACCACCACGGGCGCGGAAGAAGCAGATCGCTCCCATATTGCGGTCGCGCGCGACGAGTGGCACGGCGATGACGGAACCCGGCGCCAGGGACGCCAGGAGTGCACGGTGCTCGGGACCGTCGGACCACGCGTCCAGTGCATCGTCATCGAACGACTCAATCAGCAGCGGTGTGCTGTCGCGCATGCAGCGCATGAGTGGTTGGTCGGGCCGCTGATCGAGTGGGATCTCGGTCAGTCGACGCATGACATGCGTCTTGGCGGGATCTGCGTGCACGGCGAGCGCGCGCCGGATGCGGCCGTCGTCGCCCGCGAGAAAAACGACGCACCAGTCACCAAGCATGGGGATGGAGAGTTCGGCAACACTGGACAGCGTGACGTCCGCGTCCAGGGAACGGTTCAGCAGTGACGTCGCCTGCGCGAGAAAGCGCTGTCCGCGCTCGGCTCGCTGGCGTTCCGTGACATCACGCAGTGCAACCGTGAAAATCCACTGATCCCCGATCCGGGTCTTCGAAATGGATGCTTCGGCGGGGAACTCCTGACCGTTCTTGCGGAGCCCTGAAATCTGCCGGCGGTCGCCCATTCGCCGCGCCACCGTCGGCGACTCCGCGAAGCCCTCCACCTGTGCGGGGTGCCTGGCGCGGAACCGCTCCGGGATCAGAACCTCGATCCGCTGCCCGAGCATCTCTTCCGCGCTGTAGCCGAAGATATCCTCGGCACCCTGGTTGTAACGGATGATCTCGCGCGCTTCGTTCGTCGTGATGATGGCGTCTGCTGATATCGCGATGATCGCGTCCGACGCGCGCAGTGCCTGCTCGGCCTCGCTCAGTCGCGCCGCCGCGTGGTCGGGGTTCAATTCGGGCGGCGGTGACTCGGACGGGGGCGTCGGCATCCGGCAATATACCCCATGAGCCGGACCGCTTCAACGCTCAGACGGCACCACGCCGACTCAATCCGCGCTTTCGGACCGGCTCAGGAGTCCCGTTTCCAGGGCGAACTTAATGAGCTGTGATCGGTGTGTCAGTCCGAGCTTCTCCATCACGCGCGACCGATATGTATCGACGGTCTTCGGCGAGATAAACAGTTTCTCTCCGATTTCACTGGAACTGAACCCCTGCGCGGTCTGCTGCAGTACGACCCGCTCGCGATCGCTGAGCTTTGCAAGCGGATCCGACCCGGCGTCCGCCTTCGTCTTGAACCCCTTGAGAAGCAACTTGGCCGCACTCGGATACAGGAAAACCTCTCCCCTCGAAACTGTCCGAATCGCCGTCGTGAGGTCCTGGTCCGCACTGCCCTTGTGCACATACCCGCTGCCGCCGGCCTCGAGTACCGCGAGAAGGTATTCCTCCTCCGCATGCATCGTGAGCACGAGGATCTTGATGGGCAGACCGAGCGCTGTGATCTGGCGCGTTGCT
>JBBSJG010000092.1:0-12401 GCA_038257485.1 Longimicrobiales bacterium | reverse complement strand
GCTTCGTGCTGCGCCTTCCAGCGCAGCCGGGCGCTACCCAGTCGCGCACCGGGAAATAGTGTGAGACGGTGGGTTTCGGCCCACCGTTTTTTTCGTTATAATCCCTGCCGCGGGCGCTCTGAGATACGGGATCTTACCAGGCGATCGGCGGAAAGTGGCTTCCATCTGACATCGTGGCCACACACCGAAGTGGCGTAAGTAATTGCCACACAAGCAGATAATCGTATCGCGGGAATAGCTCAGTTGGTAGAGCGTCACGTTGCCAACGTGAAGGTCGCCGGTTCGAACCCGGTTTCCCGCTTTTCTGCCCGGCCCCGTAGCCAAGTGGTAAGGCAAAGGACTGCAAATCCTTTATGCATCGGTTCAAATCCGATCGGGGCCTCTTCGAGGCACAACGATCTGGCCCGGCTCCCGCGAGCCGGGCTTTTTCTTTGCCTCTACTCCGGCTGCTGCAGCTTGAACTGCTCGTTCAACAGTTCCAGCTTGCGGCCCAGCTCGTTCGTCGCTTCGTCGGGTGTCAGGAACCCACTCTCAAACCCTCGCCGGTCCGCAGTGCAGATGCTGCAACAGTCATCCTTCACACTGACCGCGTGGCCGTTCACACATGTCCACGCCCGCCGCTTGTGGATCAGGCCCTTCTCCTCGTGCACGTCGGCATCCGGGAACGCGCCCGGGATCGCTGCCTGCAGTTTCGCGATGCGGCCACGGTCGTCACTGCGGTAGAACGGCAGGTCATACGCGACCGCCGAGATCGACCTCGCCCGCTGCAATGCACTCTTCGAATCCGTAATGATGTCGCGTATGATGTCCGGTTCGAACCCATCCATGTCCTGCAGCACGCGCAGTGCGCGCTGCGCGACCGCGGGTGTATAGCCGAGCGCGTTGTACAGGAGTGGGACTGCGACGTCATGCGACAGGCTCGTGTAGTAGTCCTCGATCCGCATGGTCAGACTGTCCTCTTCCTCCGGTCGCCCCGCTCGGACCCGTTCATCGAGGTAGCGCAGGAAGTCGTCTGATACTTCATGAATCTGCTGGTCGAGCAGCGAGCGCCACACGTCCGGCATGAACCAGTCGAGCGTTCCATCCCGGCCCTGCGTGATGATTTCCTGACGCGCCCGGAACGCGCGATGGCGCGCGGCGGGGATGAGCCCGGCATGTGCCTTGTCATCCCTGGAAATGCGCGGCCCGACCTGGACCGCTCTCGCCGCTGTCCCGCTCGCCGTTACCATCAGCATCGATTTGCCGCTGCCCGAGATTTCGTCATGGTCCACGCGCAGGCCGAGAACAACATTCGCACGCAGGCGGTGCGCATTTTCGGCGATCATGTCCAGCGCCTCGGTATTGATGCGCTCCAGCTTCTCCTGGTACGAGCGCGAATGCGCACCGAACAGGTCCGTCCAATTCGCGAAATAGTCCGTGAAAAGACCCGTTCCGATGACGAACTGGGCGGACACCGGTCCGACATATTCATCGACTCGCCAGCCGTCGAGGCTCGACGTGGTGGTGAGCAGGACGCCGTGTTTCATGGTTTGCTGTCTCCTCTTGTTACTGCGTGTCCTGCGGGATTCTGATCCGCAGCTGCACTCCCGCTCCGCCATTCCGCGTGAGCAATGGTTCGAGACGGACGTGCTGATTGGCACTGCCTTCACCCGTCCCGCTCCGGCCTGCATGTCGCACGATCGCGGTGCCGACCGTGGTTCCGATCATCGCGCCCGCAGCGACATCCGAGATGAAGTGCGCACCCATGTACATCCGGGCGATACCGACGAGCGAGGCCAGCCCGTAGGCCGAGAC
The DNA here is from genome assembly GCA_038257485.1 of Longimicrobiales bacterium. GTDB lineage: Bacteria > Gemmatimonadota > Gemmatimonadetes > Longimicrobiales > RSA9 > DASUXU01. The sequence continues at coordinate 10,607 of JBBSJG010000092.1, read as the reverse complement.
CTGGATCCACGGCGAGTCATACTCGCCTGCAATCACGGAGGCGATCGCAAATGCCTGTGTCGTGTGACCCGACGGGAACGATTGCGCGCCGCTGAACGGGTCGAACGTGTACGGCTCATGGTCAGCGCGTGGCCTCGCACGACCAACCACCAGCTTGATGGTCGGAGTGATGATGCCCGCTGCGATCAGGCTGCTCGCAAGTGCCTCCGCGCCAACTGCGGCAGCACGCGGTTCATCGAAGATCACCCCGGTCAGCAGGAACCCGCCGATGATGGGGAAGCTCGCTTTCATGCCGAGCGGTTCCACAACGCTTTCGACAGCGTCCAGCGTCGAGGACTGGTTCCGGCTCATCACGTCACGCAATGCGTCATCCTGCGATGACAGTACGATGACGAGCGCACCTGCGCCTGCAATGCGCGTCGCCGTTTCCACCGTCCACCCCTTGGGCGACGTCACACCGTACGAGAAGCTCTTGCGAAAAAGATTCGACTCGTTCTGCAGCCGCGTCACGCGAACCGAGCGCGCGGCGGCGACGGTGCTGTCAACAGCCTGCGGTGTTGCGATGACAGGCGTCATGAACACCATGATCCATGCGAACAGCAGTCCAGCGGGGAAAAGGTGTGGGCGCATGGACCTGGGCGGGTTGCAGGGTGATTCGAGCGTCATAGTGGTTCCGATGTACACCTGCTGCAACCCCGCCGCTTGACTCTCACGACGTGACCGGTGATCCTCAGCGCGTGCCTGACGCTCCCTCATGGCTGTTCCTGATCTGGACTGGACTCGCCGCACTCCTCGCCGTGGGCGCTATTGTCGCGCCACTGACCGGCCCCGCCGGGCCGCGCGGAGCCGTGCTTTTCTTCCGGCCCGTCGACACAGCCGGATTCATCGGATTGGTTGCGCTCGGCGTCCTTCTCTACCCTTTGATATACGCCTTGCTCTTCCACGTACTCCACAATGCAACACTGATCGCCGGAACCGGCCTCGGATTGCTGCACGGACTGCTGCTCGTCGCTTCGCAGCTGGTCAGCCGACGTCTGATCGAACGGCCTGGCCTCACCATTCTGCTCTGCACACTCTACGGTGCCGTCTTCGGATTCCTTTCCGTCGTTCCGTGATCCCACTGCTGGCGACAGACGCCTTGACGCCATTCGCCTCGCCACGACATCCTCCTGTATGAAGAAGAAGCAACGTCACGACCTGGTCCGCGAACTCATCCAGACCACACGCGTCACCAGCCAGGAACAGTTGCGCGAGATTCTCGCGAAACGCGGCGTCGACGTCGCACAGGCGACCCTCTCCCGCGACATCCGCGAGCTGCGGCTGCTCAAGCTCGCAGACGCGGACGGCGGCACACACTACTCGCTGCCGCCCGAGACATGGGACAACGCGCCACCACTCATGCGCCTGCTGCCCACGTTGTTCGTCGGCGCCGAGGGGGTCGGCAACCTTCTCGTCATCAAGACGCTCGTCGGCGGCGCGCAGGCCGTTTCCGAAGCCATCGACTGGGAGGAATGGCCCGAAGTGCTGGGCACCCTGGCCGGCGATGACACCATTCTCCTCATCCTCCGCGATGCCCGCCAGCTCCCCGTGATCCAGCGCCGTCTCGAAGACCTCGCGGGCGACGCCGGCTGACCCTCCAGCGCCGCCTGCATATCTAGCCGCCGTCCCGCCCCGACCCATTGACACGCGCGTCCATTTCTTGCATAATTATCCAAGAAATGATGAATCAAAATGCAGTCACCAGGTCCGCCGGTATTGTCGGCGCAACCGGATACACCGGACAGGAGCTCGTTCGACTCCTGCGGCGCCACCCCCACATCGACCTCGCATTCGCAACGTCCGAAGCGGAGGCCGGCGAATCGGTGGTCGGTAACGGTCTCAAGTATGTGAAGGCGGCGGACGCGCCTCTGGGTGCTGTGGACGTGGTTTTCTCCTGCCTGCCCACGGGTCAGTCCGGCGACTGGGCCCTGAAGGCTGCCGAGGCGGGCGCGGTATCGATCGATCTGTCGGCCGATCTGCGGGAGGGTTCACACGGCGCCGTGTACGGGCTGCCGGAGCTGTGGCGGAGTGCGATCTCGGGTGCCTCGCTGATCGCGAACCCAGGCTGCTATCCGACGGGCATCCTGGTGGCGATGGCGCCGCTGTGGCAGGCGGGTCTGGTCGATGGCAGCCGCCCGCTGATCGCGGATGCAGCGTCGGGTGTGACGGGTGCAGGCCGTTCGGCGAAGCGGGACCTGCTGTTCGGCGAGGTTGCGGAAGACTATCGGGCGTACGGCGTCGGGAATGTGCACCGCCACGTACCTGAGATCGCCGCGGGCCTCGAACGGCTTGCAGGACAGGCGACGGAGTTCGTTTTCACGCCACACCTGCTGCCGATCCGCAGGGGGATCCTGGAAACGCTGTATGTGCCTGTATGCGACGGCGTCACCGCGGCAGACCTGCGGAGCGCGTGCCTCGCGAAGTATGCGGACGAGCCGTTCATCGATGTCTATAGTGACGGCCTGCCGTCGATCCGGGATGTGGCGGGGCGGAATGTGGTTGCGCTCGGGTTCGCGGATGTGCAGAACATGGGTCGTCCGATGGTGCTGGTGATGGCTGCATTCGACAACCTGTTGAAGGGCGCTGCTGGCCAGGCGTTGCAGAACGCGAACCTGGTCCTCGGCCTGAACGAAACGGAGGGGCTGCATTCATGACGCGTGTATTGAAGATCGGTGGTGCAGCCCTGACGGACCCGGCGTGGCTCGAGTCGTTCGCGAAGCACGCGGCAATGATGGATGAGCCGTGTGTGATCGTGCACGGCGGCGGCCCGGAGATCACGGCAGTCTCGCAGCAACTCGGTGTGATTGCGGAGTGGCACAACGGCAAGCGCATCACGCCGCCGGCAGCGCTCGACGCAGCGGCGATGGTGCTGACGGGTCGCGTGAACAAGCGGGTTGTAGCGGCGCTGATCGGCGAAGGTGTGGACGCCATGGGCTTGTGCGGTGTGGATGGCGCGCTGATCCGTGCAGAGGTCGCGCACGACGGCGCACTCGGATGTGTCGGTCGCGTTACCCAGATCCGCAGCGAACTGATCGAGTGGCTGCTCGCGCGGGGAATCACGCCGGTCCTGTCGCCCATTTCGCTGGCGACGGATGGCAGCTCGCTCAACGTGAACGCGGATGAAGTCGCGTCTGCCGTGGCAGAAGCGATCGGTGCAACGGAGCTGATCTTCCTGACGGACGTGGACGGTGTGCATATCCAGAATGAGACGCGGTCTTTGGTCAGTGTCGATGAGACTGCGCACCTGATCGCGACTGGCGGTGCGTGGGGCGGGATGGCTGTGAAGCTGAATTCTGCTGCGGATGCGGTTGCGGCAGGAATCGGGCGGGTTCGCATCGGCGGGCTCGACACACTGACGGATGGCGCGGCGGGAACGACCGTGCAGGCATTGGTGGAGGTGGCCGCTTGACGACACAGGTTGCAGTGGAGAACGCACTTCTCGGCGTGTATCGCCCGGCAGCACCGGTCTTCGTGAGCGGGAAGGGCAGGCATCTCGTCGACAGCGACGGCCGTTCGTATCTCGATTTCACGAGCGGCATCGGTGTGAACGCGCTCGGTTATGGCGACGCCGGAATCGCGGCGGCCATGCAGTCGGCGGCTGACACGGGCCTGGTGCACACGTCGAACCTGTTCCGTACCGAGCCGGTTGTCGCACTCGCAGCGTTGCTCACAGACAAGTCGTTCGCAGACCGCGTGTTCTTCTGCAACTCCGGTGCGGAAGCCAACGAGGCTGCGTTCAAGTTCGCGCGCAAGTACGCGCGTGCCGCGGTCGACTGCGGCGGGGCGGGCGGTGCAGGGGAGAAGCATGAGATCGTCGCGCTGCGGGGCGCGTTCCACGGCCGCCTGTTCGGCGCGCTCGCCGCAACGGACCGGCCGTCCATGCAGATACCGTTCGAGCCGTTGATGCCGGGTGTGCAGTTCATCACACCGGGTGACATCGCCGAAGCGAGTGCAGTGATCTCGGCTGCGAAGACGGCCGCAGTGATCGTGGAGCCGATCCAGGGCGAAGGTGGGATTCAGCCGCTGTCTACGGAGTATGTCGCAAAGCTGCGTGAACTCACGGCTGCCGCCGGCGCGCTCCTGATCTTCGACGAAGTACAGTGTGGTGTTGGACGCACGGGTCGCCTGTTCGCATACGAATGGCTCGGCGTTGTGCCGGACATGGTCACCCTGGCGAAGCCGCTTGCAGGTGGTCTTCCGATGGGTGCAGTCCTGATGACTGATGCAGTGGCATCCGTCATGTCCCCCGGCGACCATGCGACCACGTTCGGTGGCGGACCCTTCGTTAGCACGGTCGCACTGGAAGTCGTATCGCGCATCAGCGATCCGAGTTTCCTGGCAGAAGTGCGGTCGCGCAGCCAGCAGCTTGAGACCGGACTCCGCAAGCTCGCGGAGCGGGGCGGCATCGCGGAAGTGCGAGGTGTCGGACTGATGTGGGGCATCGAGCTGGACCAGCCTGCGGCGCCGGTTGTGGCTGCCGCACTCGAGATGGGGTTGCTCGTGATTTCGGCGGGTGAACGCGTACTGCGGCTGCTGCCGTCGCTCAATATCGAGCCGGCAGAGATCGCAGAGGGACTTTCGATCCTGGAGGAGGTGCTTTCGTGATTGCACCCGTGACACGCGGCAGGGCATTGCCGCATTTCGATACGGAAGTTCGTCTGGAGCTGGAACGCCAACGGTCGACGCGTCCCGTGCAGATCGTGGTACCGCCGGCAACGGAGCGCCGGATCACGATGCGTCGCGCAATGCCGAAGGACGCTACCGGGATCCACGCGCTGACGGAGCAGTTCGTCGGCAACGGCCTGCTCCTGCCGCGCACACTGGAGCAGGTGAACCGCACGATCCGCGACTATGTGATCGCGATCGAGAACGGCCGTGTCGTCGCATGTGGTGCGCTGCGCATCTACTCTTCGGCGACGGCGGAAGTGGGCGCACTCGCGGTCGCGTCGAACTGCCAGGGTCTGGGTCTCGGCAGGCACGTGGTCGAAGCACTGGTCGAGGATGCACGGCTGCTCGGGATCGGGCGGGTGTTCGCGCTCACGATGCAGGTCGAGTTCTTTGCAAAGGTCGGTTTCGATCCGACCATCGTCTCGGAGTTCCCTGAGAAGGTCGCTGCCGACTGCGACGGTTGCAGCCGCCGGTCGCAGTGTGTCGAAGTCGCGGTTGCGCGCACACTGGCGGTCTGACCCGAACGCCGTCGCATACATGCAGTTCGTTGATGAAGTGAACGATCAAAGTTTTTTATAGAACGGGAGAGTACAATGGCTTTTACAGTGGTTCTGGCATACTCGGGCGGTCTCGATACATCCATCATCGTGCCGTGGCTGCGCGAGACGTATGAGGCGGAAGTCATCTGTGTCGCCGCCGACGTTGGGCAGGGCGAAGAGCTGCACGGCCTCGAGAAGCGCGCGAAGGAGCAGGGTGCGTCTGCTCTCGTCGTACAGGACCTGCGCGAGGCGTTTGTCACGGAAACGATTTTCCCGACACTGCGTGCGGGCGCGATCTATGCGCGGAAGTATCTGCTAGGCACTTCAATGGCCCGCCCGATCATTGCGCGCGGTCAGGCGGAGCTCGCGGTCAAGGTCGGCGCGGATGCACTCGCGCACGGCTGCACCGGCAAGGGCAACGACCAGGTGCGTTTCGAGCTGACGTACGCGGCATTCGCGCCGGGCAAGCGCATCATTGCGCCGTGGCGTGAGTGGGATGTCCGTTCGCGCGAAGATGCGATCGAGTACGCGGAAGCGCGCGGCATCAGCCTGAACGTCTCGAAGGAGAAGATCTACTCGCGGGATCGCAACCTCTGGCACATCTCGCATGAAGGTGGATGCCTCGAGGATCCGGCCAACGAGCCGCCGGCGGACCTGTTCATGATGACGGTGTCGCCCGAGGATGCACCGAACAAGGCAGAGTACGTTGAGATCGGCTTTGAGTCGGGCTATCCGGTCACGGTGGACGGTGAGGTGATGGGTCCGGTCGAGCTGGTGCTCGCACTCAACGACATCGGCGCGCGTCATGGCATCGGCCGCGCGGACATCATCGAGGATCGCCTCGTCGGCATGAAGTCGCGTGGGATCTACGAGACGCCGGGTGGCACACTGCTCTACACGGCGCACCGCGAGCTCGAGCAGATCGTGCTCGACCGTCGTGCACTGTCGCTCAAGGACACACTGTCGCTGCGTTATGCGGACCTCGTGTATGACGGACGCTGGTGGACGACGGAGCGTGAGGCACTCGACGCGATGGTCGATCAGACACAGAAGCGCGTGACCGGTACCGTCCGCATGAAGCTGTACAAAGGCAATGTCATCATCGCCGGCCGTCAGAGCCCGATGTCGCTGTATGACCAGGCCCTTGCGTCGTTCGGTTCGGAGGGCAGCTACGATCACGCGGATGCGGACGGCTTCCTCAAGCTCTTCGCGATTCCGACCGCGGCGGAGGCAAGGCAGCGGATGGCGGAGGACGAGTACAACGCAAGCAAGAAGCCGGTGCCGTCGTATGGCGGCGTCGTGGAGTCATCGATTGCAGGGTAGGGAGGACGCATCGCGGATGAATGCAACCAGTGCTGCACAACCGGCCGTCGCAGGTGTTGCGACGGTCAGTGGAATCGCGCCGCACCGGCTCTGGGGTGGTCGCCATGGCGGCGCGCCCGCAGCATCACTCGATGATCTGAACCGCAGCCTGCCGACGGACATCCGCCTGTGGGTCGAGGACATCGAGGGGAGCCGTGCGTGGGTGCAGGCCCTGTCGCGTGCCGGCGTTCTTACAGTCGACGAGGCGCGAATTCTGGATGCGGGCCTTCGCAAGGTCGCCATACGTATTGCGGAAGGTGCGGCCGCAGGCGCGCCCGATGAAGACATCCATTCGCTCGTTGAGCGGCTGCTGTATGAAGAAGTCGGTGTGGTCGCGGGCAAGCTGCACACCGGCCGGTCGCGCAACGATCAGGTTGCAACGGACAGCCGGCTGTGGGCCATGCGCGCCGCGGAATCACTCGATCGCGAACTGGTCGCCATGCAGTCTGCACTGCTGGCGCAGGCGGAGCTTACGATCGACGTCCTGATGCCGTCGTATACACACCTGCGCAGGGCGCAGCCGACACGTGTTGCTCACTGGATCATGGCGCACTTCTGGGCATTGCAGCGCGATCGCGAGCGGCTCGCGGACGCGGTGGACCGTGTCGCCGTATTGCCTCTCGGCTCGGGCGCCATCAGTGGCTCCGGGTTTCCGGTCGATCGCACGCTGTTGAAGGAGCTGCTCGGGTTCCGGGCGGTCTCCGACAACTCGCTCGACGCCGTGGGTGACCGCGACTGGGTGTGCGAGCTGTTGTTCGTGGGGGCCATGATCGGCACGCACCTGTCACGTCTCGCGGAAGACCTCATCATTTTCTCCACGGAGGAGTTCGCGTTCGTGACCATGCCGGATGCGTACACGACCGGGTCCAGCCTGATGCCGCAGAAGCGAAATCCGGACGGCCTCGAGCTGGCGAGGGGTGTGTCGGCCCGGCTCATCGGGGACCTGACCGCGTCAATCACGATGCTCAAGGGTCTGCCGTCGGGGTACAACAAGGACCTGCAGGACGACAAGCGCCTGCTATTCTCGACGTTCGACGCGCTGCTGCTGGTCCTGCCGCCGACCCGCGAGACGATCGCGGCGTTGACGTTCGATGCAGGCCGCCTGAGCGATGCGGCCGAGGACGAGGCGTTGCTCGCCACGGACCTCGCCGACGAGCTGGTGCGGCGTGGCGTTCCGTTCCGGGAGGCCCACGGTGCGGTCGGTCAACTGTTGCGCAGCGGCGAGGCTGCCGGCGTGCCGCTCGTGTCACTGCCGGATGCAGCGTGGGAGGCCGCGCACCCGAAGTTCCTCGAGGGAGGCCGGCCGCCGCTCAGTGCACTGGCGTCCGTCGAGGCAAGAGGTGTCGCCGGTGGATCATCGCGCGCGGCGGTCGCAGCAGAGATTGCTGCGGGGCGGACGCGGATGGGCTAGGTTGACGAGTTCGCGCGGGGAAATTCATCGGAACGGGACTTGCACACGCACCGCTCCGATGAACTCCTGGATATTGGGCACCTGTCGGAGCTGACAAAGTGAAAAATCCGTTCTCCTCGAATGACCTCTCAGAAGGCATGCGCCGTCGTGTGGAGCTTGCCATTGCCGTGTCGCAGGAACGCCTGCTGAACACGCACGTCGAGCACGCCCTGCGCCTGATTCGCCTGGTCGGCAACCAGGTGCCGTTCGAAAACGCGCTTGGCATCTATACCCGGTTGCTTCGCCTGTCGGACGACGAAGCCCGTGTGATCACGACGCGCGCGCTCGCCACGATCGGCGAACAAGCGGCAAACTCGGAAGTCTGGCCAGACCTGGTGACAAAGGCGGAGGCCCAGGAGGTCGCCGACGAGAGTGCGACGCCACGATCGTTCATCAAGAACATGCGGTCTCGCATGCGTGGCCGCGTGAAGGACGACCTGCGGGACTGGGTCGAACTGTCCGCCGCGAGGACCGAGGTCGCCATTCTCGAGACCCACGTCGACAACGCCCTCAGCTTCGTCGAGCTTCTCGAGAAGGACCAGCCGTTCTCGGAGTCCGTCGAGCTGTATTTCGATGCACTGGAAGTCCGCGAGAGCATGGCCGAAATCGCCTACTACGTGGCCCTCTCCCGCATCGCCGACCAGCAACTGCCCGCCCCCACCGCGACCGCGGACGAGCAGCCCGTCTGATCACTGGGTCTCGCTGGAGAGGTGACCCTCCCTCACCCCTCCAGCCCCCTCACCCCTCCAGCCCATTTCCCATTTCCCATTTCCCTGCGAAGCCGCCCGTTTTGCCACGCCCCCCCGCCATGACTACATTTCCCCCTCGTCCCTGCACACCCCCTCAAAACACTCGAATAATGGCGCAAACTCAAGACGTCCGGCCACCTGCCGATCTCGGCGCGCTGACAGCACGCGCGCTCCGGATTCGGCGGCATATCATTGAAATGTTGCACGAGTCGAAGTCGGGCCATCCGGGCGGCTCGCTGTCGGCCGTTGAACTGGTCACGGCGCTATATTTCGGCGGCTTCCTCCGATATGACGTCGCCGACCAGGACTCGGCGGACCGCGACCGGTTCATCCTGTCGAAGGGACACGGTGTGCCGGTTCAGTATGCTGCCATGGCGGAGGCGGGATTCTTCGACGTCGCCGAGCTGAAGACGCTGCGCAAGATCGATTCGCGGCTGCAGGGCCACCCGGTGAAGGGCTCGATGCCAGGTATCGAAGCGTCCACGGGTTCACTCGGGCAGGGACTCTCGATCGGAGTCGGCATGGCAATGGCCTCCGACATGGACAAGATGGACTTCCGCACCTGGGTCCTGCTCGGTGACGGTGAATGTCAGGAAGGGCAGGTCTGGGAGGCTGCAATGGCCGCCGGCCACCACAAACCCAGCAAGCTCGTCGCCATTGTAGATGCCAACGACTTCCAACTCGACGGCCCCGTCGACGCCATCATCACACTCGATCCGTTTGCCGCGAAGTGGGAATCCATGAACTGGGTGGTGCGCGAGATCGACGGTCACGACATGGCCGCGGTTTGCGACGCCTTCTCATGGGCCGAATCGCAGTTCAGGCCCGTCTGCATCATTGCGCATACAGTGAAAGGGAAGGGCGTCAGCTTCATGGAGCACCAGAACTCGTATCATGGCGTCGCCCCGAGCGACGATGAGCTCGCGCGCAGTCTCGCGGAGTTCGACGTCGCCACACTGGAGCCGACGCTGGTCACGAGTGGCAACGGAAAGGGCGTTTCAAAATGAACTCGCTCTACCCCGGCCTTACCATCGGCAAGGCGACGCGCGACGCTTACGGCGAAGCGCTCAAGGCACTCGGCGCATTGCATGATGACATTGTCGTACTGGATGCCGACCTCGCAAAGAGCACGAAGAGCTACGACTTCGGGCAGGCGTATCCCGATCGCTTCATCAATGTCGGTATCCAGGAAGCGAACATGGTCGGCATGGCCGGCGGCTTCGCGAGCTGTGGCAAGACGCCGTTTATCTCGAGCTTTGCATCGTTCGTCGTCCTTAAGGGCTTTGATCAGCTGCGCATGGCCGTCGCATATCCCAATCTCAATGTGAAGGTGTGCGGCAGTCACGGCGGCATCTCGCTCGGTGAAGACGGCGTGAGTCAGCAGTCCGTGGAGGATATCGCGCTCGCGTGCGCGCTCCCCAACTTCGTGGTGTGTATGCCGGCCGATGAGCACGAGATGCGCGCCGCAGTTGCCGCCGCGTATGCGCACAAGGGTCCCGTCTACATCCGCTCAGGCCGTCCGAAGGCGCCGCTCGTCTACAAGGAGACACCGTCGGAATTCCAGTTCGGCCGTGCGGACGAGCTCCGCGCGGGGACGGATGTGACGATTATCGCCAACGGTATGCTCGTGGGCGCGGCACTCGTCGCGGCAGATCGCCTCGCGAAGGACGGTATCGAGGCACGCGTGTTGAACATGGCGACCGTGAAGCCGCTCGATGACCAAGCCGTCCGCCGCGCGGCCGCGGAGACCGGCGCGATCGTTGTCGCCGAGGAGCACCTGCTCACTGGCGGCCTCGGATC
>JBBSJG010000091.1:0-12425 GCA_038257485.1 Longimicrobiales bacterium | reverse complement strand
CGGACCGAAGGTCGCCGAAGAGATCATGGAAGACCTGGATGAAGCGCAGAAGGGCAATGCGCAGGTACGCCAGCGCGAGCTCGAACAGGCCACGGAGAAAGTCGCGAAAATCGTGGGCGGTACGCACTCTGCTGCGGATGCAAACCGGATTCGCGGGTTGCAGCTCGAGCTGATCGCGCTGGCGGGGCGCTAGAGCGCGCGCGGCGCACGCATGGCGAACGTGGCGGGCAATCCCCCGATCGCCGATGCCGCGCCATCGGATTCCATCGAACCGGGATGAATACATATGCGGAAACTGGAAGTTGCGCTGTCGATCGGCGCCGTGGCGATGCTCACATCGCCTGCTGCTGCGCAGGCACCTGCCCGGCCGGTCTTCGTCAATGGACAGGCCCAGATCGTTCCTGCCTTCGCTGATTCCTCGCAATGGATCCGCCACCGCCTCTGGGTCGAGACAGAATTCGATTCTGACGGCGACGGGCGCAGGGACCGGATGCACGTCGACGTCACGCGACCTCGTCAGACGGACACCGAGGGCCTCAAAGTTCCTGTGGTTTACGAGTCGAGCCCCTATTTCGCTGGCACGTCCGGTGAAAAGCCATATCTGTGGGACGTGAAGCAGGAGGTCGGGGCGCCGCCGCCGCCGCGCACGTCCCAGCCCGCGATCCGCTATCAGCCGGACCGCACGCGCATCGGCAACTCGGAGGTCGCGACCTGGGTGCCGCGGGGATTTGCCGTCGTCCACTCCGAAGCGCCCGGCACCGGTCTCTCGCAAGGATGCGTCGCGATCGGCGGCCCGACCGAAGAGCTCGCGCCCAAGGCGGTGATCGACTGGCTGAACGGCCGTGCCAGGGGATATACCACGCAGGACGGCATGGAAGAGGTCGTTGCGACATCGTGGTCGTCCGGTAAGGTCGGCATGACGGGCACGTCGTACAATGGGACCATCCCGATTGCGGCGGCACTCACGGGTGTGCAGGGTCTCGAAGCGATCATCCCGATCGCGCCCAACACGTCGTATTACCACTACTATCGCTCGAACGGCCTGGTCCGGCATCCGTTCGGATGGCTGGGCGAGGACATCGACTTCCTTTACGACTTCGTCGCGAGCGGGAACCCCGCGACGCGTGCGAAGTGCGCAGCGGCCGTGCGCGACGATCTGTTTGCGAAGGGGCGCGACCGTGAGCACGGCGACTACAACGCGTTCTGGGCGGAACGTGATCAGCTCAATCGTGTGAAGAATGTTCGTGCCGCTACCCTCATGGCGCATGCGTTCAACGACTGGAACGTCGTGCCGGAGCACAGCGTCCGCATCTACGAGGCGCTCAAGAAGCAGGGCGTGCCCGCACAGGCGTACTTCCACCAGGGCGGACATGGTGGAGCCCCGCCGCTGGAAATGCGCAACCGCTGGTTCACGCGCTATCTGTACGACGTGCGCAATGATGTCGAGAACGATCCTCGCTCGTTCATCGTGCGCGAAGGCGTGCCTCGCGGCACTGCACCGGTGGCGTATCCCGATTATCCGCATCCGGATGCAAAGGCGGTGGAGCTGCACATTCGCAAGGGTGGCAATGCGATTGGCGCGCTGACATTGGATGACGGAGATGGCGAGGGCACTGAACGGCTCGTGGATGACGTGACGCATAGCGGTCACGTGCTCGCGCAGGCGGAAATGAGCCCGAACCGTTTGCTGTACGCGACCGGTGTGTTGGGCCATCCTGTTCACATATCGGGATATTCCACCATCACCATCAAGCTGGCATCGAGCAAGCCAGCCGCGAACCTGTCTGTGTGGCTTGTCGCACTCCCGCTCGGGGGCGGCGACAACAGCGCGTTCGATGTAATTACGCGAGGATGGGCCGACCCGCAGAACCACAAGGCGCTGACGAAGGGTGGCAACTTCGATTCGTTCGATGTCGGTGAGCCGCTCGTGCCGCGCAAGTTCTACGAGATGACGTTCAGTCTGCAGCCGGACGATCAAGTGATCGCAGCAGGGAAGCGCATCGCACTCATGATCTTCTCGAGTGATCGCGACTTCACGCTGTGGCCGCAGCCGGGCACGGCACTCACGATTGATCTCGATGACACATCCATCGAGATCCCGGTCGTTGGCGGTAGATACGCGCTGAAACGAGCGATCGGAAACTGACGCGGCGTCCTCAGTACTGAACGGGGCAGACACCCAATGCGGTGCCTGCCCCGTTTTCTTTGTTCGAACGCCGCGGAACTACTGATTCAGCTTGGTCTGGATCGCTTTAGCCGCATCGAGATGCGCCGCGATTGCCGGACGTACATCCGTGAGCATCTTCTTCAGGTCGGCATTCTGTGCGCCCGCGATCAGCTTCTGGTCCAGTGCATCGAGGACCTGCTGGTGCGACGTGACTACGTGGTCGATGTAGGCCTTGTCGAAATCCGCGCCCGTCTTGCCCTGCAGCGACGTCATGTGGTCCGCTGCATCCTGCTTCATCTTCCGGCTGTCGTCACTCTCTTCCGGCGTGACGCCGGCCGCGGTTGCCCAGTCCGTCGCCTGCTTGTTGACGGCACCGTGATCCGTCGCCAGACGCTTGCCGAATGCCTTCACGTCCGCATGCGTACCGCTTCTGGCCGCGAGTTCGCCCTGAGCCGAATCCGCGCTGTTCACCGCCATCACGATCGCCGCAATCTGGCCATCCGTGATTGCTGGAGTCATCGGCGCCGCCATCGGCACCGAGTCCATCGACGCCATTGCACCATCATCCGCGTCCTGCGTGGCACAGCCAACTGCGAGACCCGCTGCCATCACCAGCACTGCTGCATTCCGAAACTGCATATCCCCTCCTGTATGAACCGTCCGTTACTTCGCGCTGCGCGGGGTTGCAGGAATCCTGCCATGATCCCATCGCAGCCTATCGGCAGGACGGGTAGAGTGTGTCCTGCCCAACAACCAGCGGGCGGTGCACCCGGTTCGCCACCGCAGTCATCAACTGGTGCACGAACTGGCCCAGCCGCTCGCCGTGCTCGTAATCGATATATTGCGGCTCGTCCGTCTGCATGTGGTAGTCGATCGAATAGCCCAGCGAGAAGTACACAGTCGGGATGTCATTATTGACGTAGTTGACCTGGTCGCTCCGGCAGAACCGATTGAGTGGATTCGCAGGGACATCCCAGCTCTTGTCGATGGCCATGGGCCGCGGGCTGATGGCGTTGACGCTGTCGATGATCTCGCCGAACTGCGGCGCGATACGGCGCGAGCCGAGGGACTGTACGGAGTTGGGGCCGCCGAAGCGGACGTCGGTGACCCGACCCTTGCCGAGCATGTCCATGTTGATGGCTGCCACGATCTGCTTGAGCGGCACCGTCGGGTGATCCACGAACCACTTCGAGCCCATGAGCCCGCCCTCCTCGCCCTGGTGCGAGATGAAGATGATCGAGCGCGCGGGCCGCTCCTTCGCGAACTGCTCCGCGATCTCCATCAGGACGGCGGTGCCGGAAGCATCGTCATCCGCACCGTTCATGATGGAATCGAGGCGTGGCGCGCGGATGGACCGTGCACGTGCGATCATGGAGTCGATCCGCTGCTTCTGCCCGGCGGTCGGCGGGGTCGCGGATCGATCGTTTGCGCCCTGCGGCTTCATCACGCGGTTGTACGCGCGCAGCGAGTCGTGCTCGACGACCACAGGATTGACGCCGACATGGTCGTTGTGCGCACCGACGAGAACATACTCTCCCGCGCGTGCGGGATCGGAGCCCGGCAGGATTGCAATGACATTGTGGGCAGGGTACGTGCTGCGGCGGGTGTCATACGCCCACGATGCAGTCACGGGTCGGCCGGTCGTGCCGACAGCGAGGCCTGCGACCGGTGCGCCGAAGATCTTCGCCGCCGCCGCATCTGTGATGGCCGCGGCACCGATGCCGCCACCGACTTCGATCCTCATGCCGTTGCGCGTGGTGTTGAAGGTCGTAGTCATGGCCGTCGCCGGAACGGAATCGAGCGACACCACGAACACCGCCACGGCACCTGCTGCGCGTGCGCGTGCATCGCTCACGGCCGCGAAGCCACCCGCACCGCCGCGGACGCCGCCCGCCCTGCCGCCCGCAGCAGCCGGCGGGAGCGTTGGTGCGCTGAACACTGCGATCTTCCCGCGGACGACGCTCGGATCGAGTGTCGCATTCACATCCCCCCAGCGACCGGCATACACAGTCGGCGCATTCTGTGCCGATACCGGCGACAGCGGCAGCCATTCCTGTTTAACCACCAATGCGGCACCGCCCGCAGACATCCGCGCCTGTGCGCTGTCAAACCCGGTCACGCCATACGCGAGCGTCTGGAAGTACGTGCCGTTGTCGCCGCCGGGCTTGAGCCCGAGTCGCTTGAACTCGGCCGCGATGTATTCCGTGGTCTTGAGGTTGCCCAGCTCGCCGATCCGGCGGCCCATCATCGAGTCGTCCGCGATCTGATAGACGCGCGTGCGAAGATCGTTGGCGGTGATGGCCGTCTCGGTCGCGCGAGGCGCCCATGTGCGCGGACCCTCATCCGGCCATACGCCCTCGCGGGCAGACGAAGCCTGTGGCGACGGCGTCGGGTTGACTGCGGCCGCACCGCACGCCGCCAGGATCAGGATCAGGGTCAGCGGAAGAACGTTACGGTTCACGGAACTACTCCTGGACAGCGGTTAGCGGTCAGTGCATCACATGCGCGTCACCGGCAATATTCACGCGCGGTGTCATTGAAACCGCGGCCGCGGGAGCGCGTACGACCATGAGGAGCCGGCCTTTCCGCCCGGATGGGCGGGACGGCATATTGTCGTTGAAGTGGCTCACCAACCTGCCAGGTGGTCCAATCCTGAATCTCGAACGGCCTGATCAGAGCATGGAATCATCGCGTGCGACGGCATCCGCCAGTCCCATCCTCCTGTGGGGTCCGCGGGAGTCCGGCAAGTCCACATTCCTGGGCTGCCTGCTGCTGCGTCCGGACAATGCGGACGAGGGGCCCCGTTGGCGGGTCGCGCCGGCCGACACGCGTGCGTCGGACTACGCCGCCGACCTCATCGCACAGATCCAGACGGGCAACCCCCTGCAGCCGACACAGGTGACAGAGGACCCGTTCTGGTTCAAGCTGCAGTGTCCGCCGTCCGGCGGATTCCTGCGACGCGCTCCAAAGGAATGGGATCTCGCGTTGATGGACCCGAGCGGCGAAGTCTTCCGTCCTGGCGTTCGCACGGATGCGGGCAGGCGAGTGCTCTCGCTCGCAGCCAATGCGCGAGGTCTCGTTCTGCTGATTGATGCAATGCACCGCGACGCGAGCACGCGGTACTGGGAGATGTTCGCGGACAACATTGGCGAGATGGTCCGTTCGCTGCGCGACCAGCCCGGCGGCTCGAACGTCCTCGATCACGCCAACCGGCTCACGATCCCCACCGCGGTCTGCCTCACGAAGATGGATCTCGATGCGGCCGGCCGCGAACACCCGTCACAGTTCCTGCGCGAGCGGCTCGGCAGTGCATACGGACTGATCCAGCGCAGCTTCACCAACTACAAGATCTTCTCATGTTCTGCATTCGGCAACGCGCAACGCGAACAGAACGCGGATGGCACGCTGCGCCTGGTGCCGCGGCCGTGGGGTCTGCTGGAGCCGTTCCAGTGGATCATCGAGCCGCGTTCCGTCGGCCTGGTGCGCTGACATGACGCAGCCTACTCAGCCTGCGCGCGTCATCTACGCCAAGCTCACATCGACCGGCGACTACGATGTCGTCGCCAAGACCGACAACATCGACATCAATGCCGCGAGGTCGCTCGCCGAGCGACTGCTGCTCGGCAATGTGCCGCATGACGCGAGCATTGCGGAGGAACTCGCGTATCTGCGGCCTCCCGAAGGCGGTCATCTCATCATCCGCTACACCACGTACAACTGGCGTGATGCACACCGCGGTGGTGCGTTCATGACGGACGTTGTATGGCTGAACGATGAGGATTTTGCGCGCGCGCGCAATAACGCATTCGCAGTGATGCCGTCGTCCGACGACGTCTATGATGTCCTGACTACACTGCCGCCACCGGTGGTCGACGAGCGCACAGCGGCGCAGGACATTGAACGGCTCGCAGCACTCGACGACGCGCACGCCGCCCTCATGACACTCGCGCCCGCAGTGCTCCTCGGCGACACCGTGTTGTCCATCGACCGCGCGGACCGCCGTCGCAGGATGGAACTGTTCACTCTGTTACTGCCGCCGCGGCTGCGTCCGGCGCTGACGTTCCAGACACGCGCGTTCCGCGTCCCGTCATACCCGCCGCGCGTCACGCTTTCGGACGAGTTGCACGCAAATCTGCAGGCGGGCCCGTGGAAGCACGTGCTGCCGAACGTATCGCTGGATGTGCCGGTCGGACTCGCGAGCAGGCTGGCCGATGCCGCTCGCTCGCCCGGGACGCTGAATACAGCGCATGCCCTGTTTGAAAAGACCGGTGTGAGCACGGACCACATGCGTGAGGAAGTGACGCGTGTGGTGGACCTGATTGCGTTCAGCGATGCACTCGAGGCAAAGGATATGGCGACGGCGTTCCGGCTGGCCGTGACGGGTCGTCATGCTGAAGTGGAAGCCAAGCTCACGGAGGTGTTCAATCAGTCATCGCCATCCGACATTCGCACTGCGGTTACGTCCGGTGTGGATGCAGGAGGCGACGGCGAATCACTCGCGCTCCATCTCATGTCCGCGATCGAGCAGACGGACGCCGCGACCGCGACACAACTTCAGGATGAGGCAGCGCGACGGTTGATCGCCACGGGCCGCATGCCGGGTGCGCACCTGGGCGCATACCTGATCCGTGCACTCGCCACTGCCGGAAATGCCGACGCGCTCGTGCTGCTGCTCGCCATTGATCCGCGCGCTGCGGCCGGCATGGTGCCGTCGGAATTGCCGGACACTGCGATCGGTGGATTCGCGGGGGCATTGTCGGAGGCCTCGCGCGTGCGGCGCGACCTCGCTGGAGCGAGGCGCATCGTCGATCCGACTGTGGCCATCGCGCCACATGTGACGGAACCTGCAGCCATCAAGAAGCTCGTACTGTTGTGCCGTGAGGGAGTGGAAGCAGCGCTGGACAAGGCGGTGCTCGAGAGTCGTGACATCCGTGAAATCGTCAACCTCCAGGCGTCTGCGGACGCGCTGATCGAACGGTCGCCGGCATTGCGCGATGCACTGCCTGCGCTCTTCTCGGACCGTCAGCTCGCGGGCCAGAGTGCTGCGGACGCGGCGACCGCAGCAACGGCGCGCAGCGAACAATTGAATGACGACGCGGCCGCGGCCATTGCGGCTGCGCTGGTGCTCCGGTCGGCGGATGGAGGCAGTGGTGGCAGTGTACGGGAGATCCGCGTAGCGGCGGCCGGGGCATTGCTCGCTTCGCTGCAGCCGCCTCTCCGTGCGCGTGTGCAACGGGTGCTCGAGGAAATGGGCACCGGTGCCGATGCACTGCTGGGCCTCAAAGGGGGTGAGGAGTTGCTGCCGCTCCTCGGCCGCAGCACGGAGCAGGCAGCGTCCACGCGCGACCTGTTGCAGGCAGTGCGCGACCTGGGCGCCACCGATGACGCGATTGCTCGGCTTGCCACTGTTGTTCTCGCCGCACGCAACGGACACCTCACGCTGTCGCGGTCTCACCAGGGGTTCGCGCCACTCAAGGCTGCATTCGCGGACGCCATGGACAAGCGATGTGCGAATGGCACGCACCGCGGCATTCTCGAGATCGCGCTCGAGCTGCTCGCCACGATCACGGATACGGATGCCTTCGCCGAGCTCGAGCAGGCGGGCGTCGCGAATGGTGGCATGACGGTGCGGCTTCGACGCCTCGACCGCGCGGTCGCGCTCTGTCGCGCCGCAGAGGACGAGGTCGCCTACGAGCAGCTCGCGCTGGCCATCGAATCGCCGGATACACAGATCAGTGACGCATCACGGCAGCGGCTGCGCGATGCGCTCGGCACGGGCGGGCTGCAGCGTCGCATCATCCAGATGATCACGGGCGTTGTCGAGCGAGGCGCGCAATGACGCCGAAGCCAGACGCCGCGGTCGTCCTGTGGGGTGCCAAGAGCTCGGGGAAGAGCGGGTTCCTCGGCGCAATGTGGCACATCGACGAGGACGTATCCGAGGAAGGAACTTCGTGGGCGATCAGTCCGGGTGACGTGGCGGACGCATACAGCAGCGACTACCTCCGTATCGCCCGCGCCGACCTCGCCGCCGGCCGACGCAATGCCACACCGCCCGATGCAGAGAGCCAGTCCGTGCGTGTCACGGCACGACGGTGGCACCAGGGTCATCCCGTCGCAGCACTGCCGCTCGCATTTCGAGATCCTGCCGGCGAGTTCGCGGACGATGCAGTGCGCGCCCGCAACAGTGCGAGCATCCTGCTCGACGACATGCTGCGCGCTGCGGGTGTCATCTGGCTCTTCGACGGCGCGTCCGGCACGCCGCCGAAGCTCGCCGAGATCGCGCGGCATATCGGAACTGTCCGCGAGAAGAACGGCGGCCAACCGGTCACGACCCCCGTCGCTTTCTGTGTCAGCAAGATCGACCAACTGCCTGCGGCCGAGCGCCAACACGCACTCGCCGACCCGAAGCAGGCAGTGATCCGCGCGGCATCACCCGAAGTCATCGAGCTTCTCGAGACGACGTTCATCAACCGCCGCTACTTCGCGATTTCTTCACGCGGCGATGAACCCGGCCGCATCAACCCGATCGGCCAGAATGCTGTGCTCGACTGGGTGAACGGTGAGTACCGCAAGCTGCAGACGGGCGCATTCGTGGCAACGCACAGGAACCGGCTGGCGCTCATGGCCGCGGGTGTGGTCGCGCTTGTCATTGTCGCGGGTCTGATGAACTGGTATTTCCGCGGTGCGCCCGCGCGCGAACGTGCGATTGTCGAGCAACAGTTGCTTGGTCGGCTCGAACTCGCAGGGCAGGCGTACACCGTCGGCGCCATGGACTCCGTGGTTTCACTGCTCCAACCGCCCGAGCTGCCGCGCAGGCATCCCAGGCGCATCGAATGGGATACGCTGCTTGCCTTCGCATCCTATGACGCGGGCTTTTCGCGAAAGTTGTCGGGTGACGACGGCGAAACCGCCGATTCGGCGAAGTCCCTGATCGCCCTTGCGCTCGAACGCACGGCCGCCGCCATTGGCAAGGTGAAGGACGCCGATGCGGCAGCACGTGTAAGGTTCAAGCACGCCGAGGCGTGCATCAGTACGGGATGCGGTGACCGCCGCATTCGCAAGGACCTCGAGTTTGTAATTGAGAACGCGAAGGACTCGCGTCTCGTAAGCAATGCGAAGGAACGTCTTGCCGCGGTGCAGGCGGGCAGGTGATTGCAGCAGCACTCACGGTCATTCTCGCACAGACGTGTGCCGCCATGCTGCCGAAACCGAATCTCGAGGTGGAGTGGCTGCGGAACGGCAAGGCGTGGGCGAGGGACGTCCCGATCGAGGCGACCGCATTGACCCGCACATATCGTCGCACCATGACTGGTGGCGCGCGGTCGGTGCGCACGCTCTCGTGCACCAACGGCACTGGCGGTGTCGTAATCACCGAATCGATCAACAGTGAACGACAGGTCCGTCTGCCGCTGGCATTGAAGACCGGGCAGAGCCGGCGGATTGACGGCGCACTGATACGACGCGTCAAGCCGCCCTCGAACGCGGCAACCAATGCGTTCTGGTTCGTGGTTGCGGCGGACGCTGCGCGGATCTACGGCGTGCGTGAGGGGATCGGAATTGTCGAGATGCGGGTGCAGTCCCTGACCGGCTCCGTTGATGTATTCCGCGCGTTCGCGCGAACGCCCGCGCCCGCGCCCGTCACGATCGCGGCGAGTCCACCGGAGCTGGAGAGCGAACTGGCGAGACTGCAGGCCGAGAACCGGGCACTGCAGGACAGCGTTGCGGAGTTGCGCGACGAGCTCATGCGGATCCGCGGCGAGAAGTTAGAGCCCGACCATGACAGCGACGACTCTGTCCCGCCCGCGGTGTCTCCGGTGGACGACCGCCTGCTGACGTTCACGGGCGCGGATGCATATGTGGAGCAAGGCAACTATCCGGCGGCGATCGCGCTGCTGGTGCGTGCGCGGGGTCAGCTCACCGAGTACAAGCGCCTCACCAATGCCGAGCACCCCGCTACACCCCGGGTCGTTGCCCGCATGAACGAAGTCATACGCGCATGTCAACGCGCGAACCCCCGTCAACTTTCAATCTGCGCAGTGCGTTGATACTCGCAATCCTGATCGTCTCATGTTGCGCGGTGGCGCTTGCGCTCGGTGTGCTCGCTCGCCGGACTACCATCCCGCCCGCACTTCTCGTCGCGGCCGCCTGCCTCGTTCCGCTGGCGGCGTTCCTCGTCATGCAGGTGCGTGCACGGCCGACGATCGCGCCCTACACGATGCGCGTTGTCGGGCAGTACCATCATCTATCCGATTCGCTGACTGTAGGCAGCAGTCCCGCGTCGGATTTCGTTCTCACGGACTCGACCGCACTGCCGTCCGCCGTCGTCGTCGCCTACGATCCCGGGGCGGATGGCGTGAACATCCGCGTCGCGCAGTCCGTCGCGCCCGTGCTGGTCGGGACGACACCCGTCAATGCGGTTCGGTTGGGCCGCACCACGCGCATCACGACAAAGGACGGCGGGGCGCTCGACGTTACGCGGCCCTGGTGGTGCTGGTACCGTTGCGCCACGCGTCGCATCGTTGTCGACGACGGTCCGCGTCGTGAGGCAACCACAGACGGCACATCCTACATCCGCGTCGGCGGGACGACGGTGGTTCTGTTCCGATCCGGTCGCTTCGACTACATCGGTGGCGACCCGTCAGCGGGCATCGTGGTCGGTGACGCTCCCGTGCCCGCGGTGTTTGCGGGCGAGGCTGATACACTGCGCATCGGGTACCCGCGCGCGGTCGGTATCGATCTGCGCGCGAATGTACAGCAGCAACGATTCGAGCTCCGATTCGCATCGCAGCAGCGCGCGCGCTGGGAGCTCGAGCCATCCGCGGGCGATACCACGCGCTACCTGGTTGCTGCTACGCTGGGGCCGGACATGCCGGGCACCATCAAGCTGATCAATCCTGCAGCGGTGTCGCCGGGTGCGGCAGCGACGCCGTATGGCGGGATCCTCGAGTATGTCGAGGGTGCCTGGCAGTGGAGTTCGATGGCGTCTACCCGCGAGCTCGTCGCGGGATCGGACGAGCTTCTGCCGGGGCCGGGCCGGCGGGATGGTCATCTTGTCCGGATCGAGCAGCATGACACGGAGCCCGCGAGCGGACGGAGAGCGGCCGCCGTCGCATGGATCGCGGGTGTTGCACTGCTCGCGTGGGTGTGGCGCAACCTCGATGCTGCAGGCGCGGCAGGGCGCATCGTCGGCGCCGGGCTTATCTACACGCTCATCTGTGTGCGAGGCACGCTCGCATTCCGCGCTTGGCTGGCGCCACCGAACAATGCGTCCGCCGCGACAACGTTCTTCGCGCTGTTGATCGCGCTGCCCGCAATGGTCGCTGCATGTCAGATCTGGCAGGACGCGTCGAGCCGTGCGGAGCAGCGAGGAAGCAGACCCCGCCCGATCATGCTCGCACTACCGATCGTGCTGCAACTCGCGGTCTCTCTTGCAGCAGTCATGTACGCAGTCGCGCCTGCATGGCGGACCTCGATTCTGACAGCGTCACTCGCGCCGCTCGCCATCGGGGTTGTCGGACTCGCATTCCTGCAGCGCGTGCTATCTGCACGCAAGCCGGGCGAGGTGTTGCCAGGCCCGCTTGCAGCACTCGATCCCGGCCACGTCGATCGCGGTACGTTCACCGGCTTCGCGAGCGCTGTCGCAGTCCTCGCAGTGCTCGGCGCACTGATCCCCGTCGCCAGTCACCTGGTCCGCGGTGGCACCGCGCTCGCCCTCATTGCATGGTGCGCACTGGCGGGGATGATCCTGCTGCTCGGATCAATGAAGCACATCCTCGTAAAGCGACGGTCGCCGCGTCGTCGTATGATCCCATCCGCAGCACTCGGCGTCGTGTCGGCCATGGCGGTGTTCAGCGTGACGCGCAGTGTCTGGCTCGCAGCGGCAGCACTCGCACTCCTGGCCGCGGGCGGATGGGTCTGGTTCGGCCGCCAGGGTCCGCGCATCCGGCCCGTTCACCTCTATGACCTGCTGCCACCGTCATTCCTGATCACATTGCTGCTCGGCGCGGGTGTCGTCATCACGCTCGGCGTCGTACGACCTCTCGCAGTCGCGGGCGAATACGCCATCGCGATTGGTGGACTGCTCGTCTTCGTCCGCATCTTCGCAGTGTTGTGGTTCCGCGTCGCGGAACGGCGACTGCGTCAGTCCACCGGGCGGCCCGCGACGATGAGTCGCCCGCTTCCCGGCGTGTGGGCCGTGTTCGCTGCACTGATGCTCGGCATGGTGATCTTCGCGCCACTCGCCGCCGATCCCGGCCTT
>JBBSJG010000090.1:0-12930 GCA_038257485.1 Longimicrobiales bacterium | reverse complement strand
TGACGCGGGACGGGGTGCGCCTGAAGTCCAGAAGTATTACTGTGGCACCCAACGACGCGCTTCTTGCCGAATTGCGCGAGCTGTTTGGCGCTGAGCGCATTCGACTGGTCCGATCATAAGATCCGGTCATAAGGACGACGCATTGAATAAACCGACGAAACCGACAGCTGCGCGTGACATCGCGGATCTCGAGGAACAGATCGCCCGACTCCAGGAAGTTGCCGACACGCACGGCCTGGAGGTGACGAAGGAGGTCACGGCGCTCGAGAAGAAGCTGGCGAAGTTGCAAAAGCAGGCCTATGACAACCTGACCGCGATCGAGCGTGTGCAACTGGCGCGTCATCCCAAGCGCCCGTTCACGCTCGACTACGTGGAGCGCACGTTCAACGATTTCATTGAGCTGCACGGCGACCGTGCGTACCGCGATGATGAAGCGATTGTCGGCGGCTGGGCCCGCCTGGACGGCGAGAGTGTCATGGTCATTGGCCACCAGAAGGGCCGTGACATGAAGGACAATATGCGACGGAATTTTGGTATGGCCCATCCGGAGGGCTACCGGAAGGCGCTCCGTCTCATGCAGCAGGCGGAGAAGTTCGGCCGCCCGATCATCACCTTGATCGATACACCCGGGGCATATCCCGGCATCGGCGCGGAAGAGCGCGGCCAGGCGGAAGCGATTGCGCGCAACCTGCGCGAGATGGCGCGCCTGCGCGTTCCAGTCATTGCGGTCGTCATCGGTGAGGGCGGCAGTGGTGGTGCGCTCGCGCTCGGCGTTGCGGATCGCGTGCTGATGCTCGAGAACGCGGTGTACAGCGTGATCACACCCGAGGGCTGCGCCGCGATCCTGTGGAAGACCGCGACGGCGAAGGACAAGGCGGCGGAAGCGCTGCGCGTGACCGCATCGGACCTCGCCGAGCTCGGCGTCGTCGATGCCGTGATCCCCGAACCGACGGGCGGCGCGCACAATGACTGGGATGCCATGGCAGACTCGCTGCGCGAGTCGCTGATCGCGCATCTCGGCGAGCTGAAGCAGAAAGACTCGGACACCCTGCGCGAGGAGCGCTGGGCGAAGTTCGAGAACATGGGCGCGTACCGCGTCGTCTAGAGCGACGGCAGGCCGCGCCGTTCCATTCGATTGACGAAGAGGAGGGCCGTCCTTCATGGCCCAGATCATAGAAGTATCGTTCAAGGGTAATCGCCGGGAATATTTCAGTTCCGAGCTCGCAGTCATCGACCTCTCCGATTACGTGGTGGTCGAGGCTGATCGTGGCGAAGACCTGGGCCGCGTCACGGCTGCAGGTTCGATCGCGGAACGGAAATGCTCAGGCTGCAATACCGGCTGCGCTGCACCGGTGCCGGTGCTGCGCGTCAATCGCGTTGCAGTGCGCGACGAAGTCGATCGCGCCATCGAGCTGCGTGCGGACGAACCTCGCGTGCGGCGGATTGCGCGCGAGAAAGTCATCCAGCACGGTCTCAAGATGAAGGTGAGCGAGGCGGAATGGCAGTTCGACCGCAACAAGCTCACCATCTACTTCACTGCAGAGAAGCGGGTCGACTTCCGTGAGCTCGTCCGCGACCTCGCCCGCACCTTCCGCACGCGCATCGAGCTCAAGCAGATCGGCGTTCGCGATGAGGCAGCACTGCTCGGTGGTGTCGGCCGCTGCGGCCGCGAGCTGTGCTGCTCGACCTGGCTGCGTGAGCTGAAGCCCGTTTCGCTCCAGCTCGCCAAGGACCAGCGTCTCTCACTCAACCCCGCGCAGATCTCCGGCTGCTGCGGCCGACTCATGTGCTGCCTCACGTACGAGCACGACTCGTATGTAGCGGCGAGGAAACGGTTCCCTCGCGAGGGCAAGGTGCTCGTGACATCGCACGGCCGCGAGAAAGTCATCAGTGTCGACATCTGGCGCGACCGCGTGCTGCTCAAGGACGAGGATGGCAACCGCCGCGTCGCCGAGCTCGACGAACTGAAGCGCGAGGTGTCCGGCGCATTCACGGGTGGCGACGGTGGCCGCGACCGCGATGACAGCAGCATACCCTCGCTCGATCGGGGTGGCGACGGCGGCAGGGTCTACGAATGAGTGACAAGATTACATACCTGACGGCTGCAATCGACTACGCGAACGGCCCGCCACACATGGGTCACGCGATCGAGAAAGTCGGACTCGATGTCATGGCACGGTATCGTCGTCTGCGCGGCGAGCGCGTCTATCTGCTGCTCGGCATGGACGAGCACGGCCTGAAGGTCATGCAGAGCGCGGATGCCGCTGGCATCTCACCCCAGGAATTCGTCGACGGCATTGCCGCGAAGTTCGTCGATGCGTGGACGGCGCTCGGCATCAGCAATGACGACTTCATTCGGACCACACAGCCGCGTCATCGTCCTGCCGTTGAAGAGATGATCCGTCGCATGCAGGCGTCCGGAGACATCTATCGCGGCAGTTACTCGGGCTATTACTGCGTGGGCTGTGAAGCGTTCAAGCGCGATGACGAGCTGGTGCGCGATGGTGACATTGTGCGCTGTCCGCTGCACCCGACACGTGAGGCGCAGTGGACGGAAGAAGAGAACTGGTTCTTCAAGCTGTCCGCATATCAGTCGCGCCTGCTATCATTGCTCGACGAGCGACCGGATTTCATCCAGCCGGACAGCCGTCGCAATGAAATCCGTAATGTCATTGAAGCGGGACTCGAGGACATCTCGGTGTCGCGTGCGCGCCTTCCGTGGGGCATCCCGTGGCCGGGCGATTCCGATCACACCGTCTATGTGTGGATCGACGCACTGACGAACTACCTGTCCGCCGTCGGATTCCCCAATGACAGGTACCTGGAGTACTGGCCTGCGGACGTCCATGTCATCGGCAAGGACATCACGCGCTTTCACTGCGTGTACTGGCCTGCCATGCTGATGAGTGCCGGTGTCGAACTGCCTCGCTCCGTATGGGCACACGGCTTCGTCTCCATCGACGGCAGCAAGATTTCCAAGTCGGAGGGTGTGACGCTCGATCTTTCGGATGTGATCGAACGGCACGGCGCGGATGCGTTCCGCTATTACATGCTGCGCGATGTGCCGTGGAATGGCGACGGCGTGTTCTCGCTGGATCGCTTCGACGAACGCTACAATGCCGAGCTTGCCAACAATCTCGGAAATCTCGCGAACCGCGCGATCTCGATGATCGAGCGGTACCGCGATGGTGTGGTGCCGGAGGGTGCGCCAACGGAGCTGGACGCGGCGGTTGTTGCAGCAGTGGATCGTTACCGCAGCGTCATGGACGCGAACCTGCTGCACCAGGGGCTCGCGGTTGCCATGGAGCTGGCGTCTACGGCGAATGGTTTTGTGGAGACGAGAGCGCCATGGGCGGCGGCGAAAGATCCGGCGAGGGCTGCGGAGCTCGATGCGACGCTGGCATCACTCGCGCGTTGTGTCGCCGTGCTGGCGACGTTGTTGGGGCCGTTCATGCCGGTGAAGATGGCCGCACTCGCGGACCGGGTCGGCCTGCAGGCGCCGGCCCAGATGGAGGTCCTCCCGGGACTGAACATTACGGGCGCGAAGGTGTCCCGAGGTGAGGTGCTTTTCCCAAAGCGTGACGAAGCGACGCTGTGACCGTCGCGTTTGTAATCACGGTCCTCATCCTCATCAACGCACTTTATGTGGCCGCTGAGTTCGCCGCGGTCAGCGTGCGTCGCAGCCGGATCCAGCAGAAGGCAGAGGAAGGGGACGCCTTTTCGAAGATTCTGCTACCGATTCTTGCCGATCCCGCCCGGCTCGACCGGTATATCGCGGCGTGCCAGATCGGTATCACGCTCTCCAGCCTGATCCTTGGTGCGTACGGGCAGGCGGCACTGGCTACGCGCCTGGTGCCCGTCATGGCGGGGTTCGGGGGGATGCAGGAGGCCACTGCGCAGTCCGTAGCCGCCGTGGTCGTCCTGATCGTCCTGACCGTGCTGCAGATGGTGCTCGGAGAGCTGGTACCGAAGTCGCTCGCCCTGCAGTACCCGACGGCGGTTGCGCGCTACACCGTGCTGCCGATGCGTTGGTCGTTGCGTTTGCTGGCCTGGTTCATCGTGGTGCTGAACGGCAGCGGCCTCGCGATTCTGCGCGCCATGGGAGTACGCGAAGGGGGCCACCATCACGTGCACTCGCCGGAGGAGATCGAGTATCTCATCGCAGAGAGCCGGAAGGGCGGGTACCTGAGGGCGAATGAGCAGCAGCGCCTGCGTCACGCGCTGCACCTGTCGACCCGCCGTGTGGGCGAGGTGATGGTGCCGCGAACATCCATCCACGGTGTGCGGCATGACGCCACGTTCGGCGAAGTCGTTGCCATCGTCACGCACAGTCCGTATACGCGCCTCCCTGTTTATCGGGACACACTGGACGACATCGTCGGCGTGCTGCACCTGGAGCGGGTCGCGGCGCTGCGCCTGCGCGGGCAGGAGCCCGAGAATATTCAAGAGTCGATGCTGCCTGTGGTGGCAGTTCCCGAGTCGATGACGCTGGAACGTGCGCTGGCACACCTGCGCGAATCCAAACAGCAGGTCGCGATCGTGGTCGACGACTTCGGCGGTACGGCCGGTCTCGTGACGATCGGGGATGTGCTCGACGAGATCTTCGGCGGTATCGCCGACGAGTTCAAAATGGTGGACCCGGGGGGCCAGCCGCTCGCCGATTCCAGGGTTCGGCTGCCGGGTCGCATGAGCCTGCTGGATGCGGAGAAGTGGACGGGCGTGGTGTGGCGGGGCGATGCATACACGGTCGGCGGGTTCGTGATCGAACGGCTCGGGCACTTCCCGGAAGCCGGGGACCGCGTGAACATCGACGGTATCGACGTGGAGATCGAGAGCGTCCGAGGCCGGGCCGTCGAGAATGTCATCATTACGGTCGCGCGTCGCCGGGAGGACAGACATGGCTGACGTGCTGATTCCGACGCTGATCATTACGCTCCTGATTGTGTTGAACGGCATTTTCGTGGCAGCGGAGTTCGCGATTGTGGGCGTGTCCCGCGCCGAAGTGGAGCAGGCACAACGCTCCGGCAGCCGTGCAGCGCGAAGGGTGAAAGCGATTCTCGATGATCCCCGCAAGCAGGATCGTTTCATTGCGACCGCGCAGCTGGGCATCACGCTGGCCAGTCTGGGTCTGGGCATGTACGGCGAGCATATCCTGGCGGCGTGGCTTGCGGGCCTGCTCGAGGGATGGGGCGTAGGGCGGTGGATCGCCGCACACACCCTTGCAACAGTGCTTTCCATCACGTTTCTGACTTACTTCCACATCGTGATCGGCGAGATGGTGCCGAAGGCGTTCGCGCTCCAGTTTGCTGGGCGCACATCATTCCTGATCGCGCCGATGATTGCGGCATTCCAGATCGCCGCGTATCCGCTCGTGATCGCGTTGAACGGGATCGGCAATGGACTGCTGCGCGCCGCGGGCATCGATCGCTCGCAGGGCGGCAGCGAACAGTTCCGCACGCCGGAGGAGCTCGCGTACATCGTGCGCGAAAGCCAGGCGGGCGGCCTGCTGCGCGACGAGTCTGCGAACGTGGTGGGTGAGCTGCTGGCACTCGATGACCGCTCGGCGGATGAAGTCATGGTGCCTCGCGTCCATGTCACAGGAATTCCGGTCGGCGCATCCGATGATGAGATCATTGCGATCTTCGCGGATGAGCCGCACGCGCGCTTCCCGGTGTATCGGGAAACCATCGATGAGATCATCGGCGTCCTCCATCTCCGTGATCTGCTCGACCATCATGTCCGCGGCGAGACGCTGTCCAGCGCGCCGCTCAGGCAGGTGGGATTCCTGCCGCAGTCGGCATCCGTCGACGACATCCTGGCTGCCATGCGCGCGACGCGTTCGCAGATGGTGGTCGTCATGGACGAACACGGCGGTACGGCCGGGATTGTGACGCTGGAGGACCTGTTCGAGGAGGTCATCGGCGAGTACACTGATGATGGTACGGAAGTCCCGGAGCTTTATCGAGACGGCGAAGGCCGCGTGCATGCGCAGGGCACGGCGCGGGTGGAGGAAGTGGCAGACGCGCTGGGCGTAGTGCTCGAGTTCGAGGAGGCCGACACCGTCAGCGGTCTCGTCCTCGCCCTGCTGAAGCGGCCGCCGGTTGCGGGGGACCGTGTGGTGTGGGAAGAAGCGTCATTCGAGGTGTTGACGGTCCACGGCCATGGCGTCGAGACATGTCTCGTGACGCGCGTGCCGGCGGCCGATTCAGTGTACAGAGGTTGACCGGGCCGCTGTGCCCGGCTATCCTCAGGGCTTCGTAGCACCCAACAAATCAGCCGTCGGCGATTCGTTTAACGGGATCCTTGTCTCCCCTTCTGGAGACTGGATTCCTGCCGTGGCATTTGGCTTGAGTGACAAAAGATGGCTCGACGTCAGTGGACATTCATGGTGATCTCGGAGGGGGCAGCTGCCACCCGCCAGATCAGGCTCTCGCGAGAGCTGGTGCAGATTGGTATTGCTGCGGTATTGCTGCTGGTGGCGGGCTTCAGCTCTGTTGCGACCGGTCTGCTGGTGCGTGGCTCGGCGAATCATGCAGACGAGCGCCTGCTGGCGGAGAAGCACGAGCTCGAGTCGGAATTGACGGACCTCAATACGCACATCGACACCCTGCGCACATCGCTGGAAAGTCTCTATCGCAAAGATGAGCATTACCGCCTGATCGCAGGTCTGACGCCGCTGGACTCGGCGACTCGCCTGGTCGGTGTTGGCGGTCCTGGTGGCGCGGCGTCGGAGGGTGGGGCGTTGTCGGACATCAGCGGCCTGATCCGCCGTGCCCGCCTGCTGTCGTTCAGCTGGCGGGAGGCGTCGGACACGCTGTCGGAGCGTCACGACCGTCTGGAGTCGATGCCGTCGATCACGCCGGTGCGCGGCTACATCACGAGTGGCTTCTCGAATGCGCGGATGCACCCGCTGCTGCGGTATGCTCGCCCGCACACGGGTGTGGACATCGTCGCGAATACAGGTACGCCGATCGTGGCGGCCGCGAAGGGTCGGGTCCGGTTCGTGGGGCGCAACAGCGATTACGGCCTGTCGGTCGAGATCGACCATGGGTACGGTCTGGTGACGCGATATGCGCACACGTCCGCGACGCTGGTGAAGGTGGGTCAGCGGGTGGACCGCGGGGACACAATCGCCAAGGTGGGGGAGAGCGGTCTCGCCGTCGGGCCCCATCTGCACTATGAAGTCCTGGTCAATGGCCGTCCGACCAACCCGTCCCGTTACCTCCTCGACTTGAGCGTAGTTCCTGATTGAGCGTACCTTCTGCGTATGATAAAAGCGCAGAAGGCCGACAG
This sequence comes from Longimicrobiales bacterium, assembly GCA_038257485.1. GTDB lineage: Bacteria > Gemmatimonadota > Gemmatimonadetes > Longimicrobiales > RSA9 > DASUXU01. The sequence continues at coordinate 5,637 of JBBSJG010000090.1, read as the reverse complement.
GGAGCACGCATGACCGAATCCAGCCCTACATCTTCGAGCCGATCCACACAGGCGGCGGTCACCCTCGATATTTCCGGGGATGGCATTGCCTGGATCATTTTCGACAATGGCGGCAACCGCCCGAACATCCTGACGCGTGCGACGATGGAGCAGTTGTCCTCGCTGCTCGACGACGTCACTGCGGGTGCCGCGGCGGGTCGTGTGCGCGCGGTCGTATTCCGCAGCGGCAAGGATGGCTCGTTCATCGCGGGCGCGGACATCACGGAGTTCAGCGGGATCGCGACGGCGGCGGAGGGTGAGGCCGGTGCGCGCGCGGGTCAGAAGCTGTACATGCGCATCGACAAACTGCCGGTTCCTGCGCTGGCGGCGATCGACGGCCTCTGTCTCGGCGGCGGGACCGAGCTGGCGCTTGCATGCGACTACCGGATAGCGAGCGATCGACCGGAAACGAAGATCGGCCTGCCTGAAGTGCGCCTCGGAATTCTGCCCGGCTTCGGTGGTACGACACGTCTGCCACGACTGGTGGGTACGAAGGCAGCACTCGACCTGATCCTGACGGGGTCGAATGCCGATGCGCGTAAGGCGCTCAAGATCGGACTGATCGACGAGCGGGTGCATCCCGCGATCCTGTACGACCGCGCGCGCGCGGCTGCGATCGAGATGGCGGATGGACGACGCCAGCAGGTACGCAGCAAGCCGTTGCTCGACCGGATCCTCGACGACACGGGTCCGGGCCGCAAGGTCCTGATGTCGCAGGCGAGGAAGAAAGTGGAGTCGGAGACGCACGGCCACTACCCTGCACCGGTCGCGATCCTCGATGTCATCGATGCATCCCATGGCAAGTCGATCGAGGAAGCGCTCGACATCGAGGCCGCTGCACTCGGCCGCCTCATTGTCACGCCCGAGTCACGCAGCCTCGTTCATGTGTTCCACCTGATGGAGGCCGCGAAGAAGGCGGGCCCCACGGGTGTCACAGTGCGCGACGTCCAGCGAGCTGCGGTTGTCGGTGCGGGTGTGATGGGCGGCGGTGTTGCGCAGCTGTTCGCCACGCGCGGCATTGCAGTGCGGATGAAGGACATCCGTGCGGACGCGCTGTCGAACGGGATGAAGCACGCGCAGGAGTTGTTCGACAAGCAGGTGAAGCGTCGCAAGCTGACGAAGCGCGAGGCGCACCAGCAGATGGCCCGCATCGCACCGACGCTCGACTACAACGGCTTCAAGCTCGTCGATGTCGTAGTCGAAGCGGTGATCGAGCGGATGGACGTCAAGAAGCAGGTGCTGCGCGAGGTCGAAGCAGCTGCCGGTGACAACACGATCATCGCCACGAACACGTCGTCCCTGTCCGTGACCGAGATGCAGAGCGTGCTCGACCGGCCCGCGAACTTCTGCGGCATGCACTTCTTCAATCCCGTCCACAAGATGCCGCTCGTGGAGGTGATCCGCGGCGAGCAGTCATCGGACGAATCGATTGCGACGATTTTTTCGCTTGCGAAGAAGCTCGACAAGATTCCGGTGATCGTGAAGGACGGTCCAGGCTTCCTCGTGAACCGCGTGCTCGCGCCCTACCTGAATGAAGCGGGCTGGCTGCTCACGGATGGTGCATCGATCGAAGACATCGATGGTGCACTGCTCGACTTCGGGATGCCCATGGGACCGCTGCGGCTGCTCGACGAAGTCGGCCTCGATGTCGCCCGCCACGCAGGCACATCGATGGCGGAGGCGTTCGGTGAACGGCTGACTGCACCACCACCGATCCTGGCACTCGAAAACTCGAAGCTGCTCGGACGGAAGGGTGGCCGCGGGTTCTACAGCTATGACGACGAGAAGCCGGAAGTGAACAAGGACATCTACGAGATGCTGGGAACCACGGTTCCACAGAGTCGCCGTGACATCACGCGCACGGACATCCAGGATCGCGCGGTCTTCTCGATGATCAATGAAGCCGCGCGCGTCCTGGAGGACGGCATTGTTGCGGGCGCGGGCGACGTGGACATCGGCATGATCACGGGCACCGGGTTCCCGCCGTTCCGCGGTGGTCTCCTGCGGTACGCCGACACGATCGGCATGGAGGCGGTGCTGGCTAAGCTCGAGCAACTCGAGAAGGCACACGGCGTGCGTTTCAAACCCGCACCGCTCATCCTCGCGCATGCGGCCGCCGGCCGCGGTTTCTACGACGCATGAGCACCGTACACGTCGAGTACCATCGCCCGCCGGACCGGACGGATGCATTCGAGCAGCAGCTTCTCACGGTCGAGAACGGCTGCCATGTCACGCTGCTTCCGCACGCGGGCATCAAGAAGCCGATGGAGGTCGCCGGACGCACCGTACTGGAGGCCGGATCATCCATTGTGTGGTTCACGTTCGAGGATGCATGGCACGATATCGGACGGTTCCATATGGCGGACGGCGCATTCACCGGGTACTACGCCAATACCATTCGGCCCGTCGCATTCCATGATCCGCTGACGTGGGAGTGCACGGACCTGTATCTCGACGTATGGCTCGGCGCCGATGGTGTGCCCTGTCTGCTTGACGAGGATGAGCTGCACGCGGCGCTGGCGGCCGGCCATATCAGTGGTGATGACGCGCTCCGCGCACATATGGAAGTCGACGCCATCCTGGCGGGCGCTGCGAGCGGGGAGTGGCCGCCCGTGATCGCGCGGACGTGGACGCTCGAACGTGCACTGCTGAACATCTGACCCGCGTTTCGGGTATCGCACACATTCGGGGGCACCCAGCCCGCGCGCAACAATGACCGGAGTATCATCCATGACGCGTACATCGCTCTTCGCCGCTGCCGTCGTGCTCGCGACCGTCGTCTCTTCGCCGACATCTGCGCAGGAAATTCAGGCGAAGGATGCACGGGCGAAGGCAGCGGAAGCCGCTGGGCTCAGCCGGGCGAAGGGTGCGGAGAACGCTACAGTCCGGATCTACGAGATTGCCGATTTCCAGTGCCCGTTCTGCGCGCGTTTCGCGACAGAGCAGATGGCGAAGATCGACAGTGCGTTCATCAAAACCGGCAAGGTCCAGTGGGTTTTCGTGAACTTGCCGCTGCCAATGCATCCGAATGCATGGGCCGCATCGGAGGCGGCGATGTGCGCGGGGTCCAGCAACAAGTTCTGGCCCATGCATGACAAGCTGTACATGAACCAGGCGGAGTGGTCGGCCGCCGCGGATCCGGCGACACTGTTCACCCGCTATGCGCGTGAGGTCGGTGTGCCCGCCGGGCCGTTCGCCACGTGCGTCGCCAGCGACCTGGTCGCGACACTCATCACCAATGACATCATCTTCGCTGCGTCCTCACGCATCACCGGTACGCCGACGTTCGTGATCAATGACGAAGAAGTCATTGTCGGTGTGAAGACCTTCGAGGAGTGGCGGGACATCATCGATGCCGCAGCGAAGAAGGCAGCAACGAAGAAGGACTAGACCCGCTTCCTCAGTCGTCCGATCTCAGGCAGAACCGCCAGGAACATGATTGTGGCGACGACCGCCGAGCCGATACACCACCGGCACCACGCATTGATCACGTTCGCCTCGAGATACGACAGGTAGAGGCTGAACCCGAAGGCGATGGTGCCGCCCGCGAGCAGCATCATGGAAACCCACTTCGCTTCCGCGAACGCCTGCAGGCTCAACATCGCAACCACCAGCATCGCGCCGTAGCCGATCACACCCCATACCGGAACCGGCACGCCCAGCTGCGTCGCCCATGGCGACGTTTGCACGGTCTCGCACCCGCCCGTGCCGCATGCGAGTGTGCCGACCAGCCCCAGCTTGAACATCAGCGTATACACCGCGATGAGAAGACCGAGCAGTGCCATGGTCGCGACCACCATGCGGCTCACGGGGGGAGCAGCGGTCTCCACCGCGCCGTCCTCTTGCAGTTCGTCAATCATCAGCGACCCGCCGGAATTGCTGCCTCGATCTCCGCCTTGAACTTGTCCCAGTCCAGCGGTGCTGCCGATGCCCTGCCATTGATGAAGACGGTCGGTGTCGAGTTCACACCGGCCTCGACGCCCAGCTGCCGGTTCCACTCCACCAGGTCCGCGAACTGGTCGCTCTGCAGGCACGTGGTGAACGCCTTCTTGTCGAGACCGACATCCGCCGCATAGTCAATGAACAGTTTGGTCGGCGTGGTCGTGGAGAAGCTCCAGTCCCGCTGCTTGTTGAACAGGACGTCGTGATACTCCCAGAACTTGTTCTGGCCTTCCGCACAGCGCCCCGCGCGTGCGGCGAGGAACGAATGGACATGACTGCCGCCGAGCGGGAAGTCGTAGTAGATCTCTACCGCCTTGCCCGTGTCGATGAACGCGGTGCGCACCTGGTTGGCGATCGTGGTCGCGTAGACCGCGCACCACGGGCACATGTAGTCACTGAACACCATGATCTTCACGGGCGCATTCGAATTGCCGCGCGTGACACCCTTCGCCTTCGCGAGCAGGTCCGCCGAGTTCTGCACGGGTGCCATCTGCGCCGATGCGGCAGTCGCAGCCTCCTGCTTGTTCATCATGCTCATCGCCATGAGCCCGGCACCGATCACGGCGACTGCCGCGAGCAGCACGTAGAACGCCTTCATTCCGCTATTCTTCTTCGCCCGGCTCTGTCTCGGTTCCGTAACCACGTCCGACCTCCGCTGATGATTGTGTTTGCCGGCGCGGCCTAGCCGAGCAGCGCGTCCAGTACAGTATGTGTATCCGAGAAGTCGGCGAACACGTAGTGCGCGCCGACGCCACGGAGCGTGTCCGCGTCGAAGTGGCCCGTCGCGACGGCGACCGTACGAACACCGAGTGATGCACCGCATGTCACGTCGGCGGGTGTGTCTCCAATGATTACGACGTCCCGCTCGCGGAAATGGATGCCCGTGAGTTCCCTCGCCCTGGCGACTGCAACTTCCGGCAGGCCGTCCCGCCGCTCGCAATCCGAGCCGAATGCGCCGACACGGAAGTCCGCATCGATGCCCGCAGACGCGAGCTTACGCGTTGCCCCCTCGCGGATATTCCCCGTCAGCAATCCCAGCAGCTGGTCACTGCTGCGGTTCTCGAGCTCTGTCAGCAGCTCGCGGACACCGGGGTACACCGTTGTCTCATGGCCAGGTGTCGCCAGCTCGACATCGAGTTCGCTGACATACGCACGCCACAGGTCGGGCAGTGCTGCATCCACCTGCTCATCCGACATGCCGTCGAGGCGCAACAGCTCGCGCGCGATCTGCGGGTCGGTCTTGCCGTCGAACCGATGGCCGTCGATCGGGCCCGTCGTTCCATAAACACTCTGCATGGCGCGCGTAAATGCTCTGCGGGGCGCGCCCTGCGCGGAAAGGAGTGTGCCGTCTATGTCGAAAAGAATCAGTCGTCGCATGGTCTCAGGTATCAGTGTGGATGGATGTGGTCGAAATCAGCGCGCGACGCCGTTCGCGACTGCATCACGGAACGCGAGGAACAACCGCTTGTCGGGATCGGTCTCGGCAACCTCTGCCTCGTGACGCTCGGGGTGCCATTGGACGCCGACGACCCAGTCGTGTTCGAGACTCTCGACCGCCTCCACCATGCCGTCGCCTGCTCGCGCCGTTGTGCGCAGTGACCCCGCGACGTCCTTGACGGCCTGGTGATGGAAGGAATTGATCGAGAAGCTGTCCAC
>JBBSJG010000089.1:0-12941 GCA_038257485.1 Longimicrobiales bacterium | reverse complement strand
TCTCCCCTGCAATGGTTCGATATCTATGACATTTCCGAGGTCACTGATGTAACCGCCCATGTAGTCGAACAAGTGTGTCGTGTCCGCCTTCACGGCTCGCGACCACGGCATCCTGTGCACTTCCCGGCCGTCGCTCCCCAGCAGTCGATTTGCTTCGTCCTGAATCCAAGCGGTCGCCTTCGAATCCGCAGCCCCGCCATGCGGCGGATTGTACTTGAATCCCCCATCCGCTGGTGGATTATGCGACGGCGTGATCACGATGCCGTCGGCAAGCGCCGTTGTCCGCCCGCGGTTCCACGACAGGATGGCATGCGAGACGACGGGGGTCGGCGTGTAACCGCCGCTGTCATCTACCATCACGGTCACCCCGTTGGCAGCCAGGACTTCGAGCGCGCTCGCAGCCGCGCACTCGGAAAGCGCGTGCGTGTCCACGCCGAGGAACAACGGCCCGTCCGTGCCCTGCTGCGACCGGTATGTGCAGATCGCCTGCGTGATCGCGTGGATATGTGATTCATTGAACGCCGTATCGAAGGACGAGCCGCGGTGACCGGACGTGCCGAATGACACACGCTCTCGGAGTTCCGAGACGTCGGGCCGGCGCGTGTAGTACGCAGTCATCAGCGAAGGAACGCGGAGGAGAGCGGCTGTGTCGGCCGCCTTCCCTGCCCCTGGATGTACACTCATGGTAATCCTGTCAGTTTCGATCAGGCGATGAAAACGGGTGCCCCGACATCCGGGACAAGGTGGCGAAAGGCGAACCGCCGCGCTACGCGCGGCTGGCGGACCGCGCGCTGCGCGGCTGGCGAAAGGCGAACCGCCGCGCTGCGCGCGGCTGGCGAAAGTGAATGACACAACGAACACGCCCTCGCCTTTCGCCAGTGGCCGCAGGCCACGGTCCGCCAGTGCCGCAGGCCACGGTCCGCCAGTGGCCGCAAGGCCACGGTCCGCCCTCTCCATACCGGTAACGAGCGTGTACCGGTACGGCAGGCGGGGCTGACGAACGGCGCGTCTCCCAACTAGTATGTCTCCGGGCGTTGCGACAGGCCTTCGGCGAGACCCGTTCGTGAGAGGTGATGGTGAGGTCCAGGGACAGTCGGGAAGCGCTGACGTACGGATTGCAGCCCATACGCGTCCTGGAAACGATCGCAGTGCTGGAGGCGAGGATCGAGGAGCGTTTTCCGGGGTCCAGCCTCAGTCGCGTCAGCCACGAGTTGTACAACGTCGCAAGCGATTCGGACCGCATCTGGCAGCGTCTGGAGCGGCCATACTGGCCGTTGCGCGTACTCGCACTGGCGGGTATTGCATTCGTCATCACGATCGCGATCGTGATCGTCGTGATCATCATGTCGTTCAAGGACCCCGGGTTCAACGGTCTCAATGAATCGCTGCAGACCATCGAGTCAGGCATCAACGACGCGGTACTGCTGTCCCTCGCCATCTACTTTCTGGCGACGCTGGAAGGGCGATTCAAACGACACGTGGCGCTGGACAACCTGCACCGCCTGCGCAGCATCGTGCACATTGTCGACATGCACCAACTGACGAAGGACCCGGAGCGCCTGTTCACACCGGACAGCGCGACGCCGTCGTCGCCACGCCGCAACTTCACCCGCTTTGAGCTCGCCCGCTATCTCGATTACTGCTCCGAACTGCTTTCACTCAGCAGCAAGATCGCTGCGCTCCACGTGCAGTATGTCAACGATCCGGTTGTGCTGAACGCAGTCAATGACATCGAGACGCTCGCTGCCAGCTTGTCCAACGGGATCTGGCAGAAGATCATGATTCTGGATGCCGCGGGGACGGACACGCACCGCGATACTGAGCACTAGCCGGACTGCAGCTCGCGCACCCAGGCCGGCTCATCGCCCAGCCACTCCGGATGCAGCGCAGTCGCGTCGAAGATCGATGATGTCTTGAACAGCTCGAATGCGCCCGTACTCGCAAAGTCTGCAGTTCGCGCGAGGATCTCCTCGCGTTCCGCCGTCTGCAGGGGCGTGAAATCGCAGCCCATGCGCACGGCCTGGTCCAGAAGGTTCATGTCATCGATCCCCGTGATGAGGACCGACACCGGCAGCGACAGCGCGTAGCGCAGACATTCCTCCGGCGAAACGATACCTGACTTGAGGATGATGCCATTCCCCATGCTCTTCATGCCCAGAACTGCGACGCCGTTGGCCACCAGCCTGGGCAGTACGAGTCGTTCGAAGCTGCGGAAATGCGCATCCATCACGTTCAACGGCATCTGCACCGCATCGAATACGCAGTCGTGCGCGTCCGCAACGTCCAGCATGTGCAGATGGACGTGCGGGTCCTTGTGTCCTGTGAACCCGATGAAACGGAGCTTTCCTGCTTCCTTCGCTTCAAGCAATGCCGCGTGAGCACCGTCCGGGTCGAAAATCCGATTCGCATCCTCGTACCGGATGACTTCGTGGTGCTGAACGAGATCGATGCAATCCGTGCGCAACCGCGCCAACGATTCGTTCAACTGGCGCGTCGCCTCTTTCCGTGAGCGCCCGTCGATCTTCGTCATCAGGAACGCCTTCTCCCGATAGCCGTCCTTCAGCGCCTCGCCCGTGCGCTTCTCGCTCTCGCCTTCACCGTAGTCCCACGAGTTGTCCAGGAAATTGATCCCTCGGTCGAGCGCCTCACGCGTGATGCGCACCGCCATTGACGACGTCACCTTCTCACCGCTCAGGTGCGACCCACCCACGCCAATGATCGACACCCGTTCACCCGTACCCCCAAGCTCCCGAATACTGCACTCCGCTCATTCTTCCCTCCATTCGCCTTTCGCCAGTGGCCGCAGGCCACGGTCCGCCAGTGGCCGCAGGCCACGGTCCGCCAGTGGCCGCCAGGCCACGGTCCGCCAGTGGCCGCCAGGCCACGGTCCGCCAGTGGCCGCCAGGCCACGGTCCGCCAGTGCCGCAGGCACAGGCGCAAGCACTTCGCGCGCCAGAAACCGTTCAATCACGATCGCACTGATCTGGTAGCAGGGCCCACGCACGATGTAATCGCATCCGTGCGTTGCCCACGGCAGCTCGATCAACGTTGGCGGCCGCCTTTTATCCAGCAGAGTCCTCGCCAGACGTCGCGCATGCGTGACCGAAACCAGTTCATCGATGCGGCCGTGAATCAGGAGCGTGGGCGGCACCGTCGAATCGGCATACGTGATCGGCGAAGCGCCTGCGTATGCCGCTGCGCGGGATGCAAGCGGTCCGCCGATATACTCGCTGAGGTACCGTTGGCTCGCGTGCACCCGGGGCTTCGCAGGATTGTTGTAGCCCCACACCAGGTCGGCGGGGCCATACATCGAAATGACTGCTGCCGCCGGTCGCGTGCTGTCGACCGGTGCGTACGCTGCGAGCAGGGCGAGCTGACCGCCTGCCGACCGGCCGAGCAGCGCGATGCGATCAGCATCGAAGCCCAGCGCATCTGCGTGCTCACGCAACCATTCGATCTCGTCGACCACATCGAAGTATTGCTGCGGGAATACGTGTTTCGGCGCGAACCGGTACGTAATGGATGCGACGGCGTATCCCCGCCTGACGAGACGGTAGTCGAGCGCGGCGAGCTGGCCGGGCGCACCACCCTGCCAGCTGCCGCCGTGGATCATCACGACGAGTGGCGGACGCGTCGCAGGCCCGGTCGGCGTGGTGCGCGCGACCGCCGGATAATACAGAATGTTCAGCAAGCTCCCGTCCCGCAGCGGCACTGCGTGCGACTGCGGCGTCACAGCCGTCTCTCCGCCAGCATACAGACGGGCGACAAACGAGGCCGTCGACGGCCGCGGATCTGGCAGTGTGCGCAGAACACGGATCGCGCTGAGTGCCGGCACCAGCAGCAGGCAGCCCGCAAGCGCTGCAACCAGGGATGCCGCGCGCGACAGCTTCGACCGTCGCCAGAACAGCAGCGTCATGAATGCCGGCGGTGCGATGAAGTGACCGCATTCCGTCACCAGGATCTTGAGTTTCCACAGGTTGTACGTCGGCGCAGGCATCACGGCGAGCAACGCGAGGGCGAAGAGTGCCATCGCGGTAATGAGCGCGACTGCGCCGACAACCGACTTCATACGCGTTGACGTGTGAGGCCTTCCTGCGCAGTCGACGCGACGAGCTGACCGCTCTCGTTGAAGATGCTGCCCCGCGTGAAGCCTCGCGCGCCGGACGCGGACGGGCTGTCCATGACATACAGATGCCACTGGTCGTAGTGGACGGGCCTGTGGAACCAGATCGCATGGTCCAGCGTGGCAACCTGCATTCCCGGCGTGTGGATGCTCACGGCGTGCGGAAGCAATGCCGTCGCAAGCAGTCCGTAATCAGACGCATATGCGAGCACTGCCTGGTTCGCGAGCTGCTCCTTCGGCATCTCACCAATCACCCTCGCCCACACCATCCGCTGCGGCGGCTTCGCGACCGGGTCGAACACATCGACCGGGTCGACCGGCCGGAAATCGATGGGCCGATCCTGCGTGAGGACGGAACGCAGGTGATCGGGAATGGCGCCGGCGCGCGCGCGCACCAGTTCGAGGTCGGGCATTAGATCATCAGGCGACGGCGCAGGCGGCATCGCGATCTGGTGTTCCGGACCATCGTCTTCCACCACCTGGAATGAAGCGGACATGTTGAAGATCGCGCGCCCGTGCTGGATGGCTGTGACCCGCCGCGTCGCGAAGCTCTTCCCGTCGCGCAGCCTTTCGACGAAGTAGACGATCGGTGCGGCCATGTCACCCGGCAGAATGAAGTAGCCGTGCATGGAGTGCGCGACGCGGTCCTCATCCACCGTTCGCTGCGCGGCGACCAGCGCCTGGCCGAGTACCTGGCCGCCGAAAACACGACCGGTTCCGATGTCTCGATTGCGGCCCCTGTAGATGTTGGTTTCGAGCGGCTCCAGGTCGAGCAGCGTCAGCAGATCCTGTACGTCGTAGCTCAAGGCTGTCTTCTCCCAATGGTTCACGGGCCCAACCACGCAGCGGCGAGCGGCCCTCCCCTCCAGCATACAACATCAGCAGTGTGCGTACCACAGGCCACGCGAAAATACGTTGCGGGCCCGTCGATCACGGGGGTACCTTCGATCTACCCATGCGCGAAGACACGGATGTCATCATCGTCGGTTCCGGCCTCGCCGGCCTCGTCGCTGCCGCCGAGATCATCGACGCCGGCCGCCATGTCACGATCGTCGAGCAGGAGCCCGCGGCATCACTCGGCGGCCAGGCGTTCTGGTCACTCGGCGGCATCTTCCTCGTCGACTCGCCGGAGCAGCGCCGCCTCGGTGTGAAGGACTCCCTCGCGCTCGCACACGAAGACTGGATGCTGACCGCCGGGTTCGATCGTGCCGAGGACGCGTGGCCCCGACGCTGGGCCGCGGCCTACCTCGATTTTGCTGCTGGCGAGAAGCGCGCCTGGCTGCGCGCGAGAGGCATCCGCTTCTTCCCTGTGGTCGGATGGGCAGAACGGCGGGCTCGTCACGGCACCGGCCCCGGAAACTCCGTCCCACGATTCCATGTCACGTGGGGAACCGGCCCCGCAGTCATTGAACCCTTCGTCCAGCGTGTGCGGGATGGCGTACTCCGCGGACGCGCCACATTGCTGTTTCGTCACCGGGTGAACGACCTGGTCCTCACGAACGGCGTGGTCACCGGTGTGCATGGCGACGTGCTCGAGGACGACGACGCAGCACGGGGTGCACCGAGCTCACGTCGCATACAAACGTCATTCGAGCTCCACGCAGGCGCTGTGATTGTCGCGTCGGGTGGCATTGGCGCGAGCCTCGACCTGGTGCGCGACAGCTGGCCGACTCGCCTCGGCACGCCGCCGGCCGACATGGTGTGCGGCGTGCCGGATCACGTCGACGGAAGAATGGTCGCCATCGCGGAGCGGGCGGGTACCGGCATCATCAATCGCGATCGGATGTGGCACTACACGGAGGGACTGCAGAACTGGGCACCGATCTGGACGGACCACGGAATCCGCATCCTGCCCGGCCCGTCATCGCTCTGGATCGACGGCCGCGGCGACCGCCTGCCCCCGCCGTTCTTTCCGGGATTCGATACGCTCGGCACACTCGGCCACATCATGCAGACGGGCTTCGATCACTCCTGGCTCATCCTGACCCAGAAGATCATCGAGAAAGAATTCGCGCTTTCGGGCTCGGAACAGAACCCCGACCTCACAGGAAAGAGTGTGCGCAAGGTTCTGTCGCGCGCATTGCCCGGCGCGCCGCCACCTGTCGAGGCATTCAAACGCCACGGCGTCGATTTCATTGTCGAGAACGACCTGCGCACGCTGGTCGCGCGCATGAATGCACTCACTCCAGGCGCACCCATCGATCATGATGCGCTCCACCGCACGATCGCCTCGCGCGACGCCGAGATCATGAACCCGGAATCGCACGACGAGCAGGTGCGCCTGATCCACGCGGCAAGGCGGTATATCGGGGACCGCCTCATCCGCGTCGCGAAGCCGCACCGCCTGCTCGATCCCGCGGCCGGCCCACTGATCGCCGTGCGCATCCGTATCCTGACCCGCAAGACGCTCGGCGGCATCCAGACGGACCTGTCCGGTCGCGCGCTCGGCGCCGACGGCAATCCCGTGCCGGGCCTGTTCGCGGCGGGCGAGGCGGCGGGCTTCGGCGGCGGGGGTATGCACGGGTACCGCGCGCTGGAGGGCACCTTCCTCGGTGGCTGCATTTTCTCCGGCCGCGCGGCCGGCCGCGCAGCCGCTGCACCACGCACCGGAATCCGGACCGACCGGCCCTGAACCGCTGGCGCAGGCAGCGCATTCTTTTCACATTATGAATCTGTGCACCCGCGTGCCGTCCGGCCGGCGCCTCTTCATGGAGACCACCCAACATGCATCGCACGACACTCGTCCGTCGCACCCTCGTTGCCGTCGCTGTGGCCGCACTCCCTGCTGCCATGCTCGCGGCAACGGCTGCGACGGCGTCAGCGCAGCAGCCTGCGGAATTCACCCGCGCCGACACACTGCGCGGCACCAATGGGCCGGCACGCGCATGGTGGGACGTCACATTCTACGACCTGCACGTCGCAATCAACCCTGCGGACAGCACGATCCGGGGCCGCAACGGCATCACGTATCGCGTCCTGAAGCCCGGCAGCGAGCTACAGATCGACCTGCAGATGCCGCTCGTCGTGGACAGCATGAAGCAGGCAGGCCGCAAGCTGGACTATCGACGCGACGGCGATGCGTTCTTCGCAACGACAACCGCACCGCAACGCGCGGGTTCGATGCACACCGTGACGGTCTACTACCACGGGACGCCCGTCGTAGCGAAGAATCCGCCATGGGATGGCGGTCTCATCTGGCGCACGGACAGTGTGAACAACCTGTGGGTCGCGACCGCGAACCAGGGCCTCGGCGCGAGCGTGTGGTGGCCCAACAAGGACTACGGCGAGGAGGAACCGGACAGCCAGCGCATCGCGATCACGGTTCCCGATCCGATGATGAACATCTCCAATGGCCGACTGCGCAGCACCGTGAAGAACGGTGATGGCACGACGACATACGAGTGGTTCGTGACAAATCCGATCAACAACTACGGTATCGCCATCAACGCGGGTCAGTACGCCCACTACTCCGAAGATTACGCAGGCGAGAAGGGCCGCCTCACGCTCGATTTCTATCCGCTCGCGATCCATCTGGATACGGCGAAAGTCCAATGGAAGCAGACAATTCCAATGCTTGCGTGCTTCGAGAAGTGGTTTGGCCCGTATCCCTGGTATGAAGACGGATTCAAGCTCATCGAAACACCGCACCTCGGCATGGAACACCAGAGCGCCGTCGCCTACGGCAATCGTTTCAAGAACGGCTACAACGGCCGCGACCTGTCCGGCACGGGCCATGGCATGAAATGGGATTTCATCATCATCCACGAAGCGGCGCATGAGTGGTGGGCCAACAACATTACCGCGAAGGACCAGGCGGATATGTGGGTGCACGAAAGCTTCGCGAACTACGCCGAAGGCATCTATACGGAATGTCAGAGCGGGAAGCAGGCAGGGGCGGAGTACATCATCGGCAGCAGGCGAGGCATCCGCAATGATAAACCGATCATCCCCGCTTTCGGGGTGAATGCACAAGGATCCGGCGACATGTACCCGAAGGGCGGCAGCATGCTGCACGGCATCCGCAGTATCATCGACAATGACGAGAAGTGGCGAGGCATCCTGCGCGGCCTGAACAGCACGTTCTGGCACCAGACCGTGACCGGCATGCAGGTTCGCGACTACATCTCAAAGCAGGCGGGCATCGACTTCGGCAAGGTGTTCCAGCAGTACCTGGAGACCACCATGGTTCCCGCACTGGAAGTGGGCATCGCGGACGGCAAGCTGTCATACCGGTGGTCCAATGTCGTCCCGGGTTTCGACATGCCCGTCGATGTTGACGTGAATGGAACGGGGTATGCAAGGCTGCGTCCCACCACGACGTGGCAGACGGTACCGACCGCCCTCACGGATGCAGCAGCCGTCAAGGTCGATCCGGATTTCTACGTCACCGTGAAACCCACGCGCTGACGCGCAATGCCGGAGACGAACCATGGCCATCTGTGAATTCTGCGGGAACGACTATGACAAGGCGTTCGAAGTACGCATAGCAGGCGAGTCGCATACGTTCGACAGCTTCGAATGCGCGATCCAGGTGCTGGCCCCGCAGTGTGAGAGCTGTGGCGTGCGCATTATTGGTCACGGCCTGGAATCGGATGGCATGTTCTTCTGCTGTGACCACTGCGCGCACAAGGCGGGCGTCACGGAACTGCGTGATCGGTCGTGATCGTCCTTACCGGCCGTATTTCGCTTCCAGAACCGCGAACGACCGGTCCAGCGAGGCCATCAGCCGCTTGCGCGTGACGTCATCGGCGAACGAGTACTGGATCGAGTTGCGCGCCATCTGCTTGAGCGCGACGTACCCGATCCCCTGCTCCACCACCGCACGCTGATACTCCATGTTCATGTCCGAACGCGAGACACCCTCGTCATCCGTCGCTAGCGCCACCGGAACACCGTACTTCATATAGAGGTGCAGCGGATGCTCGCTCCCTTCAATGCCGAGAATGCCGGCATTGCTGGTAAGTGCGATCTCCACCATGATCTTTCGCCTCGCCATCTCCTGAAGCAATGCGACGGCATCATCTTCGTGCGCGATATCGACGCCGTGTCCGATACGGTTCGCACCCGCGACACGCACCGCTTCGCGGATGTGGAACCGCAGACCCTCCGGCGGCACCAACCCGGGCGCGAGTTCACCCGCATGCAGTGTGACCTTCACATCCGGGTACAACGGACGCAGTGACTGGATCATGCGCATATGCAGCGAATAATCGCGCATGGCTACATAATCGTCCTCGGGCTGCACGAGGTTGAGACCGACGACACGCGGATCGCTGTTGGCCAGCTCGAACCCCGCCAGGATCATCGCATACGTCATCTCCGGCGGCAGTGCGCGCAGCACCTGGTACAACACACGGACTTCGACATCGCAGCCCGGATCACGCTGCGCGGTTTCACAGCCGAGCTTCGACCGTTGTGCTGCGAAGATCGTGTCGAGACGGCGAGATGTCTTCACGAGCGAGTCGCGGAGGCCTGCACCGAGAACCCGCTCGCGCATCTGCACCAGATCGTCCGTCCAGCCCACCCTGCGCCCCAACGCCGACGAGCCGTCCGGCGTCCACATCAGTTCCATGTAGCTCACGCGGTTACGCGCAGCCCTCGCCGTGACCTCCACCAGCATGTCCGCCGTCCGCGCGCCGCCCGACGCCGGGCCGAACTTGCCGAATGTATCGAAAAACTGGTCATGACCGTTATTGCGCGCAGGATCCCAGTTCCGCATCGACCACGCGTCGATGATATCGCCGTACAGCCCGGCATTCTGAAATGCGCTCGCCACTGCCGGCCGACCCGCTGGGACGTCGCACGGCGGACGCACCAGCGCCATTGATCGCGTGTCCACACACATGCTGTCCTGCGCAGCCCAGCGGATGAATGTCTCCGCATAGATCCCGCCCGATAGGTGATTGTGCAGGTCCGCACCCTTCGGCATGTCACGCATGAACAGCGCGAGCTCCGACGGATTCGTCCGAATGGACTCCAGGTATCCCGCCGTTCGCGCTTCCGCATTCGCACCCCGCGCAACGGCCGCACGCTGCTGCGCGCCCGCAGGCAGTGCTGCCGCCGCTAGGATCATCCATACCGCAGCCGTGCGCATCATCACATTCATCGTTCGCCCCTTCACCGCGTGATTCATTGCTTCATTCCGGCTTCCTGGATGTGAATGGTCGGTGCACCAACGGCGGGCGCGACGGTGTTGGCGGGGACGTCTACAATCCGCACGCCGGGTCGACCGCCGACCGTCACACGCTCGACCGTCATGGTCCGGCCGGTGCGGCGCAGCGCAATCTGCTTCATGCCGCTCATGAAGATGTCCGCCGCGGCAGCATTGTCCCACACACTGTACCACACGAATGCGCGTGCACCGTCCGCGCTCTCGAGCATGCGGTAGCGATCGCCATCCCACCCCATCGCGAACGCGCGCCCGGGCTTGCCGAGGGACGCTTCGAGCAGGATGCCGGTCTCGAGCTCGCCCATGGTATCCTCGTGACGTACCCGCCACCCGGCGATCGCGCTGGAATCGAACCGGAGATCCGTCGGAGTATCGCGCTGCGCAATGAAACGCGTCGCGGTGTGGATGATCTGCTCGGTGGATTCCGGCAGCAGGTCGCCGATCGGCGCGCGATGCACGCCACCGCCGTCGCTCGCCCACAGCGCATGCACGAAGTCGGCACCGCCGATGTACGGGAACAGCAATGTCTCACGAATGATCGCGGGCGCGCGGCCGAACACCGGGAACTGTGCATTCTCCGGGTCGAGTCCGGGCCGCAGCTGATCCGCGGGATTGGGCAGTGTTGCAGGATCGAGCGTCCGCTGCTCGGCGTCCTCCGCCAGCAGCGCGAACATGACGATGGTCGCATGGCCTTCGAGTGCGGCGTGCGCGGCCGCCTGTCGGTCGGTGCCACGCCCCGGCGCGATCAGTGAATCGACGCGCACATGCTGGTCCTGCAGTGCGTGCACCAGCTCGTGCGCCAGCACCGGTCGCAGCGTGGACGGGTCCGCGCCTGCGCGCACGAACATGGTGCGCGATGCTGGATCGTAATACCCGACGACCTGTTCGGTATACAGGTCGAGCATGAGCGCACGCAGGTCCAGTGAGTCCGGGATCAACCCGAGGAGCGCATACGTATCGCGAATGCTCGCAAGCTTCTCCGGGGGCAGGTCCGCATTCAGCCGCGATTCTACGTAGCGTCGCACTGCCGCGGAGTCCTGGCTGCGCACCCGCACGGGCCCCGTCGCCTTCAGGCCGGACAGTCGTTCGAGGCGTGGCAGCAGCGAGTCAGCCATCGCCTGCGCTTCCACTGCCAAGCCGCCCTCCGCCGTCTCTGCACCCGGCACAGGCGGCGGTGGTGCTCCGTCACACGCGACAACGCCACCCGCGACCACAAGCGTCAGCATCGCGCGCCGCGATCCGCGAAACGCCATCATGTCACCGGCTCCGCTGCCTGATCCGCGACCTCATGCAAGAGGTCTGCAATGGTGCGGCCGGAGCGAGGATCCTGCAGGTCGCCCGCGATCTCGGACAACGGGCGCAGCACGAATGCGCGCTCCGTCGCGCGCGGGTGCGGCACGCGGAGTTCGGCATTGTCGATGATCTCATCGCTGTAGTACAGAATGTCGATATCGATGATGCGCGGACCATTCGCAAAGGTGGTGACACGACCCATCGTTCGTTCGATCTCCTTCAACCGCGGCAGCAGTTCCTGCGCCGGCAATGCCGTACTCATGCGCAGTGCGAGGTTCCAGAATGGCGGTTGATCCGCATAGCCGACCGGTTCGGTTTCGTATATGCGCGACACGGCGAGCACGCGACCGACCCGGCCGATCTCGCGCAGTGACCGCGCGATGTTGGCCGCGCGGTCGTCGAGATTCGTTCCAACGCCCAGGTATGCGACGGCCACACTCAGGCGTCGAGCCGCGCGCGCACGTACTGCCGTTTGCCACGCCGCAGCAGGAGCACCTGGCCCTCGCGCACGGCGATGCGCGCATTGCGATCCGCGGACTTCTCGTCATCAACAGAAATCGCGCCCTGCTCGATGAGTCGCATGGCCTCGCTGTTCGATGCGGCCAGCCCGGTCGCGACGAGCAGACCGGGCAGCCACACCGTGCCATCCGCATGCTTGACCCGTGCGTCGCCAAGCGACAGCGACGTCTCCTCGAGGTCGTCCGGCGCCGCATGCTCCTTGAACAGACGGTCGAAATGCGCCGATGCGCCCGCAGCGGCATCCACGCCGTGGTAGACCGATACGATGCGTTCGCCAAGTCGGCGCTTCGCGGCATACGGTTGCGCAGCGATCGTGGACAGGGCCTCGTCAAGCTCCTGTCCCGACAGCCCCGACGCCATGCGATACCATTCGTCGAGCAGGGTGTCGGGGATCGACATCGTCTTCCCGAACATCTGCTCCGGCGCTTCCGTGATCCCGATGTAGTTGTCGTACGATTTCGACATCTTGGCGTCGCCATCCGTGCCACGCAGCAATGGCATGATGAGCGCCACCTGCGGCTCCTGGCCGTACCGCTCCTGGACGGTACGCGCGATCAGCAGGTTGAACTTCTGGTCACTGCCACCCAGCTCGACGTCCGCACGCAACGCAACGGAGTCATAGGACTGCATGAGCGGATACATGAATTCCGAGATGGAGATCGGACGATGCTCGTCGTACCGCTTCGCGAAGTCGTCGCGCTCGAGCATCCGTGCGACCGTTGTCGTCGCCGTGAGCTCGAGCAGCTCCGCGAGCTGGAGCGGTGCGAGCCACGACGAATTGTATTCGACGCGCACGCGTGACAGGTCGAGGAGTTTGCCGACCTGCTCGGCGTAGGT
>JBBSJG010000088.1:0-13027 GCA_038257485.1 Longimicrobiales bacterium | reverse complement strand
CCATTGATCTCGAACTCCTCGCCCGTATTCAGCAGGCCGAAGCTGCTCTCACCGCGCGACGCGTACATGACGCTCGCGAGGGCGCTCCACGGGCCGCGTACAACCACCTCGCCGTTGAGGCCGATGCCCGTCCCGGACGCGAGTTTGTAGTCCACATCCACGAAGGTATTCTCGGATCCGCTGTTGTGGATCCAGGTTTCATTCCGTGTCACCGAAGGCAGGTGCCCCACGAACGGTGTGATGCGCAGTCGTGGACCCCAGGACGGATCGTCCTGGAGGGGCATGAGTTGGGAATGGGCCGCTGCGGGAAGTACGCAAATGAATGCGATCGCGGCGGCGAGCACGCGTCGTTGCATGAGCCGAGTCTCCTGTCAGGAAAGTCAGAACTGCCGCCGCGGGGATCGACGGGAAGGGCGGTAACCCTGCTGAAAAGTGCAGTACTTGCGCTCTGCGCGCAAGCGAGACGTAAATTCGACGCTGCGGCATGCGGTGCGACCCGCCGCGGCCGGCGCCGTCCGAAGCGCCGGCGGACCCGGTCGAGGAGGTGCATATGCAGAGCAAAGCTAGTATCGGCGGTGATCCGATCCATCCAGCGATCGTCCATTTCCCGATTGCATTCCTGTTCGGCGGCACGGCCATGGATCTGGTCGACCTCGTGCGTCCATCCCCGGACTGGTGGGTTGCGACGTCCTATGCGCTGCTTGCCGCCGGCGTGATCGCCGCGGTCGTCGCGGCCATCCCCGGCTTCATCGACTACCGCTTCACGGTCCCGCCGCACAGCAGTGCGAAACGGCGGGCGACGCGTCACATGATTGTGAACCTCACGGCCGTCGCATTCTTCGCGGTCGCCGTCTTCCTGCGCGGTCACCCCGAGATCCGACCCGAGCTCGTCCTCGTCGGTATCGAGGCCCTTGGCGCAGCGCTGCTCGGATACGGCGGCATGCTCGGCGGCAAACTCGTTTCGAAGAACCATATCGGTGTCGACACGAAGTACGCGGCAGAGGGGCGGTGGAGCGAGATCACGATCGATGCGTCAGGCGACGTCGTCGCCGGCAAGGACGAGCTGCTGCTCGATCAGATGAAACTGGTACGACTGCAGGACCGTCGCATTGTGCTCGCGAGGGCGGACAGCGGCTACGTCGCGTTCGACGACCGCTGCCCGCACAAGGGGGGGTCACTCGCGGGCGGTGTGCTCATCTGCGGCGTCGTACAATGTCCGTGGCACGGCTCACAGTTCAATACCGCGACCGGCGAGCCCGTGTGCGGACCGGCCGAGTCGCGCATCGAGACATATCGGGTCGAGGAAACCGCGGACGGCATCCGACTACACGTGCCGTCACAGTGAGCCGCTGAAGCGATCACTCGCCTTCAGCCCTGCTCGTTGCCGGCCATCTGCCGGATCAGCGCATCGGTGATGCGGTAGTCGCCGTCCAGCCACGCAATGATCTCACGCGCAGCCGGGTGATCCACATCAGCATACCTCGCGCGCAGGACCGCCTCCTTCTCACCGAGGCGGTCCAGCCCGATGTCCTGCAGAAACAGCGTGTCCTCGTGCACGAGCCGACCGAGCGTTTCCCCCAGCACGGACACGGATGCCGCGCGCATCGCCTGCTGGTACTCATACGCGTCCCCCGCCCGATAGCTGTCCGCAAGCGTGATTGCAGGGATGCGATGGAGTGTCGGCTGTAACGCCGGGTTCACACCATGCGCTGCGATCATCGGCGCCATCGATGCCGGCCGCCCGGTGAAACCCCGCACATGGATGTACTGCGACATGCGTGCACCGTCATTCACCGGGTAGTTGTCCCAGAGGAATGGCTTACGTTGCAGCTGTTCGGCAACGCGCGCGAGATGCCCCGGCGAAAACGCGCGCGAGCAGACTTCCTCGCCCGTCCAGTAGATCTCGACGTTCGCATCGAGTGCGCGACCGAGCTGCTCGACATAGCCGACGGGCCTGTCACCGAAAACGCGGTCGAGAACAGGGTCGTCCGTGTAGTACGACGGGCACATCAGCAGTCGGGATGCGCGCGTGCGTGCGGATGCCCAGTGCACCACGTCCGCCTGACGCGCGGCAAGGTCCGGTGTCGTACCGGTCATGTCGTCGAACAGGAGCGCGACGTCATCCGTACCGATGTCGTCGAAAAACGCGAGCTTTCGGGCGAGTGCATCCTTCGCAGCTGCATCGAATCCGTCGTGCAGGACGGGGCTCAGTCCGATGCCGAACCGGACACCATGCGTTCGGCATTGCGCTGCGAATGCGCGCAGCGATTCCGCCGTCGCATCCGGATAGTCATCCCGCCAGCGGAGGCGGAGGAACGGGTCGGCCTTCGGCGCGTAGTGATAGAAGCGGTAGCCGTACGGCGCGAGGAATGCGACGGCGGACGCGCGCTGTTCCCACGTCCACGGGCGGCCGTAGAACCCCTCGATGGTGCCGAGTTCGACATCCATCAGCGCAGCCACAGCGGACGCCACCTGTCCGCCGGATTGAAGTGGTGATACACAACCCATGAGACATTGCGGAGCAGCACATAGCCCTCGTTGTCATACGTCCAGCGCTCGTCCTGGTTGTTCTTTGTGATGATGCACAACACGTAGTCACCGGTCGGCGCATTCACGAGGACGACTTCGGAGCGCGATCGGTTCACGGCGCCCTGTTTGCTCGCGGACTGCACATGAGGCGGGATACCGGACAGGGCTTCGTCGCGCCAGTAGCTGTTCGTCATCAGATCGTACATCCGCTCCGATGTCTCGGGCGATATGATCTCCCCCCGCCGTATCGCGGTTACGAGGCGTGCCATCTCCCGAGGCGACGTCATGCCCCATCCCCAGCGTTGCCAGATCGTGCGGCGTTCCGCAAGCTTTGAGTTGTCGCGTGTGATGGTGTAACCGTTCACTTCGAGCCACGCGTTCGCGACCTGCGACCCGCCGATCATCGACTGGATCCACACGCTGGCCGTATTGTCGCTGAACGCCATCATCATGAACGCGAGCTTCCGCAGCTCGAACTTCGAGCCGAGCTTCACCTTCGCGATAATGTCGTCCCCATCCGGCTGCAGCAGCGTCGAATCGGTGAGCGCATAGAGCGTATCGAGATGCAGGCGTCCCTGTCTCGCCTGGTCGAACAGCGCAATGAGCAGTGGCACCTTGACCATGCTCGCGGCCGGGAACGTGTCATCCGCGGCGATGGCGACCGTGGCACCGGTGCGCAGGTTGTGCACGTAGATGCCGACGTCGCCCCTGAACCCGCGCGCCAGCGTTTCGATCTTCGACTGGAGTGCGCTGTCCGCGTGCTCGGCAACCCGCGGCGGGACGGGAAACGGTGTGGGTCCGGCGAACGACATTGGAACGTTGGCATTGCGCGCACACCCGACGAGCAGGAGTGCTGCCGCGATGCAGGCCGTGCGTATGATCCGCGTCATGGTTCCCTCGCAATGATCTTGAGACGGTCCGCCGCGGCATTCAAGGTCTCGGGCCGCTTGCAGAATGCGAACCGTACGAGATGGCGGCCGAGTGAAGGCTCGTGGAAGAAGCTGGATCCCGGCACCGGTGCGACACCCGGTCCACCTTGAGGATCGGCGCCGCCGCGTGCGAGCCATTTCGCGTATGTCACGTCGTCCATCGACGAGAGGTCCGAGAAGTCGGCGAGGATGTAGTACGCGCCGCGCGGCAGATTGCACCGGAATCCCGCTTCCTTGAGTGCGCCGTACAAGTGGTCCCGCCGTTCGCGGTAGTCCTCGGCGAGCTTCTCGTAATAGTCGCGGCCGAGCGTCTCGAGTGCGACCGCGCATGCCTCCTGCAGCGGCGCCGGGGCGCCGACTGTCAGAAAGTCGTGAACCTTGCGGATGGCCGCCGTGAGGTGTGCCGGTGCCACGATCGTACCAATACGCCAACCCGTGATGCTGAACGTCTTGGAGAACCCGCTGATCGTGATGGTGCGCTCGCGCATTCCGGGCATGGTCGCGAGCGGGATGTGTTCTACGTCGTACTTGATGTGTTCGTAGATCTCGTCGGTGAACGCGAGCAGGTTGTGTCTGCAGCAGAACTCGGCGAGGGCTTCGAGTTCGGTACGTGACAACACGCGGCCGGTCGGGTTATTCGGCGAGTTGATGATGATCGCGCGCGTGCGGTTCGTGACCGCGTGCGTCATGCGGTCGAAGTCGAGCGGGCCATCCATATCGAGTGGGATCCATACCGGCACCGCTTCGCACAGGATCGCGTCCGGCCCGTAGTTCTCGTAGAACGGTTCGAATACGAGGACCTCGTCACCCGGATCGATCAGCGCGAGCATCGCGGCAGCCATGGCTTCGGTCGCACCACACGTGACCGTGATCTCCCTCGCCTCGTCCACGTCCATGCCGTAGTCGGTGGCATACTTCGCCGCGAGTGCGCGGCGCATGCGAGGCGACCCCCAGGTGACCGCGTACTGGTTGATATCGTCCTGGATCGCTGCGCACGCCGCGTCCTTGAGCAGCTGCGGTGCTGCGAAATCGGGGAAACCCTGGGCCAGGTTGAGCGCACCCGCCTCCTGCGCGACCCGTGTCATCTCGCGGATTACGGACTCCGTGAAGCCCCGCGTGCGGAGTGCTGTTTGAGGACGCTTCGGGTCGGGGCTCTGTGGCACACGGCCTCCGGGCAGAATCTGCGATAGTTCCGGGAACGGCGGTAAACCTGCGCCCCGCCACTGAGACCTGCAAGGACCTGCGGGAACTGCCGCACTATTCCCGGAGCCGGCGCCGCACCATAATACCGGACTGCCTTCAACCCGAGCCGGAGTTCGCCGTGGTGCTTTCGCGATTCACAATCCTGGCCGTTGTCGCACTCCCCGTGGTGGCTTGCGCTCCATCGAGTGCGCCCTCGTCCGTGACTCCTGCCGCTGTGCCGCAGCCGACCGCCGTTTCCGTCCGCGCCGCCGCAGACGCCATCCTGCCCGCGAACGTCATGCGGGACGCCGCCTACTTCGCATCCGACCCGCTGATGGGACGGGCGACCGTCACGCGCGACTTCCAGCCGGCACCGGGCTTCGACTCGGCGGCCGCGTACATTTCACGCCGATTGCGCGACCTCCGCGTGAAGCCCGGTGGTGACAACGGCACGTACCTGCGCCACTACACGCTCCGCCGCGCAACGCTCGATACGGTGCGCACGCGGGCAGACGTAGAGACGCAGACGATGAACACGCCGCAGGTGCAGAGCGGGACCCGTGCCGCATTGGCCTATCGCGCGGACTACATCGTCCGATCGTTCAACGGGACCGGCCGGTTCACGGGCCGCGTGGTGTATGTCGGCAACGGGCAGCGCTCGACGAATGGCGGCATCGACCCGTTCGCAGGACTCGACGTACGAGGCAAGTGGCTGCTCGTCAATGCGCAGGCGCCACAGCCGACCGGTGTCGCACGAGGCGACTTCGTCGGCATCGATGAAGAGGCCAGGACCCGCGGCGCGATCGGCATCCTCACCATGGAACCGATGCCGGCAACGCCCACGGCTGCGGCTGTCGCATCGGGTCGCGCGAGCGCGCCGCCGACCGTGCGCGACATCTCGCCCACCGCAGGCCGCGCCTACGCGCCGTATCCGCTCCCGCGCATTGCACTGTATCCGACAGCGGTCGCCCGGCTGATGCAGAACGAGCGCGTTCCCGTGGCGGACCTGCACACCGAGGCGTGGCGCTCGAAGGGGTTCGCGCTGAGCGATGCGAAACACTTCGTGATCGAGATCGCCGGCCGCGACGAATCGACGATCCGGCCGTACAACGTCGTCGGCATCATCGAAGGCACCGACCCCAGCCTCAAGGCGGAATACATTTCGGTTGCATCACACCTCGATGGCGCGGTCGGCACGGGCGTGATCAACGGCGACAGCATCTACAACGCAGCGGACGACAATGCATCCGGGAGTGCGGGCAACCTCGCGATCGCGCAGGCGCTCATGAGCGGGCCGCGACCCAAGCGTTCGGTGCTCCTGATCTGGGACAGCGGTGAAGAGACGGGACTCTGGGGCTCGCGCGCGATGGCATACAGTCCGACGGCCGACAGCATCGTCGCGCACTTCAATGTCGACATGATCGGTCGCACCGACCCGGCCGGTACGGGGGCGACGGGGGACAATGCGCTCAGTGGACCGGGCGAGGTGTTCGTTGCCGGGCCCCGGATCCTGAGCACCCATATGGATGCGGTGCTCGATCGTGTGTCGCGCGACTACAACTACATCGCGTTCGACCGTCAGTTCGAGGTTGGCACCAACCAGTTCTTCTATCCGCGCACTGACGCATCGCCCTACTTCGAGCGAGGCATTCCCTTCGTCGAATTCTTTACCGGCATCCATGGCGACTATCATCGCCAGACTGATGAAGCGTCGAAGCTCGATCCCGTGAAGATGGCAGCCGTGTCGCGCGCCGTATATGTGACCGTCTGGATGCTCGCGAACGACACGACCCGCCCGGTGATCGACCGGCCGATCCCGTCGCACCTGCCGTTCATCACGCCGCGCATATGGAAGCGCGTTGAGTAGTCGACTGCTTGCCGCGCTCGCAGCGGTCGGCCTGGCTGCGGGCGGCGCCACCCACGCTGCCGCGCAGGCGCAATCGCAGGCGCAATCGCAGGCGCAATCGCAGGCGCAATCGCAGTCCGCGCAACCCAACCCGTCCGACATCCGCCGCTTCATGGATGTCGCCTCGCCGCTCGAGCTGAACAGTGCACGTAAAGCCGATCGCGTGGCGTGGATCACATTCGAGCGCGGTATGCGCAACGTCTACACTGCCGCGGCGCCTGCGTGGAAGCCCGTGCGGATCACGCGGTTTCTCGACGATGACGGCCAGGAGCTGCGCGACGTTCGTCTTTCCGACGACGGCACGATCGCAGTGTTCGTGCGTGGTGCGGATCCCAATCGGGATGGCTGGGTCGCGAACCCGGCACAGGACCCGGACGGCAGCGAGCGCGCGATCTGGGCGGCGGGGACAGATGGCACGGGTGCGTGGCGCATCGCGGAAGGCAATGCGCCGCAGCTGTCGCCGGACGGGCGAACCGTCGTTTATGCGAAGGGCGGCCAGATATTCCGCGCACGTACTGCGCGCAGCGTGCAGACTGCAGCGGAGCCGCGTACGTCGACCGACTCCATCGACCGCGGTCTGAAACCGCTCATCAAGGCGTGGGGCGCGCAATCCAATCCCCGCTGGTCGCCAGACGGCGCGCGCATCGCGTTCACGAGCAATCGCACGTCGCATTCCTTTGTCGGCGTATACGACGTGCAGAAGCGGACGGTGGTGTATGTCACGCCCGGTGTCGACTTCGATGCGAACCCCGTGTGGTCACCGGACAGCCGCCGCATCGCATTCACCCGCCGACCGGGCCAGCCGTTCGGTCAGCAGCGGCCGAATGACAGCCTGCCTCGCCAGGCACCGATCGTTGCAATGCCCGGGATGTACGCTGCGACGTTCCCCGGCGGATACACACTGTCACTGATGATCGCTGACGTTGCGAACCTGGCGATGGACCTCGCGCAGACCCCGCCGCGCGAGCTCTGGCACAACGCACCGAATGATCGCGCGTTCAATACCATTGGCGCGATGTACTGGGCGAAGGATGCCATCATCTTCCGCGGCGCTGCGTCCAACACCGACGAATGGGACCGGTACTACGCGATCCGTCTGAACGATCCGTCGCAACCCGTGCTGCTCACCACGACCGACGGCCTGATCGAAGACGCGACGTCGGTCGCGCTGTCGAAGGATGGTGCGACACTGTTCTACACGACGAATGCGGGTGACAACGAGCGCCGCCACATCTGGGCCGTGCCATCCACCGGCGGGACTCCTCGCCAGGTCACCGCCGGCGACGGCATCGAGACGTACCCGCAGCCGCTCGCTTCGGGGCGGCACGTGGCAGTTCTTTATTTCGGCGCGAAGACACCGGCCTCTGTGGGCATCGCAGCCACGCACGCCAGCGCGACACCCGATCCGAGAGCAACGAGGCTCATCTATCCGACACTACCCGCGTCATGGCCTCGACATGTCACACCGGAAATCGTGATCACGCGTGCGCCGGACAGCATGCAGATCCACAACCAGCTCTTCCTTCCCACCGATATGAAGCCGGGCGAGAAGAGGCCTGCCATAGTGTTAGTGCACGGCGGTCCGCAGCGCCAGATGCTGCCGGGCTATCACTACATGCAGTTCTATCACTGGGCATACGGCGCCAACCAGTGGCTCGCGGACCAGGGATACATCGTGCTGTCGGTCAACTTCCGGTCCGGCGTCGGCTATGGCCGATCCTTCACCCGCGCGCCTCGCACGGGGCGGGCAGGGAACAGCGAGTACCAGGACGTCGTCACAGGCGCTCAGTACCTGATGGGCCGACCCGATGTGGACGCGTCCCGCATTGGTATCTGGGGTCTCTCCTATGGCGGACAGCTGACGGCGCAGGCGCTCGCGCGCAACTCCGACATCTTCATCGCGGGCGTCGACATGGCAGGCGTGCATACACTCGGTCCCCTCGACACGGCCGGCATCAACTACCGGTCGTCCGCGATCAGCCAGATCGACGGGTGGAAGTCGCCCGTTCTGCTCGTGCACGGCGATGACGACCGCAACGTCGCATTCACGCAGACGGTCGGACTCGTCCAGCTACTGCGGGCCAGGGGCGTCTATCACGAGCTCATTGTCGTACCGGACGATGTCCACGAGTCCATGCTGTACAGCCGCTGGGTCTACACGTGGGAACGGATGGGCCAGTTCCTCAAACGGTTCCTGTGGCACAGGGAGCCAGCTTGATCGGGTCGGTCCGCTTCGTGCGCGTACCCTGAGCCGATATTATCTTTGGGCTCCGGCTACGGAGTCGTGATACAGGAGTCGTGCTACACAGGGGGCGGAGATGGCGAGGGACGCAGGATTCGGAAGCCGGTCGATACTGACCGTAGAGGGCAGCGATTTCGAGATTTTTCGGCTGAGCGCGGTGGAAAAGGCGGGGTATGACGTCCAGCGCCTGCCGTATTCATTGAAGGTTCTCCTCGAGAACATGCTTCGCTTCGCGGGGCAGTTCGCGGAGGAAGACGACATCGTTGGCATTGCGGACTGGGATGCCGCTGCGATCCCGTCGAACGAGATCAACTTCACGCCGGCCCGCGTGCTGATGCAGGACTTCACGGGCGTGCCCGCAGTTGTCGACCTCGCGGCGATGCGGGACGCGATGAAGCGCATGGGTGGTGATCCGTCGAAGATCAATCCGCTCCAGCCCGCCGAGCTCGTGATCGACCACTCCGTACAGGTCGATGAGTACGGCACGCGCATGGCGTTCGCGCACAATGTCGACCTCGAATACGAACGCAACGGCGAGCGTTACGCGTTCCTGCGCTGGGGACAGGAAGCACTCAAGAACTTCCGCGCCGTCCCGCCCGGCACCGGCATCGTGCACCAGGTCAATGTCGAGTATCTCGCGCGTGTCGTCTTCCGCAATGACAACTTCAAGATACCGCAGCTCTATCCCGACACGCTCGTCGGCACCGACTCGCACACCACGATGGTCAATGCCCTCGGCGTGCTCGGCTGGGGTGTGGGCGGCATCGAGGCGGAGGCCGCGATGCTCGGCCAGCCCGTGTCGATGCTCATCCCGCAGGTCGTCGGCTTCAAGCTCACGGGCGAGCTCGCCGAAGGCGCGACCGCAACCGACCTCGTGCTCACGGTCACGGAGATGCTGCGCAAGCGCGGCGTCGTCGGGAAGTTCGTCGAGTTCTACGGCCCCGGCCTGCCGTCTCTGCGCCTCGCCGACCGCGCCACGATCGCCAACATGGCGCCGGAATACGGCGCGACATGCGGCATCTTCCCGGTCGACCAGCAGACCATCGACTATCTGAACTTCACGGGCCGCAAGCCGGAGCATGTGAGGATGGTCGAGGCGTACATGAAGGAGCAGGGAATGTTTGCGACGGCGGACTCCCCGGATCCGGTGTTCTCCGATACGCTCGCACTCGATCTCGGCGATGTGGTCCCGAGCCTGGCCGGTCCTCGCCGACCGCAGGACCGCATCAAGCTGTCGGACATGCGCACATCGTTCGACACCGCACTCGAAGAGATGACTACACAGCGACGCGGCTCCGCAGTGGGCGAGGCCGGTGCGACAGCCGTCGCGCACGGCCGGGCGAAGGCGGAGGCGGTGTCGTCGGGCAAGCGCTTCGAGATCGAGGACGGCGCCGTCGTCATTGCCGCGATCACGTCGTGCACCAACACATCGAACCCGTCGGTCATGGTGGGTGCAGGATTGCTCGCGAAGAAGGCAGTTGAACTCGGGCTCGAGTCGAAGCCGTGGGTCAAGACATCGCTCGCGCCGGGCTCCAAGGTCGTGACCGACTACCTCGACCACGCGAACCTCACGGAGCCGCTGAATGCACTCGGCTTCAATCTCGTCGGCTATGGATGTACGACGTGCATCGGAAACAGCGGCCCGATCCCGGAAGAGATCTCGGAGGCCATCCACAAGGTCGGCCTCGTGGCATGCTCGGTCCTCTCCGGCAATCGCAACTTCGAGGGCCGCATCAATCCTGATGTGCGCGCGAACTACCTCGCGTCGCCGCCGCTCGTGGTCGCATTCGCACTGGCGGGAACCGTCGACATCGATATGTACAATGAGCCGATCGGCACGGGCCGCGACGGCCGCAGTGTTTTCCTCAAGGATATCTGGCCGTCGACCGCGGAGATCGAAGCCGTCATGTCCGCGTCCGTGAAGCCGGAGATGTTCGTGCAGCAGTACGCACACGTGTTCGAGGGCGACGACCGCTGGCGCGCGCTGCCCACACCGAAGTCCGACCTGTTCGAGTGGAGCGACGACTCGACGTACATCAAGAATCCGCCGTACTTCGAGAACATGCCGGAACAGCCGGGCGCGATCTCCGATATCCGCAGTGCGAGAATTCTCGCGTACCTCGGCGACTCGATCACGACCGATCACATCTCGCCGGCGGGCAGCATCAAGACGGACAGTCCGGCGGGTCACTACCTGCTCGAGCACAAGGTGCAGCCGAAGGACTTCAACTCGTACGGTTCGCGCCGCGGCAATCATGAAGTGATGATGCGCGGCACGTTCGCCAACATCCGTCTGCGCAACAAGCTCACGCCGGACATCGAGGGCGGCGTGACGAAGCACATGCCGTCGAACGAGACCATGTCGATCTTCGACGCATCCATGAAGTACCAGGCGGACGGCGTGTCCCTCGTCATCCTGGCCGGCAAGGAGTACGGCTCCGGCTCATCGCGTGACTGGGCCGCGAAGGGACCACGCCTGCTCGGCGTCCAAGCAGTCATTGCTGAGTCCTACGAGCGCATCCACCGCTCCAACCTCGTTGGTATGGGCGTGCTACCCCTGCAGTTCCTCGAAGGTGAAAGCGCTGCATCGCTCGGCCTGACCGGTCATGAGATCCTGGACATCGAGGGTGTCGCGGCAGTGATCGAGCTGAAGAATGCAGCAGATCGCGTCGTTACGGTTCGCGTGAGTGGCGGGACGGCGGACGCGGCGAAGGAGTTCCGCGCACTGGTCCGCATCGATACACCGCAGGAGAGAGAGTACTACCGCCATGGCGGTATCCTGCAGTATGTCTTGCGTCAGCTGAAGGCGGGCGCCTCTACAACGGGCTGATCTGCGTCATTCGGGCCATCTGTTCAGGCGGAGTGACCGCGCGCGGCCGCAAGCGCGTCGGCCACTCCGCTAAGCAGGACTGCCGGCGAGAAAGGTTTCTGCAGAAACGCCTGGCCTCGCCGTGATACGCCACGCCTGAACACCTCGTCTTCCGTGTACCCGCTCATGTGAAGCACTGCGATACCAGGTCGCAGCTGTCTTGCGTGCTCGGCAAGTGCGACACCGTTCATGCCCGGCATCACGGTATCGGTCACCAGCACGTCGACGGCGATGTCCGACCGGAGCAGCACCAGCGCTTCCTCCCCGCTCCCGGCCTCAATGACTCCATACCCCTCGCGCGTCAGCACGCGGGACAGCAACGTACGCACCGTGCTCTCATCCTCGACCACCAGTACCATCGCGTGCCGTGCCGGCGCCATACGCTCGCGTGGAGCTGCCAACGGCAATGGCGGGTCGACGGACGCTTCGGTCGACGGCAGGAAGATCTGCATCGTGGTTCCCATGCCCGGCGCGCTCGCGACATGGATGTGGCCGCCCGTCTGCTTCACAATGCCAAACACCGTGCTGAGCCCAAGCCCCGTCCCTTTCCCGACGCCTTTTGTCGTAAAGAACGGTTCGAAGATGCGGTCGCGGTCTTCAGGGCTGATGCCCGTACCCGAGTCATGCACGGACAGCCGCACGTAGGAGCCTGGTGGAACCGTCGGCGTCGCAGGATCCACTTCGGCCAGTTCGACATTGCACGTCTCGATGATGAGCGACCCGTTCTCCGACATCGCGTCGCGCGCATTGAGTGCCAGATTGAGGATGACCTGTTCCATCTGATGCGGATCCGCACGCACTGCACGAAGCTCTTCATCCAGCGATGTCAGAAGATGAACGTCCTCACCGATGAGCCGTCGAATGAGTGTGCTCATGTCGAGCACAAGTGCATTGAGGTCCACCACACGCGGCTGGAGCACCTGTCTGCGACTGAATGCGAGAAGTTGGCGGGTCAGTGAGGCCGCTCGATCGGACGCCGCGACGATCTCCGAAACATGCTCGTGCGCGTCGGCGGGCAGGGTTTCATCCGATGCCAGGAGGTTTGCGTTCCCCTGGATCGCCGTGAGCAGATTGTTGAAGTCATGTGCGATGCCGCCGGCGAGCAGTCCAACCGCTTCCATCTTGTGGACCTGGGCGAGCTGCTCCTCGCTGCGACGAAGCCCCTCTTCTGCTGCGAGCTGCTCGCGTGTGCTCTCGAACCGCTGGATCGCCGTCGCCGCAACCGCTGCGAGCGTTTCGATGACTTCCACGTCGTCATCGGTGTAAAGATGCGGTGTGTAGCTGTGAATCGCGATCATGCCGAGCAGCTTCGAGCCTGAATGCATGGCTGACCGGATCACCGACTCCGACCGACGTGGCCCGCCGTGCTG
>JBBSJG010000087.1:0-13296 GCA_038257485.1 Longimicrobiales bacterium | reverse complement strand
GGATGGTACCGACAATTTCCCGACGCGGTATCTCGTGAACGATGCCTGCGTCCTGCTCGGCAAGCCGTACGTGTATGGCTCGATCCTGCGGTTCGAGGGACAGGTCTCGGTGTTCGACGCGCGTACGGGGCCGTGCTACCGCTGCCTGTTCCGCGAGCCACCACCGCCAGGGCTCGTGCCAAATTGCGCAGAGGGCGGTGTCCTCGGTGTGATGCCGGGCATCATCGGGACCATACAGGCGCTCGAGACCATCAAGATCCTGATCGGGCGGGGTGAGACCCTCGCGGGACGCCTCGCACTGTTCGACGGGCTGCGCTTCAAGTGGCGCGAGCTCACACTGAAGAAGAATGAGGACTGCCCGATGTGCGGCGGCAATCCTGCAATCACACAACTCATCGACTACGACGACTTTTGTGGACTGAAAGGAAACGATATGGCGGACGAGACACAGGCCGGCGTTCCGGAGATCACACCGGCCGAGCTGAAAAAGCGCTTGGATGGTGGCGCATCGATCAAGCTGATCGACGTGCGTGAAGAGTACGAGTGGGATATCACGAACCTCGCGAAGCAGGGTGCGACGCTGATCCCACTGGGCGACGTGTCGGAGCGCGCGGGTGAGATCGATCGCACGCCCGAGACCGTCGTATACTGCCGGTCGGGCAAACGGAGTGAGAGCGCGATCCGTCACCTGCAGGCGCAGGGCTACACGAACCTTGTGAACCTCAAGGGTGGCATCAACGCGTGGGCAACGGACGTCGATCCGGACATGGGGACCTATTGATGCGGGCGTCGTTCGCGGCGGCTGCGGTTGTGACGTTGCTCGCGACCGCAGCGTGTGTAGGTGACCGCGTGCGTGGGGACGCCGACGCGCCGGCCGGTGATGCACGTGATGCCGCGGCGCCGGTCGGCGTCACGCAAGTGGTCGGCACAGCAGGTGCCGCAGGTGCCGCAGACTCTGCAGCGATAGCCGCCGACTCCGCAACCATCGCCGGTGGCGCGTCGCGTCCATCGGTCGCACCCCCGGCCGGCGCGAGGGTGGTACCGGTCGCGACGCCCGACGCGATGCGCGGCCTCTATCTGAACGCGTGGGCCGCCGGCTCCACGAAGAAGCTCGCGAAACTGATCGGCATCGCCGATCAGACCGAGATCAATACCTTCGTGATCGACCTGAAGGAGGGCGGCGAGATCAGCTACCGGTCGAGTATCGCGCTTGCGAACGAGATTGGTGCGGCGCAGCCGTATATCCGCGAGCCGCGCGTATTGCTGCAGAAAATGCGCGATGCCGGGATCTACCCGATTGCGCGCATTGTCGTCTTCAAGGACGAGAAGCTTGCAACGGCGAAGCCGGAGTGGGCGATCGTGAAAGCGGACGGCTCGCTCTGGAAGGATCGCGACGGCAACATCTGGGTGGATTCGTTCAACAAAAAAGTGTGGGACTACAACATCGCGATTGCGAAGGAAGCTGTCGAGATGGGATTCGCCGAAGTCCAGTGGGACTACGTGCGGTTCCCGGACGTCCCCCCATCGCTCATGAAGACGGCAGTGTGGCCGGAGCGGAAGGGGCGCTCGAAGGAAGACGCGATCCGTGAGTTCCTGCTGTACTCGCGTGAACAACTCGCGCCGTACAAGGTTCCCGTAACGGCCGACGTGTTCGGACTGACCGTGTCGGTGAAGAACGATCTGGGCATCGGTCAGCAGTGGGAAAAGATGCTGAATGCGACGGATGCGCTGCTGCCGATGGTGTATCCATCACACTACGTGCGCGGCTCGTATGGCGTCGCACATCCGAATGCGTCGCCGTATGCGATCGTGAAGAAGGCGATGGACTTTGCTGTGAAGCGGAGCGCCGGTGTCGCCAATGCGGCGGAGATCCGGCCGTGGTTGCAGGACTTCACACTGGGCGCGCCGCGCTACACGGCTGCGCATGTCCGCGCACAGATCAAGGCGACGCACGATGCAGGGTTGAACGATTGGATTCTGTGGAATCCCGGGAGCAACTATACGGTGGCAGCGCTGGCATCGAAGGATGGCACACCGCCGGACCTCAGGCTGCCGTCAGAGAACACCACGGCACCGAAGGCTGCAGGACCGAAACCCGCCACGCCACCGGTGAAACGCGACAGCGTAAGGCCCGACAGCGTGAGGCCCGACAGCGTGAGGCCGCCAAAGCCGGATACGATCGGCGTCCGCTAGCCTTCGGCCTTGTTGTTCGCGTGCGAGACGACGGTGGTCGTCCGCTCGGCCGCATTCTGCGAGTAGTGCGGGCGATGGAACAGGAAGCCCTGGGTCAGATGCACGCCGAGTTGTTTGACGGTCTCGAATTCCTCTTGTCGCTCGACACCCTCCGCAATCACCATGGCGCCCTGCCCGTTCGCGAAGCTCACCATGGTCTCGACCAGGTTCTGCTTCAGGAAGTTCGAGTCGATATTCGCGATCAGCGAGATATCGAGCTTGATGTAATCGGGTGCCAGGTTCGCGATCGAGCCAAGACCGGCATAGCCGCTGCCCGCGTCATCCACGGCGAACTTGAAGCCCCTCGCCCGGAAGTCCGCGAGATACTGCTGGAACCGCGGATAGTCGCTGATCGCGGTTCGCTCCGTAATCTCGAGCACGATCTTGCTCGGATCGTCAATACCGAGGTCTGCCGGGTCCAGGTTGCGGAACGTGGGATCCTCGAAGTCGTGCGGATCGACGTTGAGGAACAGGAACTGCCCGTCCTTCAGGTCGCTCATGATCCCGGAAATTGCTCGCCTGCGCAGCAGCCGGCTCAGTTCCCACACCATGTTCGCTTCGCTGGCCACTTCGAAGAGCACTTCGGGTGAACGCAGCTCGCGTCGCACCCCTCGCGCGAGCGCCTCGAAGCCGTATACCTCTTCGGTATTCGTGACGATGATCGGGTGGTACTCGATGAACACCGCACCATCCCGGATCGTTGCCTTGAGGTCGGCAACCTTGCGCGTGCGTTCCCATTGTTCGGCGCCGTGCGCGGCATTCGATGCTTCGCGGATCCCACGGTAGATCAACCGCTCCGTGCGGATTTTAGGATTCCGGAAGACGGTCGCTGCGCCGACATAGATGCCGCACAGCGCTGCGATATCCTCGCTGTGCTCCTCCTCGATCCTCGAACGCAGCTCCGTCTCGAGCTTCTGCGACATGGAACGCAGCCGGCGCTCTGCAGCGTCCGGCGACGCGGACGCGTGCGTGAACAGGATGAAGTCGTCGTCCGCCACATGCGGTACCATCATGATGCTCTCGGCGGCCGCGTATTCGCGGTCGTAGATCTGGCGGACGGCGCCCGCCGTCGTCTCGAGCACATCGTCGAGCTTCTGCCAGCCGTAGATTTCTTCGATCTTCTCGTACCAGACGAAGTGGATGTAGAGGACGGTGAGCTCGCCGCGGCGTTCGAGCAGTTCCCTCGCGCGATCGATCATGACAGGGACCGTCGCGAAACCGGTGAGCCGATCGTAAAGCAGCTCTTCGTATCGCACCAGCTCGGCACCCTCGGTGCCGGTACGCGTCCGCGACGTGCGCCGCTCATTCACGGAACGCAGACGCACCGTCATCTCGTCGGCAGATGTCGTCGGCAGGATCCACTCGTCTGCGTCGCCGTAGAAGCCGGCGCATTCGGACGGCTCGTCGCATGCCGAGATCAGCGCAGCGCCTACCAGACGCGCATAGGCGCGCCAGCTCGCCCAGTCGGCGTCGCTCGTGGCCTGGATCACGACGATCTCCGGAGCGACACCACCCTCCGTCGCACTCCGACTCGAACTGCTGTCCAGTACTTCAACCTCGGCGCCCATCGTCGATGCTGCCTCTGCAAGCGTCGCGCGAAGCGTCGGGTTCGTCAGTTGCGCGGCGATCTTCAAGCCGTCTTCTCTCTCGCCTTGAGGTTCCGCTCCACGCGTTCGCCGAGGTCGACGAGTTGGACCGGTTTCACCAGATAGTCATCCGCACCCGCGCGCAGACCCTCATGCTTGTCCGCGAAATCGCTCCGCGCTGTCAGCATGACCACTCGCGTATTCCCGAAGTCAGGATGATTCTTGATCAGCCGGGCGACCTCCCAACCGTCCATACCGGGCATCATCACATCGAGCAGCACCAGCACGGGCCGCACGGACTCCAGCAGCGACACTGCGTCGTTGCCGTTGGTTGCTGTTGTGACGTGGTAGCCCTGCGCTTCCAGATACGTTCGCACGATATCGAGCGCATTCGGGTCATCGTCTACGACCATAATCGGTGTATGCATTTGCTGCCTCGCGACCTGTGGGGCACATCCCTGCGGTACTGGGAGGCAACTTTCGCGCCATGTACACGAGTCCCGGGCGCTTCAGGGGACGGGCGTCCCTGTCGCGAACTGCAGCTCGTAGAGTCGTGCGTACAGGCCATTGGCCTGAAGGAGCTGATCGTGGGTCCCCTGTTCGGCGAGGGCGCCATGGTGGAAGACGAGGGTTTTGTCGGCGCCCTGGATGGTGGAGAGCCGGTGCGCAATGACGAGTGATGTTCGTCCGGCCATGAGGGTATCGAGCGCGTGTTCGATGCGTTCCTCGAGCTGCGAGTCGACGGAGCTGGTGGCTTCATCGAGGACGAGGACGAGCGGATCGAAGGCGAGGGCGCGTGCGAAGGAGAGGAGCTGGCGTTCGCCGATGGAGAGGGAAGCGCCGCGTTCGCCGAGAACGTGTTCGAAGCGTTCGGGCAGCAAATCGATGAATGGAGTGGCGCCGACGCGTTCGGCGGCGTTGTGAACTCGCTGGTCGCTGATATCGTCCTGACCGAGGCGGATGTTGTAAGCGATGGATCGACTGAAGAGGAAGACATCCTGCAGAACGAGTCCGACGCTGCGACGGAGCGCGTGCAGTGGAAAGTCGGCGATGGGCCGGTCGTCGAGCAGGATCTGTCCCTGCTGCGGCTCGTAGAAGCGCATGAGCAGGTTGATCACAGTGGTCTTGCCGGCGCCGGTGTGGCCCACGATTGCGATGCGCTCGCCGGGTTCAGCGATGAAGCTGATGTTGCGCAGGACCCAGTCCCACTCGCCGTCCTCCCGTTTCCTGTATGCGAACGAGACGTTCCTGAACTCGATGCGGCCGTGCTCCGGTCGTGGTGCGAGCGCGCGTTCAGCGGCTGTCGCACCGTCGGTCGCATTGTCTGCGACGGGCGTGTCGAGCAGCTCGAAGATGCGTTCGGAGGATGCCATCGCGCCCTGGATCATGTTGTACTTTTCGGAGAGATCCTGAATGGGTCT
The DNA here is from genome assembly GCA_038257485.1 of Longimicrobiales bacterium. Classification (GTDB taxonomy): domain Bacteria; phylum Gemmatimonadota; class Gemmatimonadetes; order Longimicrobiales; family RSA9; genus DASUXU01. The sequence goes on along the minus strand of JBBSJG010000087.1, from coordinate 8,057 downwards.
GAAGAAACGTCGTGCATACATGAGGAATGCGGTGATGGATCCGACGGTCATCCCGCCAGCGAGTGCCTGTGTGCCGCCGTATGCGAGGATGAGTGCGAGTGAAATGGCAGTGAGGACTTCGATGATCGGGAAGAACATCGCGTAGTATGTGATGGACCGGAGGTGGGCCTCGAGATAGTGCTCGTTGATGGCCTTGAACTGTGATGTCGTCTGGGGCTCGCGTCCAAACAATTGAACGATGGGCATACCGGAGATACGTTCCTGGAGGAACGCATTGATGCGGGCGAGCCTGAGTCGGGTGTCGCGATACGACTCGCGGAACTTCCGTCGAAAGAAGATTGCGGTCCCGAACACGAGTGGCATGACGGCCATGGTGACGAGCGCGAGTTTCCAGTCGAGCGCGAACATGATGATGGCGATGAGGAGGAGCGTGAACACATCGCCGAATACGGTGACGACGCCTGCGGAGAAGAGCTCGTTCAGCACTTCGACATCGCTGGTGACGCGTGTCATGAGACGGCCGACGGGATTGCGGTCGAAGTATCCGAGGGGCAGCTGCTGGAGGTGACGAAAGATCTCGCGTCGCAGGTCGTACATCACGTTCTGGCCGAGCCACGTCGTCATCATGGTCTGTGCGGCCTCGAACACGAATGCGGCGACGAGTGTCGCGAGGAACGCGATGGCGAGAGACAGGAGCAGGGCAGTGTCGCCCTGCGGGATCGCCTGGTCGAGGGCCCGTTTCGTGAGGAGCGGTCCGATGAGTTCGACGCCGGCGCCTGCGAGCAGAACGAGAATGGTAGCTGCGACGCGGAGCCGGTACGGTCCGAGGTAGCGAAGCAGCCGTCGCATGAGGCGGGCATCGTATGCTTTACCGAGGGCTTCTTCGTCGTGCGGTGAGGGGACGGCAGCGGCCACGCAGGTTATCTCGAATCGCGGAGGCGGCGGCGATCGTCCTTGAGGCGCCGCCTTGCATCGCGGGCAGTCTCACCGGGCAGGCGCACGGAGATGTCGACACCACCCATCAGGGCAAAGCCGGTGATGCGAAGGACGGGGCTGCCGGCCGCAGGTGGTGCATGATCGGAGAAATGGCTGAAGCCGCCCATCAGTGCGAAGCCGCGGGTCTCGACCGCCAGGTTCGGTGGCACAATGATCTCGCAACCGCCCATCAATGCGAAAATATTGATTTCGGTGACACCCGGCGGGAGGGGTGTATCGCGGAAATCGAGTACGACGCCGCCCATGAATGCGAGCACGGTGTTCTTCGCGCCGGGCCGCCAGTTCCCGCGTCGCTCGTTGCCGCTCATCACCGACAGAATGAAGCGGTCGTCGTCTTCGCCTGCGGCGCGAGGAGGGGCGACCTGCGTGTGTGTCTGCGGGGCAGCGGACCGGACCGGCTCGGCAACGTGGATATCGGCAATGAGCGCATCGAGCTGGGGCTGCGCGAGTGCCTTGTGGGCCAGGTCGAGGCGAGTCTCGAACTCATCGAGCGTGAGGCGGTCCTGCGCGAAGTGGTCGCACAGCGAGGCAATGGTGCGTTCGCGGCGTTCACGGAGCCCGACGGATTCTGGCAGCGAACCGGACATGACCACCACGGGTGGAGAGACGTTTCCGAGCGATCCTAATGATCGAAGACGGAGTTGACAGCCGCAAGCTCTGCGGCCTATTCTTCCCCCAACCTGCCAATGCAACCCCCGCAACTCCGATGTCGGAATGAACTGGCTCCGCGCCTATCTCGATCGAATCAAGGGACGCCTGACACTGGCCTTCGGCATGGGCGCGCTCGGCATGATCGCGATCTGGGCCGTGAGCAGCATCACGCTCGACCGGTACAGCCAGGGCGTGTCGATGACCGTCACGTCGCTGCAGGACCGTCTGGCGACGGCCTCGAGCCTGCAGGCGGCGGTCCTGGACCAGCTGCTGGCCACGCGCGAGTTCGAGCTGGCCGGCTCGCCCGCGGCGTTGCAGCAGGCCGACTCGCTCGGTGGCGTCGCACGGCAGCAGCACAGTGCCTACGTCAAGCTGCTCGACGACTCCGCCGCAGTGATGGTCATGGACGGCGAGGCTGTCGACCGCGAGCGCGAGCAGCTGTCGGAGATCCTGCGCAGCCAGACACAGGTCAAGCGCGACCTGGAGGAATCGAAGATCCTGCTCGCCCAGGGCGACGCCGCGGGCGCGCAGCGGATGATGCGGACTGTGGACGCGCGGCTGCAGAATGTGCGCGCGATGCTGCGGACGCTCAACCTCAACGAACTTCGCAATGTGGAGCAGAGTGCGGAAGCGTCGAGCAACGCGCTCGCCGATCTGCGCCGCCAGCTCAGTGTGATCCTGCTCGTCACGCTTCTCATCATTCTCGCGTTCGCGGTCTTCACGCTGCGCGCGATCGAGCGTCCGCTCCAGCGTCTGGTGGCAGCAGCGAACCAGTTGGGGACGGGCGACCTGAACGTAGAGCTCGATGGCCGGATGCCGGAGGAGTTCCACGTGCTGGCGGGCGCATTCACGGGGATGGCCAGCCAGTTCCGCACGATTGTCTCGGAGACCGTGGATACCGCGAACAAGATTGGTGCGTCGGCATCGGACCTGTCGGCGATCTCGGAAGAAGTTGCAGCATCGAGTGGCGAGGTTTCGACCGCCATGGTCGGCATCACGCAGGGCGCGGAGGAACAGGCATTCGGGCTGCGCACCGTCAGCGACGCGCTGGACGTCATGCGCTCGCGCGCATTCGATATCGATACCGCGTCCGAACAGGTGCAGCGGCTGAGCCAGCAGATCGGCGATGTCGCAGAAACCAAGCGGCGTGAAGTAGCGCGCGCATTGTCGATGCTGCTGGAAGTGCGCGACCTCGTGCGAAGCTCGGGCGAAGAGGTCAACGACCTGCAGCAAGCGAGCGAGTCGATCACCGCATTCGTCGAAACGATCCAGGGCATCGCGCGCCAGACCAACCTGCTGGCATTGAACGCTGCGATCGAGGCAGCGCGCGCGGGCGACCACGGCCGCGGGTTCGCGGTCGTCGCCGATGAAGTGCGCAAGCTGGCGGACGGCAGTGCGCGCGCCGCGGACGAGGTCGCCACGGCCGTGAAGCGGATCTCGCACCAGATCGAGGCTGTCGTCGCTACCATCGACCGCGGGTTCTCCAAGGTTGCTGGCGTCGAGGAGGCATCCAAGAGCGCGGAATCGGCATTCGAGGACATCGTCGCGGCAGTCGCGACCGTGCGCGATGCCGCCCTGCGGGTTGCAACCGCGGCATCGCAGAATCGCGAAGCGGTCGGCACGGTCGACGCGGCGGTTCGTGATGTCGGCGCGACTGCCGAATCGCACGCGGCCAGCGCCGAGGAGGTCAGCGCGGCGGCTGAAGAGCAATCGGCAGCGACAGAAGAAATGAGTGCAGCGAGTATCGAACTGCTGGGTTCGGCCGACCGCCTCAAGGACCTCGTCGCGGGATTCCGCACTTGATGGGGGTCCTGTCGTGGCTGCTCTTCGGCCTGATCGCGGGCGCCACGGCAAAGCTCATCATGCCGGGCAGGGATCCCGGCGGCTGCCTGATCACGTCCGTCATCGGGATGCTCGGTTCCGTGATCGGCGGATTCTTAGGGGCGAGGCTTTTCGGGATCAAACAGGTGACCGGCTTCAACCTGCGATCGCTCGCGATCGCGATTGTCGGTGCAATCGTGTTACTGCTGATCTACCGCATTCTCGTCGGCCGTCGCTCTGTCGGCGGACCCGGGCCCGGACGTGGCCACGGCAGCAACCGCTCGCGCTGACCGACCTTCCAGCACCGACAGCACATCCGTGACCGACGCGCCCGCCGCATGACATGCGACGAGCGCATGATACAGCAGGTCCGCGGCTTCCTCTGCCGCGCCGGCTGCATCACCACGACTGCACGCGACCGCCAGTTCCACGGCTTCCTCGCCCAGCTTTTTCAATCGCAGGTTCGGATTGTCCAGCAGCTTGCGGGTGTAACTCGGACCGTCCCCGGCAGCGCGCACTGCAATCGTGTCTGCGAGTTCGACCAGCGTCGGTGACGCACTGAAACACGTACGGTCACCCGTGTGACATGCCGGACCGGCGGGCAAGACGAGCGCGAGCATCGCGTCGCTGTCGCAATCGCCATGGAGTTCGACGACGCGCATGGCATTACCGCTGGTATCGCCCTTCCGCCACAAGGTTCCGCGCGAGCGGGAATAGAACCAGAGCACGTTCTCATCGATGGTGCGCGTAATCGCTTCGGCATTCGCGTACGCGAGCATCAACACCTCACCCGTGATGGCATGCTGCGCGATGACCGGAATCAGGCCGTTGCCGCGCGCGAAGTCGAGCCGCGCGATCGCCTCTGCGTCATCGATGATCACGGTGTGTCCTTGAGAAGTGCGCGTATCTCGCGGCCGAGCCCTGCATTGGTTGCGACGATATTGCCGGTCTTCCAGGACGGTGTGCCGGCCCAGTCGGTGATGGTGCCGCCGGCTTCCTCGATGATAGGAACGAGTGCGGCGACATCCCAGATGGACACGATCGGATCGAACATCGCTTCCGCGCGGCCGGTCGCCACGAGGGCGTAGCCGTAGCAGTCACCCCACGTACGGACGGTGCCGGCCTTGCGGCGGACGCGGTCGAACGCCGACGAAAGGCCCTGCCGATCGATGTTCTCGCGGTCCGTGGTCACGATGAGCGCCTCGTCGAGACGGGTGCAGTCGGAGACCAGTGCGCGGCGCCCGTTCCACCAACAGCCCGCACCTCGCGCGGCGCCGACCGTCTCGTTGAGGACAGGGAAGTGGAGGACGCCCGCGATGACGTCGCCATCGACTTCCACGCCGAGCATCACGCCATACAGCGGAACGCCGCGGATGTAACTGCGCGTGCCGTCGATCGGATCGATGATCCAGCGGCGGCGCGCACCAGTGCGCGTTTCGCCGAACTCTTCGCCACAAATGGAGTCGTCGGGGAACCGTCGTGCGATGAGATCGCGCATGATGTGTTCCGCTTCGCGGTCCGCGCGCGTGACGGGCGTGTCGTCCGGCTTGGTCTCGACGACGATGTCGGTCTGGAAGTGTGCGAGTGTGGCGAGGCCGGCCCGCCATGCCACCTCGGTCGCAAATGCGAGCAGGTCCGTCGGTGCGACAGCCGTCATTGCAACAGTTCTGGTTCCTGTGTCGTGCGGATCGGGATCCCGCTCTGCTGTAGCAGCTGCTTGATCTGACCAACCGTCGTGGTGCCATCGTGGAGCATGCCTGCAACGAGCGCAGCGTCCGCACCGGCGAGCAGGAACGCGTCGCGGATGTGGTCTGCCGAGCCGGCGCCACCGCTTGCGATGACGGGGATGCGGACGGCTTCGACGCAGCGTGCGGTGAACTCGAGGTCGTACCCGTTGCGACCGCCGTCCTGATCGATGCTGGTGACCATCAGCTCGCCCGCGCCCAGTTCGGCGCACTGTCTCGCCCATGTCACTGCGTCGAGCTGTGTCGCGGTGGAACCGCCATGCGTGAAGATGCGGAACCAGCTCGCAGGTGACGCGGCACCTTCCAACTCGGCCGGCGCACCATCGGGCCTCACCATGATCTCGATCTGCCGACGTTCCACGCGCGCGTCGATGCTGGAGACGATACACTGCGCACCGAATCGCTCCGCCGCCTGGCTGATGAGCTCGGGTCTGAGCACGGCCGCTGTATTGATGCTTACCTTGTCCGCGCCCGCACGCAGCGCGCGGTCAACATCGTCCACCTCATTGATGCCACCACCGACCGTCAGTGGAATGAACAGCGACTCCGCCGTTCGCCGAACTACATCGAGCATGGTCTGCCGGCCTTCGGACGACGCGGAGATGTCGAGGAACACGATCTCGTCCGCGCCCTGCTGTTCGTAGCGCACAGCGAGCTGCGCCGGATCACCGACATCGCGCAGGTCGCCGAACTTCACACCCTTCACAACCCGCCCGTCCTTGACGTCCAGACAGACGATCACCCGTTTGCGTAGCATCAGGCATCCCCCTCGCGTTCGATCACGACAGCGCCCTTCGTGCTGAACACCGTATCCCCCTCGGTCAGCGCAGTGCGAAGCGCCAGGCCCAGTGCCTTGAACGCCGCCTCCACGATGTGGTGGCGGTCCGTCCCGCGCAGCACGCGAACATGCAGCGTCATCGCCGCATTGATGGCGAACGAGCGCATGACATGGTCGTACAAACGCGACGGCAACCGTCCCTCGTAGTGCGGCCGGCCGCCGATGTCGACGGTCACTTCGACCAGCGCCTCATCCATCGGAATGACCGCGTGGCCGTACCGCGTGCAGTGTTGCGGCACCTCGTCACGGACCGCCATCCCGAGTGTGATGGCGACATCTTCCAGGAGGTGATGTTGCAAGTCCCCGGCCGCCTCGATGTCCAGTCTGAGACCGGCATAGCGAGCGAGGGTGACCAGCATGTGGTCGAAAAAAGGATCAGTCGTACCGATCGTTCCCGCGGTCGGATCACCACGCGTGCAGGACAGCACGATCGTCGTTTCGCGGGTGTTGCGTTTGAGTGTGGTCATGCCGAGTAGTCCCGCTTGATGACGGCCGCATCGATGCCGCCTGTGTAAAGGGCCATGCCGAGTACAACACCGGCGACACCGGTCGCTGCCAATGCTGCGAGCTCTTCGGTATTCGCGATCCCGCCCGACGCGATGAGCGGGTGTGTCGACGCCGCTGCAATGCTTTCGAACAGCGTCGTGTCCGCGCCGAGCAGGCGGCCCTCACGACCGATGTCGGTGACGAGGACGGATGCGATGTCGTAGTCGTTGAGCTCGCGCACGTAGTCGAGCACGGGCACCGGCGTCGACTGCTTCCATCCGTGTGTCGCGACACAGCCGTCGCGCACATCGGCGGCGACTACAATGCGTTGCGGGTAGCGCTGCGACATGGCGCGCAGCCAGGCGCGATCCTGCAGCGCGCGCGTGCCGATGATGACGTGGGCCACGCCCGCATCGATCCAGTGCGCCACCTGGTCGTCCTGTCGCACACCGCCGCCGATCTGGACTGTAACATCCACCGCTTCGAGGATCGCATCGACAATCGCGCGGTTGTCACCCGTGCCAAGCGCCGCGTCGAGGTCAACGATGTGAATTGCAGCGAAGCCGGCGTCCACCCACGAACGCGCGACCGCGACAGGATCGTCGAGCACGACGCGTGCTGCGTCCGTTTCACCACCGACCAGCTGAACGACGTGGCCTGCATGGAGATCAATGGCTGCGTATGCGATCATGGGTTCCGCACTGCGTTGAGGAAATTGCGCAACAGGTGGCGCCCCGTCGCGCCACTCTTCTCGGGATGAAACTGCATCCCCCATATGTTGTCCTGCCGGACGACGGCGGGAAAACGATCCTGTCCGTACGCCGTGTATGCAATGACCGCCGCGTCGTCCGCGGGCGCCACCACAAAACTGTTCGCGTAGTATACGACGATGTCATCGAGGCCGTCGAACAACGGATGCTCCCGCACCGGCTCGACATCATTCCACCCCATCTGCGGCACCCTCGCCGCAGACACGCGGCGGGACCGGCCTGGCAGCAGGCCGAGACCCGCACCACCGCCCTCGTCACTGCCGTCATACAGCAGCTGCATGCCCAGGCAGATCCCCAGGCAGGGGAGACCGCCCGCGATCGCGTCCCGCAGCACCCGTGATTCCTCAAGTCTCGATGCCGCGCCCGCAAACGCGCCGACGCCCGGCAGGACCACCGCATCCGCAGCGGCCGCCGTCGACGGATCGCTCTCGATCGTCACCGTGGCGCCCTCGGCCTGCAACACCTTCGCCAGTGAGTGCAGGTTCCCGGTACCGTATTCCAGAATGGACAGCTTCATGGTGTCGTCACGCGCGTCGTGGTGGCAAAGGTGATCCGCTCCAGTGCGTTCATGAACCGTTCCATGAGCGGCCATGGCCCGATGGTCACCCGGATGGCGTCGCCTATCCCGGGCAGCGCGGGGAACGCCCGGATCGCCACACCATCCGCGCGCAGGGCGTCGCCCCAGGCGATTGCGGTCGCCGGCGGGGGCACTGTGATCAGTAGTAAATTCGCGCTGGACGACAGCGGGTC
>JBBSJG010000086.1:0-13356 GCA_038257485.1 Longimicrobiales bacterium | reverse complement strand
TGCGCGAGGCTGCCGAACCGCATGGCATCCAGCTCCCGCCCGGAATCTTCATCGCCATCCCGCCCGAGGACGCGGCCAAGCGCGAAGGCATATGGGTCCGCGAGAATTGTGGGAAAGTCGGTGACACTCAGGTCGGTCGGCACTTCCGCGAGGACGATCTCCGGCTGCGGCGGCAGATGAAACGCAGATTGTTCGTCGACCGTCTCCTGCTGTGAAGCGGCCGCCTGCTGTCTGGCGGCCGTCTGAGGCTCGAGTGTCGCTTCCGCGACGACGTCACTCACACCCAGAAACCGCTTGATGCGTCGCGCGAGGGGTTGTCCCGATGTCGCGAGAAGCAGGCGGCTGGGCCGCATCGGATCACCGAGCACAGTGCGTCGTCCGGCGATCACATGCACATGCGTGCGGGCGTGCAGCATTGCGGTGAGCTGATACGCGTCGCGGGCGTAGCGCCGATTGTTGTCCTCCACGCCGAGCCGTGTGCGCAATGCGTTCGGCAGGAACGGATCGGCGTTCGTCGCCTGCGGTACGAACGGTTCGTTCATACCGGTGAGCACTGCGACGGGCGCGTCGTCCAGGTGCAGCTCGAGCCATCCGAGAAGCTCCACTGCCGCTTCATCGGCCTCCGCCGGAATCACCTCAGTCCCAAGCTCATCCAGCAGTATACGGATGGCTGCACTGCCGTCGCATACATCATCCGTTGCATTCGGAACGCGGTGCTGAGCGGCGGCGGCATCGCGCAGCGTCCTGCAGGATTCGACGAGCCTGCGATCTTGCGGACCGTGCAAACTCTGGCGACCATCATCAAACACTTCCAGAACAAATTCCAGAATGATCGGCATCCACTCGTTGAGCGGCTTTGCTCCACGCATGCTTCCGACCAGCGAGTCGCTCATCACTGCCGCGAGCAATGCTTCGACCACGGCGCGGCCTTTCCCGCCACTGCCGGTGAGACCGTCCGTGATCGATGCAGGCTGTCGTTCACAGCAGAACGAGTCCATGTCCGCGAGCCAGCTGTCCGGCTGCTGGAAGCGTGCAGCGCCCGGGTGATCGATGGCGCGGCGGTTTGCGCGCAGCCATTCACCGATCGCGGGATGCCGTGCGAACCCGGCCAGGGCTTCGAACGACTTGTCGCGCAGCAGGTCTGCTGTGGCGGCGAGGAGCCGGTAGACGGGAGTACGAGCGACGGGATCACCACCGGCGTAGCGGGCCGTTGCACCGGCTGCGGCGAGGCGTTGGGCGACGTAGGGAATGACCTCCTCGTCGGGAACGCCGATCACGATGTCGTCCGGTGCGAGCGTGTCAGCAAAGCGGTTGATTGCGGCCACGGCAGCCGTGGCCTGGTTGGACGGATGCTCGACAACAGTGATCTGGTCGTCAGCAAGCGGGATCGGCGCGTTGAGCCAGTGCTCCGCGATCACGCATCCCATGTCGTCGAATCGGTCGCGCAACGCATCGGGTGCGTGTATCAGTACATGCACGGTTGTCGCCCGCGCTGCAACGCTCTCGAGCATTCTCCGCGTGATGATCGGCAGGTCGGCGAGTCCGACCAGCCAGATATCCATTTCACATGCGACGGCATTCCGGGTCAGCGCCGTCATGCGCGATACGTCACGATCCGCGCGCTGCATGTCTGCGAGAACATCGGCATAGCGCGCATGCGCGCGCTCGAGGAGCGCCCAACGTGCGGAATCATCGAAGAGCATGGATTCGTCGCATTGCGCGGATGCGTCAGCGAACGTGCATGCTGCTGCGCCGACGGTCGTGCTCAGCGTTGCGAGCTGCCGCCCCAGCGAGATCCAACCTCTCAGATCGGTTGCGGAGGGCGCGTGGGGAAACAGGCCTGCCAGGCTTTGGGTGTCGAGCTGCTTGAGCGCGCGTGCCCATGCGCGGCTACTGGTCGCGCCATCGGCAAGCGGGAGATCGGACTCGTACAGGCTCTCGGGCAGTGCACCGATGGTGGTAATCCGAGGCGGCACGAGTCGCACTGACTTCACGGCGGCGTATTCGACGAACAACTCCTTCATGCGGCGCCCGGCACGTCCGCCCGGAACCGCGATCAATGCGCCGGAAAGATCCAGAACATCGCTTGTCCCGTACGTGTCTGCGACGAGAGAGACGGCCTGCGGCAGCGCGGGCGTGGTCCAGGGCATAAAGTGACGCTCAGGACCACTCGACTTGCGTGTTGCACTGTTCAAACGAGCTGCTCTTCCATGTTGTAGTCCCACGTGAGGTCGGCAGCATCGCCGGCGTCCGCGATCTCGACGTCGTCGATCGGTGCGTTGAGCAAGGCGGTGTCAGGTTGACCGCCGCCGACAAGCTCCACGCTGCGCAGCTTGCGTGTCATGGCGCGGGATACAACCTGCGCCCGATCAACTGTGTTGCTTGCTTCCTGAAGCTTCTTGTGAACCTTCTTCAGCACTGTGTCGAACTTGCCGAAGTGCGTTTTCACGTCTGACAGGATATGCAGCACTTCACCGGTGTGCTTCTGGATCGCGAGCGTACGGAAGCCCATCTGCAGGCTGTTGAGCATCGCGCCCAGGGTACTCGGGCCGGCGATCATCACACGCATTTCGCGCTGCAGTTCCTCCATCAGCGCCGGGCGCCGTGCCACTTCTGCGTAGAGCCCTTCGGTCGGAAGGAACATGACAGCGAATTCCGTGGTGAACGGCGGATGAATATAGTGCTCACGAATGTCGGCCGCACACTTCCGGATGCTCTTCTCCAGTGCCTTCGATGCCGCTTCGAAACCGACCGGATCCGCTGCATCGTGCGCGCTGACGAGCCGCAGGTAGTCCTCCTGCGGGAACTTCGCGTCGATGGGCAGCCATACCGGTGTCGAATCGTCGCCGCGGCCCGGCAGCTTGATAGCGAACTCCACGCGGTCGCCATGGTCAGGCCGGACGGCGACATTGGTGCCGTACTGCTCTGTCGTGAGCACCTGGTCCAGCAGCGCGCCAAGCTGCACCTCGCCCCAGTTCCCGCGAACCTTGACGTTGGTGAGTACGCGCTTCAGGTCACCAACGCCGGTGGCGAGTGTCTGCATCTCACCGAGTCCCTTGTGCACCCGGTCCAGCTGTTCCACGACTGCCTTGAAATTCTGCGTAAGACGCGTTTCAAGCGTGGCCTGCAGCTTCTCATCGACAGTCGTTCGCATGGCTTCGAGCTGCTTGCCGTTGTCAGCGCGGATCGTTTCCAGCTTCTGCTCGACCGTGAGGCGCAGGTTATCGAGGCGAGTTTCGTTCGCTGCCGCGAGCCGCTCGACTGCAGTTGCGATCTCCAGGACTTTCGCCTGCTGATGGCCGTTCGCGGTCTGCATCGAGTCCAGCAGCGTCGTGCGGAACTGGCCAAGCGCGTCTGCAGACTCACGGCGGCCCGCGGCCGCCGATTCGACCGTCTCGGTTCGCATCGCGTCGAGCTTCTGATGGAGCTCTGCACGCAGCCGGTTCGCGCCAGCATCCAGGCTGTCGGTTGATCGTGAGAACGCGCTAAGAATCTCGGTGCGGAACTGGCTCTGTGTCGTCGCCGTGTCGGAACGGTGCCCATTCAGGCCGGCGAGCAGGTCGGTCTTCAGGGCGACCAGCTGACGCTGCTGTTCGGCTGCCAATGTTGAGAGGCGGATGCGCATGCCGCGAGCGTGATGCCACGCCATCAGCAGCATGAGTACGGCGAAAACGGGTAGAGCTATTGCGATCAGCATCTGATTGTTCACTTCGACTCCCGGGGCAGCGGAACCACGTCGGTTTGTAACTGGAAAGGTATGGAGGGGTTGTGACAGTCACGAATGGGACTGCAACGCCGACTATAGTCCGGGGCAATCATCAACGTTGGGGGTTCATCGCCGTATATGGCAAGCGATGCGAATCCGGGACGGCCGCATAGTAAAAGTAAGCGAATACGTTTCCGCGGAAACGTCATGGCGACGGGGGCGCGTCGCGACCTCACCCCCGGCGCGGGTTCACCATATCACTTCTTCCCGCCAATCGCCGCCTGCAATCGCGCCTTGCCACCCACCACGGGCAACGTGAATGACGACCCATCCAGATCCACCGTGATCTGGCTGCCCGGTGTTGGCCGCAGCGTGAAGCCCGCGTCGCTCGAGAAGATCATGACGCCAAGCTGCTGACCCGGCAGAATGATCTGGTCGTCAGACTGCAGAGGGAATGTCATGGTGTAGAACTGACCCGGCTTGAGCGGCTTGCCCTTCGCCATCGAGGTGTAGTCGGCGTCGCTCTTGAGTGACTTGTGATTCTGCGGATCTGCCCAGCCTCGCGTGACCGCGCCGACCTGCCCCTCGCTCCCGATACCTGCCGAGTCGTAGGGCAGCGTGACGAGATACACGGAGAGATTCACCGCGGGCTTGCTGGCCGCGAGTTTGAGCTTGACGACAGGGCGGCCCGAGAGATGGACGGTGTCCGTGAACGCGGGGAGTGCATAGAGCAGACGGTTGGGCGACGACGTCGCCAGAGCCATCCTTGCGGGTGACACGTTGAAGTCATCGGTCAGCGTCTCGCTTCCCTGCTTGCCCGGCTTGGACAATGTGAGTGCACCGACGGCAGCGCCGCCCTTCGCGGGATACACTTTGACCGGCGCCGAACCCGGCACCGGGTAGTCCGCAAAGAACGTCGGCGCAGGTGGGCCGGCCCGGCCACCGCCCGGTGGCGCAACGGCGACGGCAGTGGACTGCACGATCATTGCGCGCGGCAGTGTGTCGACACCGTTGTCTACGCCGTACAGGTAGTGAGACCACCACTTGTTCTGAATGTCCGCCGGCGGCCCGCCGCCGTGCCCGCCCTGGTGCATGTAGATCTTCGCATTGGGCATCCGCGACTTCAGCGCATCCCACATCCGGATCGTGTGCTCGGGCATCACGTTCCAGTCGTTGAACCCGTGCGCGAACAGCACAGCGGCCTTGATATTCTTTACGAGCGGCGTCTGGTCGCGGTCCGCCCAGAACGGGTTGAAGTCACCGGACGCCCGGTCGCCCTGCTTGAAGATGCCGTCGCGCCAAATCTCGTCGCAGCGCTCCCGCACGCGGCCGCTGTGCACGAAGTCGTACAACGCCTCGACATCTTCGCCGAGGTATCCGCCCGGCGATCGCACCAGGCCATACGACCGGTAGTAGCGATACTGCGACGTATTCGGCGACATCGGAATGATCGCCTCCAGCCCCTTCACGCCGGTGACTGCGGCGGCGAGGGGCATGGTGCCTTCGTACGATACTCCGTACATGCCGACTTTGCCGCTCGACCAGGACGCTGCAGTGACCTCTTCGTTGCCCTCGAGCGTCGTGTATCCCTTCGCGCTTCCGTTCAGCCAGTCGATGGCGAATTTCGGCGTGATGTTTTCAATGCCGTCGCCCACCGTCGGGCATCCCGTACTGAGGCCGGTGCCTGCATTCTCGACTGCGACGGCGGCGAATCCGCGCTGGACCCACTGCACCGGTCCCGGATTGAGACGGCCCGTTGCGGAGAACGCGGCGTACACCGGGATCTTTCGCGCCGGCGACGCTGCGCCGAGTTCCTGATTGACGTCCCAGTTCGGCGAGTTGCTGTTGACCGGCGCGATGTAGGGCGAGGAGAGCATCAGGATGGGGACCTTGAGCCCCGCCTTCTCCGCAGCGCCGGGCCGGGTCACCTGGACGTGCACGCGATCGAGCTTGCCATCCTTGTCGCTGTCGAAGTTGGTCTCGACCCAGAGCGACTCGCGGATGATCTGCGCGGTGTCGGCGAACTCGGCGACCGGCTGCATCATCCCGTCTTTCACCACCGGCCCGAGCTTGCCATTCACGATGCCGGATACGGGCGGCGGTCCTGCTGGAGCGCCGGCACGGCCTTGGGCGGCTGCGCCGCTGGCGAGGGCGAGGGCGAGGGCGAGGGCGAATGTTACGAATGCGGCGAAGGAACGCAGCGAATTGAAGGGCCTGGACAGGTACATGGCGGTCCTGAGTACAGGGAACTGGGGGCGGCAGGGCCAATTGCGCCACAACCAATGTATCAGCCCCTCATAGGCCCGAAAATAGGCGCCGGCTCGTGCCGGATGTCACGCGGCCAGCCGCTGCAAACGCCCGAGTCCCAGCGTTCGTTGCGGACGGAGCGCCCACAGGGCATTCTCAGGCATGACCACCTCCGCGTCGCCCGCTCTGCAGGTTCTCGAGACGAAACTGTACGCCCCGCGTTCGCCACTCACGCTGGTGCCACGTCCCCGCCTGACGGATCGGGTCCGCGAGGGGGCGCTCGGCCGGCTCACGGTGGTCTCAGCTCCGGCCGGTTCCGGAAAAACCACGCTCCTCGCCGAAATCGCTGCAGCAGTTCCCGATGGCGGCGCGACAGTCGGGTGGGTGTCGCTCGATACAGAAGACAACAATCCCGCCCTCTTCTGGACATGCGTAATCCGCGCGCTTCAGAAGTCGCATCCGGGCGTCGGTGAGAGCTGCATCAGCGCACTTGCGTCCGACGGAGTGCCGGCCGTCACACTGCTCACATCCCTGATCAATGAGATCGCAGCCGTATCCGGGGACATCACGCTCATCCTCGATGACTACCATGTAATCGATGCGGCGGAGATTCACACGTCGCTCGCATACTTTCTGGATCACATGCCGCGGCACATGCACGTCGTGATCGCGACGCGCGTCGATCCGCTTCTTCCGCTCGCGCGGTTGCGTGCGCGTGGCGAGATGGTCGAGCTGCGCAGTGCCGACCTGCGCTTCAGCGCAAGCGAGGCCGCAATATTTCTGAATCAGGCGATGCACCTGGAGCTGCATTCCGCCGATGTCGCGGCCCTCGAGAAACGCACGGAGGGGTGGGTTGCGGGTCTCAAACTCGCAGCGTTGTCGATGAAGTCGCAGGACGACCGGCGCAAATTCATCGATGCATTCTCAGGCAACACGCGGTATGTGGCGGACTATCTGGTCGAGGAAGTGCTGAACGGCCAGTCCGCAGACGTGCGGGCTTTCCTGCTTGCGACGTCGATGCTTGAGCGCATGAACGGGCCGCTGTGTGACGCGGTGACAAACGGAACCGGCGCGCAGGCGCTGCTGGAGGATCTCGACGCGCGCAACCTCTTTGTTGTCGCACTCGACGATCGACGTGAGTGGTACCGCTACCATCATCTCTTTGCAGAGGTGCTGCTCGCGCATGCGGAGCGGGAAGATGGTGCGCTCGTGCATTTCCATCATCGACGCGCGAGTGAGTGGTACGAGAGGAACGGTTCCGTTTCCGGTGCGATCCGGCACGCGCGTTTTGCCCGGGATCTCGATCGCGTGGCGGCGCTACTCGAGCGACACTGGCCACCGATGGATCGGAGCTATCACACCGGCCGCTGGCTCGAGCTGGTAAGGTCCTTGCCTGAACCGATCGTCGCCGCGCGTCCCGTCCTGGCCATGGGCTACACATGGGGGCTGGTGAACGCCGGTGAGCTCGAGGCGGCGGACGGCCGCAGGTGTTGCAGGGTACGTCGTCTCTCTGGTGCTGCTTACCGTCGGGTATGCGGCTTTTCAGACTGCCAACAACACTGCGGTAATGGCCACGGCGGGGCCGAGAGAGCGTGGTGCCATTTCGGGGATCCTGAACCTGTCCCGGAGTCTGGGACTGATTACCGGCGCATCGTTCATGGGCAGTGCTTTCAGCTACGCTTCGCGCGGCGCCGCTACCGCCGCTGCCACTGTGGTGGGGATGCGGTTCACGTTTAGTATCGCGACCGCCTTGATGATCGCGACGCTTCTCACGAGGCAGCGCCCTACAGAGCCCTAGGAATCATGGAATCAAAGCTGGCCGCTACCGCGTCCATCACGCTCTCCATGTCCGCGGCCACGCCGAGTTTCGCAGGCGATGTCACGCCGTGCTCCCGAATCCCGCACGGAATGATTGCGTCGAAGAACGCGAGGTCCGCATTGACATTGAGTGCGAAGCCGTGGGACGTAATCCATCCGCTGGAAACGCGCACACCGATCGCGGCGATCTTCTCTTCATTCACCCAGACCCCGGTAAGCCCATCCTTGCGTGTGCCGATCACGTCGAACGTCGCAAGCGCACGGATCAGGACCTGCTCGATGTCGCGAATGTACCGGTGCAGGTCACAGCGGTCCGGCTTCAGATCGAGGATCGGGTAGCCGACGAGCTGGCCGGGGCCGTGGTAGGTGACGTCGCCACCGCGCCCCGTATCGAACAGCTCGATGCCCAGCAGGGCGCGGTCCGAGTCTGAAACCAGGACATTATTGGAATGCGACGACGTTCCGCGCGTGATCACGTGTGGGTGCTCGAGCAGAAGCAACGTGTCGGGGATGTCGCCTGCGCGACGGCGGACGACAAGGGTCTTCTGCAGCTCGAGCGCCTCGGCGTACGGCACGGCTCCGAGCCGCTGGACGTGGAGGGAGCGGACGTTCATGAACCGAATCTAACGAATGGGCTGGTCCTGAGCGCAACGGCCGGAGAGGCTCAATCTCCTGGTCTCGCTCGACCTCAGGCCGCGAGTCGCTGCTCGATCGCCAGCATCCGGTCGCTAACGCCGCGGAATCGCTGACGCATGTCGTCTGCGATGCCATCCAGGCGCACGTTGACGTGGCCAAGGTCGGTTCGCGTAC
Source organism: Longimicrobiales bacterium (assembly GCA_038257485.1). GTDB lineage: Bacteria > Gemmatimonadota > Gemmatimonadetes > Longimicrobiales > RSA9 > DASUXU01. The sequence continues at coordinate 4,775 of JBBSJG010000086.1, read as the reverse complement.
GGATCATTTCTTCACGGACACCTTGCATGGCCGCCTCTATTCTCGCGACCACTGGTTTGAATGGATCCAGCAGCACTGGAATGGCGGCTTCGATCAAAGCGACCCGATCCTCCAGATTGCGGATGCGGTATCCAAGGCTGGTAAAGCGGTCCGCAACGGAAAGGAACCCTTCCCTCACTTCCGTTTGGAGCGCATCCATCTTCACTTCGAGCCTGTCCATACGGCCTTCGAGCCGGTCGAGGCGGCGGTCGATTCCGTCGAGGCGGCCGTCCATGGTGACGATGTGGGCAGCTAGCAGGTCCATGCGTCGGTCGAGCGCGGCGACGGTGACGACCAGGTCATCGATGACGCTGACTTTCGCGACCAGATGTTCGAGAATGGCACGCAGTTCGGGTTCCATCAGACGAGTATACAGGCGCCCGCCGAGGGCGAACATAGCAGAACCGGCCACGGCGTCATGGTGCTTCGGCATGGTATTCGCCGCTGCTGGTCCGGAGCTACATAGGTGTGCGCCTCACCCCTCCCGCAGCCTGGCAGGTCCAATGGTACAATGGTCGCAATTCCAGGGATGCGTTCGACGCACCGGCCTCAGGCGCGGGTGGCGATGATGGTCTGGCACGCACAGTCCGCGGACGAGACCGCGCGCGAGCTCGGGACTGACGCGGATCACGGCCTGACGGAAGCCGAAGCGGCCGCGCGCCTCGCGACCCACGGCCCCAACAAACTGGCCGGTGCGAAGAAGCGCTCAGCTTTCGCAGTCCTCGCTCGCCAGCTTGCCAGCCTGATCGTGGTGCTGCTGCTCGTGGCGAGCGCGGTCGCGTTCGCGCTCGGGGACACCAGCGAGGGGGTCGCGATCCTGGTCGTGATCGTGCTCAACGCTGTGATCGGCTTCGCGACGGAGTGGAAAGCGGCGAGCGCGCTCGAAGGTCTGCGCAATCACACAGTGCCCATTGCACGCGTGCGGCGTGGCGGAGCAGAGCGGCAGGTACCGGCGATGGAACTGGTGCCGGGCGACATCGTGCTCCTCAGCGCGGGCGACCGCGTGCCGGCGGATGCGCGCATAGCGGAGACGGCGCAACTTCAGGTGGCCGAGGCCGCACTCACGGGCGAATCACTACCGGTCGTGAAGACCGCCGACGCGCTCGCCGACCCGCAGGCGGCGCTTGGTGACCGGTCGAGCATGGTGTACCTCGGCACCGTCGTCACGGGTGGGCGGGGCACGGTGATCGTGACGGCGACGGGGGTCGTCACGGAGGTCGGCCGCATCGGGACGCTGCTCGATGAAGTGAGTGAGCGTGGGACTCCGCTGGAGGGGAAGCTCGCACAGCTCAACCGCGTACTGCTGGTCATCGTGCTCGTGCTTTCGGGCGTGATCGTGTTCACAGGATGGCTGCGCGGCAACGAACTGCTCTACATGGTCGAGATCGGCATCTCCCTCGCGATCGCCGCCGTGCCCGAGGGGCTCGTCGCCGTGACGACCATGACACTCGCGATCGGCATGCAGCGAATGGCCGGGATGAACGCTCTCGTGCGGCGGCTGCCGGCGGTGGAAGCACTCGGCTCGACGACTGTGATCTGTTCCGACAAGACGGGCACGCTGACCCGCAACGAAATGACGGTTCGTGCACTGCAGGTCGGCGACAGACGGATCGAAGTGACGGGCACGGGATACGCTTTGCAGGGAGAGTTTCGGACGCAGGAACACCGGATCGAATTCGAGGACCGTCCGGATCCGGCCGATGGACTGATGCTCGCGCTGCGCATCAGCGCGCTCTGCAACGACGCGCGGATCGATCGGTCCGGGGATCAGACGACGGTGCTCGGCGACCCGACGGAGGCGGCGCTGATCGTTGCGGCGGAGAAGGCCGGACTGGAGCGCACGGCATTGGAACGCGACTACCCGCGCGTTAGTGAGATCCCCTTCAACAGCGAGACGAAGCGGATGATCACGGTGCATCGCGCGCCGGGTGGTGGATCAGTCGCGTACGCGAAGGGCTCCCCGGCGGCGATCCTTGCGGCGAGCAGCTCGGTGCTCAACGACGGGGCACGAACGCCGATGACGGATGACGTACGGCAGCACTGGAAGAAAACGAACGAGGAGTTTGCGGGCGGCGCATTGCGCGTGCTTGCGCTGGCCTACAAGGACTTGCCTTCAGCCGAGGGACAGCACGAGGACGAACTCGCCCGCGACCTGACCTTCGTCGGCTACGTCGGCATGATCGACCCGTTGCGCGTTGGCGTCCGGGACACCATCACCACCTGCCGCGAGGCGGGGATCCGCACGGTGATGATCACCGGCGACCAGCAGGTCACGGCCGCGGAGATCGCACGACAACTCGGGATCGATGTAGGCCCGGAAGGCACCGCGATGCGGGTCGTGCACGCGCGCGACCTGGAAGGCCTGGACGAGAGTGGGTGGCAGGCGATCGTCGAGAACACGGCCGTCTTCGCGCGCGTCTCGCCCGAGCATAAGCTGCAGATCGTCGAGGCACTGCAGCGGCAGGGACACATCGTCGCGATGACCGGCGATGGCGTAAACGACGCACCTGCGCTCAAGACGGCCGACATCGGGATCGCCATGGGCATCCGAGGTACTGATGTCGCCAAGGAAGCAGCGGATATCGTCATCACCGACGACGACTTCGCGACCATCGTCGGTGCGGTCGAACAGGGGCGGGTGATTGTCAACAACATTCTTCGGTTCATCCACTATCTGTTCTCGTCCAATTTCTCGGAGGTTATGACCGTCTTCGCTGCAATCATGCTGGGTTGGCCGCTCCCGCTCGGTGTGCTTCAGATCCTCTGGCTCAACATGATCACTGACATCTTCCCTGCCATGGCGCTCGCGCTGGAGCCGTCGGCGCCTGACGTGATGCGCCGAGCACCCAGGAATCCGAAGGAGCCGCTGATGACGCGCCGCTTCGCGTGGTTGATCGCGTGGCAGGGCCTGCTTCTAGCGGCGTGCACGCTGGTGGCGTTCCGCATCGGGCTGGACTGGTACGACGGAGAGCGCGATGGTCTCCGTCACGCAGTCACCATCGCGTTCATGACTCTGGCACTGGCGCAGATCTTCCACGCATTCAATGCGCGATCACGCACGCGCTCCGCGTTCACGGCGGGTGTGTTTTCGAACCTGTGGCTGTGGGCGGCGGTGTTGGCATCCGTGTCGCTCCAGGCAGCCGCGGTCTACGTCCCATTTCTTCGCGGCGTCCTGGGCACAGTGCCGCTAGCGGGCGCGGACTGGGGGCTCATCGCGGCAGCGTCGCTGGCGCCGCTGGCCGTAGTCGAGACGGTCAAAGCGGTGCAACGAAGGTCGGCTCCGGGCGACATACAATGAGCGGCTGGGCGGAGCAGCAACGCTACGTAGACACTCTACCTTCACGCGCCTCCGGCGTCATTTTTTCCCGGGTGGAGGTGGTTGTTGTTGGCAGCGAGCGTTCCTTCCATAGCGAGTACACGGCGGGGATCACGATCAACGTAAGTACCGTACTCGAAATCATCCCGCCCACCATCGGGGCCGCAATGCGCTTCATGACGTCCGCACCGGCACCACTACTCCACAGGATCGGGATGAGACCGGCCATGATCGCCATGACGGTCATGAGCTTGGGGCGCACGCGTTCAACGGCTCCGTGAGACACGGCAGCGTCCACATCGGCCCGGGAGTGAATCCGATCCTCGCGGAGGCCATCGCGATAGCTGTGGTCCAGATAGATGAGCATGATGACGCCCGTCTCGGCGGCGACGCCGGCGAGGGCGATGAACCCGATCATCACCGCAACACTGAGGTTGTAATCCAGCAGCCACATGAGCCAGACGCCGCCCACCAGTGCGAATGGCAGGGACAACATCACCAGCAAACTCTCGGCTACACTGCGGAAATGGAAATAGAGCAGCAGCAGGATGATCGCGAGTGTGATGGGCACGACCACGCGCAGGCGCGCATTGGCGCGTTGCATGGCCTCGAACTGACCTGACCATTCGATCCGGTAACCGGGCGGAATTTCGAGTTTTTCCTGTATCAGCGTGCGCGCTTCTGCCACGTAACTGCCGACATCCCTGTCGCGCACATCCACGTAGACGACCGTGTTGAGATACGCGTTCTCGGACTTGATCAATGTCGCTCCACGAGTCACACCAATGCGGGCGACCTGGCCCAGGGCGACCTGGGCTCCGGTGGGCGTAGCGACCAGAACGTTCCCGATCGCCGCCGGGTCGTCACGCAGTTCGCGCGGGTAGCGAACGAGAATGGAAAACCGTTCGCGGCCCAGGATGACTTCGCCTGCCGGCATGCCACCCACGGCGGCGGAGACCGCGGTCTGCACGGCCTCGACGCTCAGGCCGTAGCGTGCAGCGGCTTCGCGATCGATATCGACATCGAGATAGCGTCCGCCGATCGCGCGCTCGGCAAACACCGCGTTGGTTCCTGCAACGGACGGTAGCAGACCCTCGATCTGCTTGCCCATTTTGTCGAGGGTTGCCAGGTCGGGCCCGAACAGTTTGACGCCGACCGGCGTCTTGATTCCGGTGGTCAACATCTCCAGCCGGTTCTTGATCGGCATCGACCACATGTTCGCGACGCCGGGGGTCTGCACCGCGCGGTTCATCTCCGCCTGGATCGAGTCGAAATCGACGCCTTCCCTCCACTCGTCCTCCGGCTTTAGCACCGCGATCGACTCGATCATCGACATCGGCGCCATGTCCGTAGCGCTCTCCGCCCGTCCGATCTTGCCGAGCACCGTCTGGACCTCCGGGATGCTCGCCATCGCGGCGTC
>JBBSJG010000085.1:0-13572 GCA_038257485.1 Longimicrobiales bacterium | reverse complement strand
CGCGTCATGACCTCCGGCTCAGGCGTGTTGATCTTGCGCAGCCCCATTGCAACGTTGTCGAGCACAGTCATCGAGTCGAACAGCGCCGCGAACTGGAATACATAGCCGATCCGCCGTCGCAAGTCATACAATTCGTCTCGCCGCAATTCGGCGACACTCTCGCCATCGACCACCACGTCACCGGAATCGGGCTCGAGCAACCGGACAATGCTCTTGAGCAGGACAGACTTGCCGACACCGGAGTACCCGATGATGGCGAGTGTCTCGCCGTCGTTCACAGTGAGCGAGATGTCATCCAGGATGACGCGTTCGCCGAATGCCTTGCGCACATTGCGCAGCTCGATGCTCATTCCCGTTCCACTCGTTTCTTCACAGGAGTGCGATGGCCCAGAATGCGTCGAGCACCAGGATCATCATGCTGCTCACTACGACGGCCTGCGTGGTCGAACGGCCCACGCCATCCGCGCCGCCGCTCGTCGTGAACCCGTAGAAGCACCCGATCAGGGTGACTGCGAGGCCGAAGGACGACGCCTTGATCAGCGAGAACTGGACGTCGAACGGCTGGAAGAAAAGGCGCAACCCGCGCACGAACTCCTGTGTCGACATGTCCAGAAGGTTGATTGCCGTGAGCCAGCCTCCTGCGATGCCGACCGCATCCGAGAACGCGATGACGACCGGGAACATCAGCGTAGCCGCAATGACGCGCGGCACGACCAGGTACGCGAGCGGGTCGTACCCGATCGTTTCCAGCGCGTCGATCTGTTCCGTCACACGCATGGTGCCGATCTCGGCGGCGATGTTCGCGCCCACACGACCCGCCAGCGCCAGACCGGTCAGCACCGGACCCAGTTCCAGGATGATCGTCTTGCCGACCAGGGCACCGACGAAATATTTCGGGACCGTGCCGGAGAACGTGTAGGACGCCTGGAGCGCCAGAACGACTCCCGTGAACCCCGCAATGAACAGCGCGATCGGCAGGGACTGAACGCCCAGCCTTGCCATCTGGACGACCACGAGCCTGGACCACGTGCCCACATCGCGCACCGACCGGCCGGCCCCGATGGCAAAGGAGCCAAACCGTCCCATGCCCGATGTCGCTCGGATGGCACTGCGGCCGACCCATCGGATCGAGGCGATTCCACGTGTCGTCATCGGTACAGAGTAGGGCGGGACACAGGCACGGGGCCAGTGTCATGGACAGTACGGGACGAACCCCGCCAGCGGGGTTGGCGCAGGGGTTGCGTCATAGCGTCACAAAATCGAGGTCAGGCACGGGCGGCGCCTCGCCCAGTTCGGCGGCGAGCGCCAGGAAGTGCAGCAGGCCCTGCTGCATACGGGTATCCAGTTCGTACTTGAGGGATTCCCAATACTGCAGCAGCACATGCGGCTCGAGTTGGAACCGCGGCGCGACGCGCTCGGCCAGGACGGCGCGGTTCCGGCCGAACCAGGCGCGCGAGTCGTACAGAAGGGTGTGCAGCCGGGCCAGCTCCGCGTGATCCGTGTCCGTCCTCGCCTGCCAGATCGCGAAGGCGAACGGCAGGCCGGTCCACAGGTTCCACTGCTCGCCCAGGTCACAGGCGTGGGGGGCAGCGTCCAGCGGGCGACGAAGGGCGACGTCGCCAATGAACAGTGCAGCATCGGCGCCCTCCTGCAGAGGGTCCGTCCGCGTCTGATCGAACGTGCGGAACTGCGGTGATACATTCCAGAACCGTTCGAGGAGCACGCGCAGCAGAACCACCGATGTCGCCGACGAGTCCGTCACATAAACCGTGGCGTTGCTCAGGTCGGATGGTGGAATACGCGTGTCGAACCGGATACTTTGAACAGGGCCATCAGAACCGATGACGAAATCAGGCAGGACGCGATAGTGATCCGCATGACGGGCATATTCGATACTGGAACAGGGTGCGACGTCGATTTCGCCGGCCGCGAGTGCGCGGTTGAGCACAGACGGCACGCCCGTATGAATCGCAATTCCCTCCGGCGTCGGCTCCGCGAGGAGCCGCGCATGGACTGGGAAGCAGTTGCTGTAGTCGATGTGGCCGAGCCGGATCATGCAGCCGCCGTCCCCCGTTCCGTGATTACCTTTTCCGCCGCGCCCGACGGCATCGCGCTAACATAGCATGGCAGCCTTTGAACGGCAGGGGCGCGAGGTGCTGCTCGGCAGCATCATTATTCTCGGGCTCATCGCATTCTCGGTCAGCCTCTTCTTCATGGACGCCATGATCGCGGCATTGCAGGAGCAGGACGAGATCGTAGCAGTCCTGCCGGAGGCTCCAAAGCTCGCAGTCGGCGCTGAAGTCTGGATCGGTGGCAAGCAAGTTGGCGAGGTCACGCGCGTTTCGTTCATCCCGTACCGCGGCGACTCTACGTCCCGTATCGGCATCACGCTCCGATACCCGCACAGTTTCCATGAACAGGTCCGCAAGGACAGCCGGATCCGGATCACATCCGCGCGCATCATCGGGGCACCCGTCATCGACATCTCGCCCGGCACAGCTGCCGCACCCGCGATCTCGCACGACGACACCCTGTTCATGGACCAGCTCGTCACCCCCGCAAAGCTCAATGAGAAGATCGCCCTCATCACTGCGTCCTTTGATTCCATGCGCACCGAACTGGCCGCCGTTTCCGGGCCCGCGAAGGCTCGTATGGCATCCCTCGCTCCCGTCATGCGCAGCATGCGCGTGGCACAGACCGAGGTCGCCTCGCTCATGGACGCGGTCCAGAATGGTGCGGCCGCCGACTTCATGGCGGATGGACAGTTCAACGCCAGCCTGGGATCGCTCCGGACGACCGCGTCCCAGCTCGGGCCAGCCTTCGCCAGCGCCCGAGCCAACCTCACCGGTTCACAACAGACCCTCGCACCATCACTCAAACGCATGCAGGGCAACGCCGAACGGCTTTCCACCGCGATCGGAACCCTGCAGTCGATGATGGCAACAGAGAACGGAACACTGCACCGGATGAGTGCGGATTCCGCGCTCCTGAAGTCACTTCAGGGAGTGAAGGCCCAACTGGATTCGCTCATCATGGAGGCAAAGAAGAACCCATTGAAGTTTGTACTCTGACCGGCTGCCAAAGCACTCTTGACCGCGCGGACAGGCGGTGCTACACTGAGCACGTTCACCCACGACAAAACGGACCTCCCGCTACACTAGGAGGCGCGAGCCGCGCGCCGACTGTACTCAGTCGAATGAGCATGTCGTGTCGTACCCTGGTCACATCGAACGATTGCGCTCGCCTAATTCGTTCATCAAGCCCAAAAATGGTTAAACCGGAGTGAACACTACTGTGGACATCGCGGAACTGAAGAGTAAGTCGGCCGCTGAGCTTCATGAGATGGCTGAAGAGCTCAACATCACGAATTACTCCGGTCTCCGTAAACAGGATCTGATTTTCAGAATCGAGCAAAACCTTCTCGACAGCGACATTGTGCTGCGCGGCGAGGGTGTGCTGGAGATACTGCCTGAAGGGTATGGCTTCCTGCGGTCGCAGGATTGGAACTACCTGTACGGGCCTGACGATATTTATGTGAGTCCGTCCCAGATCAAGCGGTTCGATCTGCGTACCGGCGACACGGTGATGGGGCAGGTGCGTCCACCGAAGGAGGGCGAGCGTTATCTCGCGCTGTTGAAGGTGGAGCAGGTCAACATGGACGAGCCGGACAAGGCGAAGCATCGCATTGCCTTCGACAACCTTCGTCCGCGCTATCCGGAAGAGCGGCTGCATCTGGAGAACGCCGCGGGCGACATCTCGATGCGACTGATGGATCTGGCAGTACCGATCGGCAAGGGACAGCGCGGTCTGATCGTTTCGCCGCCGAAGGCCGGTAAAACGATCCTGATGCAGAAGATGGCGAACGCCATTGTCGAGAATCACCCCGAAGTACACCTCATCGTCCTGCTCATCGACGAGCGCCCCGAAGAAGTCACCGACATGGAAGAGCACGTGAAGGCGGAGGTTATTTCCTCCACTTTCGACGAGCCCGCGGACCGTCACACGCAGGTCGCGGAAATGGTGATCGAGAAGGCGAAGCGTCTTGTGGAGCATGGCCGGGACGTGGTGATCCTGCTCGATTCGATCACCCGTCTCGCGCGCGCCTACAACGTCACTGTGCCGCACTCCGGCAAGATCCTGTCGGGCGGTGTCGATGCGCATGCACTGCACAAGCCGAAGCGTTTCTTCGGTGCGGCGCGCAACATCGATGGCGGCGGGTCGCTCACGATCATCGCCACTGCGCTGATCGAAACTGGCTCACGCATGGACGAAGTGATTTTCGAGGAGTTCAAGGGCACGGGTAACATGGAAGTGGTGCTCGACCGTCACATCTCGGACAAGCGCATCTTCCCGGCTGTGGACATCAACCGCAGCGGTACACGCAAGGAAGAGCTGCTCATGGACGAAGTGGAGCTCAACCGCGTATACCTGCTCCGCAACTTCCTCGCCGACATGCCTCCAGCCGAAGCACTCGAATTCCTGCTGGACCGTATGCGCCGCACGAAGACCAACAAAGAGTTCCTCGACAGCATGGCACGCGGCTAGACGGCGTCCGTTCTCGACACGGGACAAAACAAGTTGCCCTCCACTGCATGCACGGCCTCTCTGGCGGTGTGGAACGCGGTGGAGGGCATTCTCATTCTGAACAGGCAGCAGCGATGCACGAATCTCGTATGAAAGCATTTCCAGGAACAGCGGGTCTCATCGCTGCGTGCGCAGCTTTGTTGTGGTCCGCCACGGGCTGTGCATCGCGGATCGATGTGCAGGACGTGACCGTACCGCATGCGGCATCGGATTCATCGACATCATCGAATGCGTCGCCGGCACCGGATTCGTCGACATCACCGGAGCGTCGTTTCTACGCAGGACGGACCTACGGCAGTGAAGCACAGTTCAATCCGATGTCGCAATTCCTGAACGAGGGATTCGACATGCTGAGCGTGGACGGATGGGACCGGCAGGTCGTGGAAATGCTGCCTCGTTATCGCACGGCTGCGCAGAATGTCCTGCGCTCGCTCAACCGCCCGGACCGTGCGATCGGACAGTACGGCTGGATGCGCACACTGCGAAACGAAATTCTGCCCCTGACATTCACGCCGGAGGACGGCGGCGGAGCGTGGGTCCCAAACTACGAGTTCCACTTGCTCGGCAGTGGCATGGTTTCAGCCAGAATGACGGAGTGGTATGCGCAACGGGGGATGCCGCACCCCGGTGCACTTTCCTTCGTCACCATGACAGCGTCGCATTTCATGAACGAAGTCGTGGAAAACGCGATGACGCCGCGGTACTACGACAGTGACGCAGTCATCGATCTGTACTTGTTCGATACGGGCGGTTTCCTGTTGTTCCGGAACGCGGGTGTGCGCCGTTTTTTCAGTGAGACCGTGCAACTGACGAACTGGCCGGGTCAACCCACATGGGTTGAGCCCGGCGGTACGCTCGAGAACACCGGCCAGCTGTTCATCCTGCGTGGCCATGTCCCCTTTGTTCGCGGGCTCGAGTCGTGGCGATGGATGTACGGCTTCGGTGTGACATCGCTGTTCGGCATCACGCGCGATGCAGGAAGCGGCTATGGCATCAGCGCCGCCGCCGGGATCGACGCCGTAGATGTGGTTGTCCTGGATTCTGTGAAAGGCACGAAAACCGTGAAGTTGCGACCGACGGGCGGTGTATTTCTGGATCGAGAGGGGTCGTTGCTCGTTTCGGTGATGAAGGAGTACGGTCGCGGAGTGAAGGACTACGGGAGCGACGCTAACTTCTCGATCAACGTGTATCCCGGCGTTGTGCGGGTGCCCGGTGTGGGCATGCCCGGGATGTGGGTGCACTCCCTGCGCGGCGGCGGCATCCGCATCGGTGTCGTATCTCGCGCGGGCCTCGGCCTCGGCGTGGTTTCAGGACGCCGCTGAATCTTACCCTGCAGGAGGATGTGTGGATGTATTCTGGATCCCGCGGTCGCACGTCCAGGACAGTGCGTCACTGCGGCCACGAACGAAACCGTCCGATGAGCTGCTGATCGATGAGCAGACGTTTCGTGATCTCGAGGTGTTCGATGCGACGGATGACGGGCCGAGCCTGTTTGCATTGCTGAGCCGCACGCGGACCGGCGGGGGTGAGAAGGTGCTGCGCACGCGCTGGCTTCGACCGTTCTCCTCCGTCGAACGCATCCGCTCTGTCCACGCGTCACTGCGCTTCATTCTCGAAGACGACAGGCCATTCAACCTGCTGCCCGGCGACAGCGTTGTGCTCGCCGTCGAGCATTATCTCTATTCCGGTCTCGCCATTTCGACGGCGACCCATCCCGTCGAAGTGTTCATGCAGTCGGTCGAATCCCGCGTCGGCAATTTCCGCGGCTACTGGAAGATGGTGACCGGCGTACAGCGAACGTCGCATTTCCTCAGTCGGCTGCGCGCGCTTGTGGCGTCGCCCTCACTCGCAGGTGCGCCTGGTGAGCTTGGCGAACGGCTGACTGAAATGCGCGAGCTCCTCGACCGCCCTGCGTTCGATGGGCTGCCGGATGAAGGCGACGGCGGATTGCCGTTCTGGAAGATCGCGCCGATCGACAACCGACTGCGCAACCAGGAACGTCCCACGATCGAGCTGCTGCTGCGCCTCGTATTTGAAATCGATGCGCTCGTCTCGATGGCCACCGCGGTGCGGGACCTTCATTTCGTGATTCCGAATGTGCGCGAAGGGGATACGTCGATAAATGCGGAAGGTCTCTGGCATCCGTTCATCACCCATCCCGTGCCGAACCCGCTGCGCATCGAGCAGGCGAACCGCCTGCTGTTCGTGACGGGGCCCAACATGGCCGGCAAGACGACATACCTGCGCGCGTGCGGCGCCGCCATCTATCTCGCGCACATCGGCATGGGTGTGCCCGCGAAGTCGTTCACATTCTCGCCGTGCGACAGCTTGTTCAGCGCGATCAGCCTCACCGACAACATCCGTGCGGGTGTCAGCTTCTTCCAGGCCGAGGCTTTGCGGTTGAAGTCGATCGCACAGGCGCTTGCCGACGGCCGCCGTGTGATCGCGTTGCTCGATGAGCCGTTCATGGGTACAAACGTCAAGGACGCGCTGGATGCGTCGCGCGGGATCCTCGCGCGATTGGCCGGGAAGACCGGCAGTGTGTTCCTGGTGTCATCCCACCTGATCGAGCTGGGTCAGGACCTCCTGCAGACGGGGACCGTTGAGTGCGCCCACTTCGAGGCGATCGAAGACCCGGCCGGCCTGCAGTTCGACTACATCATCCGGCCGGGCATCTCGATGCAGCGCCTCGGCGTCCGTGTCCTCGAGGAGCAGGGCATTTTTGCGCTGCTCGATACACCACCTGCCGCCAGGCGGGAGACCTAGTGTGGTGATTCATTAATCCCGTGTCGCACCGAGAGGCCGGATGCGCCCGTGCTGCTAGGCGTGACGAGGAGGCGTAGCAGCGCTACGGCGACGAGGAGCAACGACGCAGCGCGGGATGCAGACGGGCTCGAATGCAGCGGGATTTATGAATCACCACACTAGGCAAGTCCCAACTTCCGATGGACCAGCAGGTCGAGCGTGGCCTGCTGCGCGGGTGTCGGGAGCGACGGCGAGGCCGCGACCAGGATCGGGGCAGTGTTGTCGTCGGGGATGTGCAGTAGCAGAATGCCCTCCCGCACGGGTGGCGAATATTTCGCAGCCGCGCCTGTTGCGTCCACTGCGTGCATCCGGCCCGGCGTAGTCAGTGCCGCGATCCTGGAGCCGTACTCGACCCAGGCAGCCATTGCGTCCCCCCCATCGGTCGCGAGTGCCGGCAACACGGTCTGCTCGTAATACCGGAGCGCATCGGCGAATGCACCTGGATTGTCGTCCTTCAGGAGGCGGAGCCGCTCCCGGTACGCGGGGCGGGGGTCGGCCAGCCCGAGGGCGGCAGCGGCTGCATTGAGGTTACGGTCGGCATGGGTCCGGAGATCATCGCTCATGGCCCGGAGGATGCCAGAGGACGGGTACCTCGTCAAGCGCGCATCGGCTTTCCGGTCCCGCGCCCCTGACGTTATGTTGCCTGCTCTCTTCACAGGATGGTATTCGATGGCGCTGCCCACTGGTGCGACCCGACCGCGTGACTCGTCCGGCCAGGCGGATGTGCTGGAGCTGTCGTGGGAGTTTTTCGGAGAACTGTGTCGCGTGCTTGCCGTGAAGGTTGCAACCGCCGGTTACCAACCGGACCTCGTCATCGGTATCGCAAAGGCCGGTGTGATCCCCGGCGCCGTCGTCGCATCCATTTTGCGCTGCGAGTTCTACTCGATGAAGATCAGTCGCGATGACGGCATGGAGCGCGTGCGCGAGCAGCCGAAGATCTTTTCGCAGGCACCGAAGGAAGCGCGGGGCCGGCGGGTGCTGATCGTGGACGAGATCAGTACGTCCGGCGAGACCCTGCGTATGGCGAGCAACGCGCTCCGGCAGGTTGCGCCCGCGCAGATCAAGACAGCAGCCAGTCTCGTGAAGGCGAGCGGGTTCCGCCCCGACTACTACTCGCTCGAAACCGACGCGATGGTGATCTTTCCTTGGGATCGCCATGTGGTCGACGAAGACGGTGCGATCGAAGTGAATCCGATGTACCGTGGCATCATCTAGCCGATCCATCTGAAATTTCGGAGACGACAATGCGTTCAGTGAATTTGCTGTTTTTCGGTGTCCTGCTTTCCGCGGCGGCATGCTCAGGCGACAAGTCGGGCGACACGGCCGATGCGACGTCGACCGATTCCGTTCCGATGGCTACCATGAAGTCGCCGCGTGATTCGATGGGCAGGCCGACCGGCCGCGTGCGACGCGAGCTCACCACGATACGTCGTCTGGACGGCGATCCGGACTCGCAACTGGTGAGCATCGAGCTGTACACGCCGCCCGCGGATTTCCCGGTGCAATTCACAACCTACAAGAGCGGTGACACGCAAGTCGGCTCGGGAAGGATCGGTTCGAACGCATCGGTGACGTTCACGCCGATGTTCGGCGCGGGCACGGACCCCAATACATTCATCCAGGTGTCGTTCGACACGACAGCCCTCGATTCGACGGACCCTGCGGGTGCGGCACTCAAGGTGATGACAGCGGACTCGACGATGCGCGGCATGCAGACGAGTGATGACAGCAGTTACCCGTGGGCGACGGCAGCGCGCACATTCCGTTACACGGCCGGCGGCAAACAGATCAGCGGCACGGTCATCGTCGGTCGGCGTGGTTCGCACAGCTACTGGATTTTCGTGAAGCACCCGGCCGACCTGCGGTCGAAGGTCATGCCGCGCGCTCAACTCATTCTCGATCAGTGGCGCTGGGAAGACGACTACAGCTATCTCGTGAAGTAACGCTCGCCGGACTTCTCCGGCGAGTCCGCAACCGACCCTCAGGAGGCAGCATGCTCGCATCGGGCATCCTCTCAACCATGCGACGCCACGGCATTGCATGCATCCTCACGGGCGCATTCATCGCGCCCGCGGTCATATCCACAGCAGTGCACGCGCAGCAGGCGCAGGACGCCGAGTACACGGCGAAGATCCGCGAGTACCTGACGGACGCGCGCATCTCGACCGAACTGGTCGACCACCTGCCGGCGTCCGCAACGGTTCCCACTCCACTCAAGTTTTTCGGCCGCATTGTCGGCACACCGGGCGAACTGACGCGCGCCGCGGACATCCACCGCTACATGGCCGAGATCGCGAGAACGGCACCAGGCCGGGCGAAGTACTGGTCGATCGGTAAGTCCGAGGAAGGTCGCGACATGGTGGTGCTCGCGATCGGCGATGAAGAGTCGATCCGTCAGCTCGACACGTATCGCGGCTACCTCAATGCCCTATCCGATCCGCGCAAGACATCCGATGCCCGCGCGAAGCAGATCATCGAGGTCGCGAAACCGATCTACTATGTCACGAGCGGTATGCACTCGCCGGAGCGCGGCGGGCCCGAGATGCTGATGGAACTGGCATACCGGCTGGTCGTCGAAGAGACGCCGTTCATTCAGAACATCCGGAAGAACGTGATCACCTTCATCACACCCGTCATCGAAGTGGACGGCCGTGAGAAGATGGTGGACACGTATTACTTCAACAAAAAGAACGCACCGCCTGCCGCGGCCGGTGGTGCCGGCGGCGGCCGCGGCGCGGGCGCTTCCTCCCTGCCCCTCATGTACTGGGGCAAGTATGTGCAGCACGACAACAACCGTGACGGCATGGGCCAGTTCCTGGCGCTCACGAAGAATACCAACCGCACGTGGCTCGAGTGGACACCGACTGTACTTCACGACCTGCACGAGGCCTCGACCTACCTCTACTCGTCGACCGGTACAGGACCGTACAACGAGGCAGTGGATGCCATCACGGTCGACGAATGGTGGATGCTCGCGAAGAACGACGTCATGGAAATGACGAAGCGCAACGTGCCCGGCGTCTGGACCTACGGCTTCTACGACGGCTGGACACCGAACTACATGTTCTTCATCGCGCATACCAAGAATGCGATCGGGCGGTTCTACGAAGTGCAGAGCTACGGCCCGGACAACTACGTCGTGAACGCCGGTCCGACCACGACGAGCCGCGAGTGGTTCCGACCGAACCCACCGCTGCCCACGATCAATTGGGGTCCGCGCGCGAACGTCAACATCCAGCAGTCGGGCCTTCTGTTCTCGCTGCAGCATGTCGCGAAGAACCGCGACACGTACCTGGAGAATTACTGGCTGAAGACGGTCCGCGCAGTGAACCGCGGCAAGACAGGGCCGACGTATGGGTGGGTCATCCCGGCATCGCAGCACGCGAAGGCCAATGCAGCGGAGGCCGTAAATGACCTGCGTCGGCAGGGGCTGGAGTTCCACGTCGCCGGTTCTGCATTCACTGTGGGTACGACGGAAGTGCAGGCGGGCGACTACATCGTCCGCGGCGACCAGCCGTTCCGCAGCATCGCCGACATGTACTTCCCGTTGCAGAACTTCTCGCCGACCAACCCGTCGCCGTATGACGACACCGGTTGGACGTTCCCGCTGATGCGCAACATCACCGTGACTGAAGTCAGGGAGAAGTCGCTGCTGACTCAGCCGATGACGATGGTGAGCGCGGATGTGCGTGCGCCCGGCGGCATCACCGGCAGCGGCAGGACCGTGATCGTTGCCAATACATCCGACAACAACCTGGTATCGTTCCGTTTCCGCTTCCCGAATGTGAAGATGTCGGCAGCGGAAGCCTCGTTTGACGTCGCGGGACGCCGGATGGAAGCCGGGGCGTTGATCATCGCGAACGCGAATCGCGCGCAGCTCGAGCCCGTGCTGAAGGAACTGGGGCTGTCGGCCGTCGCCATGGAACGTGCCCCCGCGGTGAAGACGCACGACGTCGACATCCCGCGCATCGGGTACGTCCACAGCTGGTCACGCACGCAGGACGAAGGCTGGGTGCGCGCGGCATTCGATCACTACGGCGTGCCGTACCACTACTTCGGCGAGCCGCTCCTCAAGGCGGGCAACCTGCGCGCGAAGTACGATGTCATCGTGTATCCGCACGGCGGCTCCGGCTTCTCGCCGGCAACGTCCGGTGCGACTGGGGCCGCTGGGGCACCGCCCGCGGACACAGGCAAGCCGATTCCGTACATGAGGACTGCCGAGTTCCCGTCGCTCGGGTATCCCGACTCGACGCCGGATATCCGCGGCGGCGTCGGTGCCGACGGCATGAAGGCACTGTACGAATTCGTACAGCAGGGCGGCACACTGATCACCGAGGGCAATACCGCCGCGATCTTCCCGACACTCGGACTCGCGCCAGGCGTCAAGGTCGAGACGCCGACCGGCCTGTTCGCGCGAGGCAGCATCATGCGCGGCGTCATCACGGATCGCACGAGCCCACTCGTCTACGGCTATCAGTATGGTGAGGTCCCCGTTTACTTCAACTCCGCACCGGTTCTCAATGCTGGTGCCGGCGCCGTGGCGGTTACGGCGAACGTGAACCCCGCGCGTCGTGCCCAGATCACGACGCCGATGGCGACGCGGCTCAAGCTTTCACCCTGGGATCCGGCGGCGACGGGCCAGGGATATGGCATGACTCCGGCCGCTGCACCGACGCAGACCGCGACTGGTCGTGGTCAGGGTGCAGGTGGCGGTGCTGCCGGCGGCGGCGGTCGCGGTGGTGCGCCCGGTGGCGCAGCGGGAACACAGACAGTTCCAGGCATCACTGTGGATCCCGCGTCGTCCACGCGTGTGATCATGCAGTTCCCGGCGAATGCCGAGGACATGCTGCTGTCCGGTACACTCGACAATGGTGAGCTGCTCGCGAAGCGTGCACAGCTTGTCGATCAGAAGATCGGCTCCGGACATGTCGTGATGTTCGCCTTCCGTCCGTACTGGCGCTGGCAGACACAGGGGACCTACGCCATGGGCTTCAATGCAATCTTGAACTGGAACGATCTGGACGCCGGCAAGTAGCGGCGTTCAGCGGAGGATCGCAAGCGCCCAGATGGGTCGATGATCGCTCGCGTCGTAGTCGGCAGTTACAGTACCGCTGCCATCGATGTGAGCGACGCCGATTCCCTTGAAGTACATGTGGTCGAGCCGGCCTGCTGCGGCCGTACGAGGTCCACGCCGGGTCGGCCACAGGTAGCCGGCATCCATCGCCTGACGTCCGACATCAGGGTGGTTCATGTCCCCACCGATAATTACGCGCTCGTAGGGCTTCGCGTCCTCGAGGATGATGCGCAGCTGATCGGCGCGCTCGGCTGACGTCACATTCGCGACAGTACCGAGGTGTGCGGAGTATACGCGCATCTCGATATCACCCACGCGGACGGTTGCGGCCGTCGCCGTCCGCACCGATGCACCGATCGCCGCCACATGCGGCAGTACGATCCTCGCGTCTTCGATGATCGGCCAGCGGGACAGCACGGCATTGCCGAAATCACGGCCGGTCCGGAAATGTTTCGTCGCTGGATAGTACACGTACCCCATCCCCATCGCCGCCGCGATTCGCTCCACACCTGCTGCGTCCATCTCCTGCAGCAGTAGCACGTCCGCATCGCGCAGCTCGGGCGATGCCAGCACCCTGATGGCATTATCGACGCGGAATGCGAACTCGATGTTGAATGAAGCGATGCGTATCGTGTCGGCATGCATACGCGGCGGTGCTGGAACGGCCCCGGAATACCGCGGTGCACCCGCCTCGTAGTTGGTCTGCGTGACGCATCCCGCAGCGCACATGAGCGACAGCAGCATTGGCAGGCAAGTTCGCGCGCGTATCATACCCAGCGGTTCCTACTGCAGGGACGCGGTCAGTCGGGCGAGGTTGTCGACGAGCTTCGCAGTGATTCTCTGCTTCTTCCACTCTTCCGCGACAACTTCATTGGAGCGGTCGAGAAATGCCTTCTCAATGACGCGCAGATCGCGAACCACACCGGCATCATACGCGACGAGTGTGATCTCCAGGTTGAGCGTGAACGAGCGCATATCGAGGTTGCTCGATCCGATGACAGCGATGTCGTCGTCGATACTCATGTGCTTCGCGTGGAGCAGTTCCGGCGCGGGCAGGAGGTACAGGCGCACGCCATTGCGAAGCAGTTCCTCGTAGTATGAACGCTGGG
>JBBSJG010000084.1:0-13648 GCA_038257485.1 Longimicrobiales bacterium | reverse complement strand
TACGGCAACCTGCAGCAAGGCATCGAGCATTATGTCCGCCTTTTTGGTGCGGAGCCGCGGGTGATCGCGCACGATATGCATCCAGACTACCTGTCGACGCGCGTCGCGCTTGCACTCGAGTGCGACATGAGAATCGCCGTCCAGCATCATCACGCGCATGTCGCGGGATGCGTGGCTGAGCATGGCGTCGCCGCGCCGGTCCTGGGCGTTGCATTCGACGGCGCCGGATTGGGCGACGACGGGGCGATCTGGGGCGGCGAATTTATGCTGGTCGACAACAGTGGCTACAAACGCGTCGGGCAGTTGAGTTACGTACCCCTTCCAGGGGGCGACGCAGCCGCCCGCCATCCGTTGCGCATGGCTGCGTCCCACCTGCTGTCGGCGTATGGCAGCGACCTGGCGGGGTCGCCTGTCGCATGCGCCGATTGGTTCAGTGACACCGAATGGCGCCTGTTGCGAGGAATGATCGCCGGAGGTGTGTCCAGCCCGCCAACGTCCAGTGCTGGCCGGCTTTTTGACGCGGTTGCCGCGTTATCGGGTGCGAGTCGTACATCTCGTTTCGAAGGGGAGGCCGCCGCTCGTCTGGAATCCATGGTGGACCCCGGCGAACGGGGCGCATACCCGTTCGAGGTGCAGCATGTAAACGGCCGCGCGGTTGCTGACTGCTCGTCACTCATTCGCGCCGTAGCACAGGATGTGGCCGCCGGTGTTGGTGCGAACATTATCTCCGCCCGCTTTCACAATGCACTGTGCGCCCTGATCGTGAGCGTCGCCGTCAGCGTGCGTCAGCAGACAGGTGTGCGCCATGTGGCGTTGACGGGCGGTGTATTTCAGAATGCACATCTGGTTGAGCGCGCTGCCACATCGCTACGCTCACAGGGTTTCACGGTGCTGCTGCACCGGCGAGTGCCATGCAATGACGGCGGACTGTCGTACGGCCAGATCGCCGTGACAGCCGCACATCTGGAGAGGTGCTGAGCATGTGTCTCGCGATTCCCGGCCAGGTACTTGAGTTCGTGGATGCTGAGATGCAGTTGGCGCGCGTGAACATTGCGGGCGTGCGTCGGGTTATTCACGTGGGCCTGCTGCTACCCGATGGACTGGAGATCGGGGACTGGGTCCTCATTCACGTCGGATTCGCACTCAGCAAAATCGATGACGAGGAGGCGCAGCGCACGCTGCTATTCCTCGAACAGCTCATGGGCGACGAGCTGGTGGATGAATTGCAGCAGATCGCCGAAAGCCGCGTCGAATGAGAACGGCGCACGTGATATCACAGCCGGCGCAGGATGCAGCCGCGTTTGGGCTACTCGAGGCGCGTTTCGAACGTAGCGCGGAGGTGACGGAAGGGTTCTTTACGCGCCACGCGGGTGAGATCTCGTTGGTCTGCAGAGACCTCGCGGAGCGCTTCGAGCGAGGCGGCCGCCTGTTTGCGTTCGGCGTCGGCGGCGGGGTATCCGACGCACAGCATGTGGCCGTGGAGTTCGTGCATCCGGTACTGGTCGGTAAGCGGGCGCTGCCGGCCATGTCGATCAGTGCGGTGACTGCGGCCGCAGAATTGCGCACGCTGGGCCAGGGGATGGACATGGTGTTCTGCATCACCGACCGGGCACCCGATGCGGCACTGTGCGCCACGCTCCAGAGCGCTGCGGGGAAGGGCATGCTGACGTTGCTCCTGAGCGCAGCGGGTGGTCCTCCCGGACGGATGGCAGAGTATCACTTCGCCGTCCCCAGTGATGACCCGATGATTACGCAGGAAACGCTGGAAACCGTGTATCATGTCATGTGGGAGCTGGTCCACGTTTTCCTCGAGAACGGGCGGGAATGATGTCGTGTCATCCGGACGACCACTCGTGCCACCTGTGCGGCGATGTGGCGCACGCGGGCCGCGTCCTGGTGGTGGAGCGGGATACCAATACGGCCACGGTTCTCATCAATGAACATGCGGTGGATGTTGCAATTGACCTGGTGCCTGGCGTCGAGCAGGGTGATACCGTGCTGGTTCACCTGGGGTTCGCGATCGAACGGGTGAGTGCATGAGCGGAAACGGACAACGGGCGCAGCTGTATCCCTTCCTCTACGGACCGGCGCATCCGCCCACGGCGAGCGGTGTTCTGCTCGAACATGTACGGGCATCGACGATTGAAAAGGCACGGGATATCGTTGCACTGCGGCGAGCTGTGCTCGATGAACAGGCTGACCGCATGATCGCTGCGGCCAGAATGCTGGCCGCAGCATTCGAGGCCGGTGGCAAACTCCTGGCCTTTGGGAATGGTGGCAGTGCAACTGACGCGCGCGATGCCGTAGCTGACTGCATCGCACCGCCGTTGCGTGCATGGCGGTCCCTGCCGGCGGTCGCGCTTCAAGACGATAGCGTGATTACCGCGATTGCGAATGATGTAGGATTCGAGCACGCGTTCGCTCGCCAGGTTATTGCATTCGGCGATGCTGTCGATGTCACGCTCGTGTTCAGTACGAGCGGCCACTCGCGCAACATCCGTGCGGCGCTGCAGGAGGCGCGCCGACGGGGCATGGGTTCAATCGCACTGCTGGGCGACGAAGGTGGCGCGATTGCGGAGAACGGCGAAGCTGACATCGTCCTGATCGCGCGGTCGCAGAGCATTCCACGGATTCAAGAGGCGCATGCCACCACCTGGCATGCCATGCTGGAACTCGTTCAGCATTTCCTCACCGCGCCGGCCGACCTCACGGTGCAGGCATGATGCGCTACATCGATGAGTATCGGGCGCCTGCCGCAGTGCGCGGTCTGGTGGGCGAGATCGAACGGATGGCCAAGGGGCGGAACCTGAAGTTTATGGAGGTCTGCGGTGGTCATACCCATGCGATCTACCGTCACGGCCTGCAGGAGCTTCTGCCGGAGAACATCGAGCTCGTTCATGGCCCGGGTTGCCCTGTCTGCGTTATACCCATGGGTCGCATCGATGACGCGATTGCGATGGCGATGACGCCGGATGTCATATTTGCCACGTATGGGGACATGATGCGCGTCCCGAGCTCCACGGGCTCCCTTCTTGATGCAAAGGCAAATGGCGCGGACGTCCGTTTTGTCTACTCGCCGCTGGACGCGCTCAAGCTCGCGCGCACGACACCAGACAAGCGAGTGATCTTTTTTGCCGTGGGCTTCGAAACGACCGCGCCGTCGACTGCCGCGACACTCCTGCGAGCACGTGCCGAGGGACTGCAGAATTTTTCGGTGTTTTGCAATCACGTAACCATCATCCCCGCCATCAAGGCGATTCTCGACTCGCCTGGCATGCAGCTGGACGGTTTTATCGGGCCTGGCCATGTGAGCACGATCATCGGCACGGACCCGTACACCTTCATCGCACGTGACTACCATAAACCGGTGGCGGTGGCCGGCTTCGAGCCGACAGACATCCTTCAATCGGTTGTGATGCTGCTACACCAGATTGAGCGTGGCGAGGCGTCGATCGAGAACCAGTACAAGAGAGTGGTGCGGCCGCAGGGGAATCCTGCGGCGATGGATGTGCTTCTCCGGACGATGGAACTTCGGCCGTTCTTTGAATGGCGCGGTCTGGGCTTCATCAATCACAGCGCGTTGCGGCTACGCCCTGAGTTCGCCGACATGGATGCCGAAGTCCTGTACCAGGTACCGGGCCTGCGCGTCACGGACCCGAAGTCGTGTCAGTGCGGTGAAGTGTTGAAGGGCGTCATCAAGCCATGGCAGTGCAAAGTGTTTGGTACGGCATGCACGCCGGAGACGCCGATTGGGTCGTGCATGGTATCACCCGAGGGAGCGTGTGCAGCGTACTATAGTTACGGCCGGTTCTCCCTGATGAAGATCGGCGCGAAGGCTCCCGTTGCACTGCCGGCTTCATCGTGAGCACCCGTATCGAGTCCTCGCTGAGTGCGCAGGTGGAGCGCATGGAGCGCGCGCGCGACGCCCGCCTGCAGCGGCCCACACTCCGCGATGCGCACATCACGCTGAGTCACGGCAGCGGCGGCAAGGCCAGTCGCAAGCTGCTGGAAGCGCTCATTCTGCCGGCGCTCGGCAACGACATGCACGATGGCAGCACGGATGCCGCGGTGTTCGGGATCAATGGCGGCGCGGACTCGCGAGTCGCCTTCACAACCGACTCCTACGTGGTGAGTCCGCTGTTTTTTCCCGGTGGTGATATCGGCAGGCTGGCAGTGCATGGCACGATCAACGATCTCGCCATGTCGGGCGCGCGCCCACTGTGCCTGTCGCTCAGCTTGATCATCGAAGAAGGGCTGGATATGGACGTGCTCCGCCGCGTAGCGGAGAGCATTGGCTCGGCTGCGCGCGAAGCAGGTGTCCGTATTGTTACGGGTGACACCAAGGTGGTTAACCGTGGCAAGGCTGACCAGCTGTTTGTGAACACCGCGGGCATCGGCATCGTGCCACCCGATCGGCGCCTGCAGTCTGACCAGGTGCGCGCCGGTGACGTCGTCCTTATCAACGGGTTCGTCGCGGATCACGGCATGGCCGTGATGCTTGCCCGCGAAGCGCTGGAAATCGATGCCGACATCACCAGTGATTCGGCGCCCTTACACGAGCTCGTGGAGGCGCTCCTTGCAGCGGCGCCGGGAACGCGCACTCTGAAAGACCCCACGCGGGGCGGTGTCGCGACGAGTCTGAATGAGATCGCCGGGCACGCGCGGGTCGCGATTTTCGTTGAGGAAGAAGCCGTGCCGGTGCGACCCGAGGTGCGGGCGGCATGCGAGATCCTGGGGATCGACCCGCTGCACATCGCGAACGAGGGGAAACTGCTTGCGGTTGTACCGGCGTCCGAAGCGCAGCGCGCACTGGCAGCCTTGCGATCGCACCCGCTGGGCCGCGATGCTGCGATTATTGCGGAGGTATGCGCCGAACCCGAATCGCTGGTCGTGGCTCGCACCGGGATCGGTGGTTCGCGCGTGCTCGATATGCTGGTTGGTGATCCGTTACCGAGGATTTGCTGAACTCATCTCAGGAGCGAACATGGCCACGCTCGAAACGAGTACAAAACCGGAATCGGTCGAAGCCGTAATCCCGGCCCCTGCCGCGCAGACGCGACCGCAACGCCTGCCGCTCGGTCCGCTCAAGACCGTGCATGTCTTCTGGCTTGCGGGAATGAGCTGCGACGGCTGCTCCATTTCAGTCACGGGTGCCACGAACCCCGGCATCGAGGGTCTGCTGGCTGGAACGGTGCCGGCGATGCCGCAAGTGATTCTGCACCATCCGGTGCTGGCGGTGGAATCGGGCGAGGAATTCGTCCGCCAGTTCGAGCAGGCCGCCAACGGCGAACTGGATGTCCCATACGTCGTGGTGTTCGAAGGTTCGATCGCGGACGAACGCATTGCTGCCCGCACCGGCGGATATTGGTCGGCCATGGGTGTGCGGGCACTCGAGGAAGGACAGGAGTGCGCGCAGCCATCCTCGACTGCGGAATGGTGCGAACGCATGGCTCAAGGCGCGGCCGCCATGATCGCGATCGGGACGTGCGCCACGTGGGGAGGAATTCCCGCCGCCGAGGGAAATCCGACGGGATCAATGAGTGTCATGGATTTCCTCGGGAAGGATTACCGCAGCGCGCTGGGTCTTCCCGTCATCAACATCCCGGGGTGTGCGCCGCAGGGCGACAACTTTACGGAAACCGTCTTTGCCGTGCTCCTGTACCTTCAGGGTCTCGGCCCGCTGCCGGCGTTTGACGAATTGGGTCGTCCCGCATGGTTGTTCGGCGAAACCGTTCACCGCGGCTGTTCCCGCGCCGGCTACTACGAGGAAGGTCGTTTCGCGGAAGAATACGGCGGTCACGAGTGTCTTGTCGAAATCGGCTGCTGGGGTCCCGTCGTGAACTGTAACATCGTCAAGCGCGGCGCGATCAATCACATGGGCGGTTGCATGGAAGCGGGCGGTATCTGCATCGCGTGCACGATGCCGGGATTCCCGGACACGTTCTCCCCGTTCTACAAGACACCGCCGGGCTCCATCATGTCGACGACTGCCTCCCGCGGCGTGGGGACCGTGATGCGCCGGCTGAGGCGGTTGTCGAACGCGCACGCGAATCGGGAAGCCCGCTGGATCAGGAACGGAGAGGTGCCGTCCGGCTGGGGCCACTTGGACGCCCAGACGCCACTGTTGCGCGCCATGAAGTTCTTCTATGTAAAATGGCAGCACTGGGGCGTGAAAGCGCCCGGAAGGCCGCGAGGCAGCGAGGCGTGGCTCTGGGGTGCGGACCGCCCGGGCACGCGGGACGATTACAACGACGGTAGCATCGCAGGGGGAGACCGCCATGACTGACGCGGATCTCTGGGCCGCATGGCGGCTGTGGCTCGTCGTCGCCGTCATCGTCATCCTGATTGCTGCATCGCTGCTGATCACGATCTGGTTGACTGCGCGCAGCATCGTAACCCACGCAATACGCGCACTGGCGGCAGCCGAGTCCATTCGAGAGAACACGTTGTCGATATGGGAACTGCAAACCACCAACGAGGTCGCTAGCGAGATGCTGGAGACGGTTCGCGCCATTGAAGCGAAGGGCGGGCTGCTCGCAGCAGCACTCAATGATCACGCAAGCGCAACGGGGAGGTAGGAAGAGACGATGGATGCGGAAACCATTGCCCGGGTCTGGACGGTCTCGCTGGTCCTGTTCGCGGTCGTCCTGGTCGTCGTTGCACTGTTGCTCACGCTGATCCTGTATGAAGCGCGCCGGGTCCTGGGCGGCGTAAAGGCTATCTGGGTAACTGGTCAGAAGATCGCGAACAATACCATCCACATTCCGTTGCTCATCCAAACGAATCATGTCGCAGGGCGCATCCTGGCGTCTGCCGGCGGCATTGCTGCAGCCACTGCAGCTGTGCAGGTGCACGCCGAGCAATGCAGCGGTTGTCCGTCCTGCGTCATCGGCCAGGAGTGGTCAAAATGAACACATTTACCTTGCTCATGTTGCTCTCGGTGATCGCCGCGTCCGCACTCTTCATCGCGCTTGGCGTGTTTCTGGTAAAGATCTCCAACGTTCTCGAATGGGTGGGTGGGAAAACCCGAGTCTACGGGGAGCAGGCAAGCTTTCTCTCGAAGATACGGCTGGGCGTGCGTGCGATCGAAGTGCAAACAGGCGCGCTGGCGCCGCAGGTGACGACACTGAACGCCGGTCTGTCGGGCGTGCGCGACGGAATGCGTGCGATCGATACCAATCTCGAGGGGGTCATCGCGGCCGTCGTCAGGCAAGGTGGAAAATGAGCGACTCGATGATGCCGCAGGCGGTCTATACCATCTGGTGGGTCGGGTTGCTGCTTACCCTGCTGATTTTCGTTCCCCTTTCGGTCGCACTGTTGCACCGGACCTGGCGCGCAGCGCGGTCCATCCAGCACTACGCCGCTGAAGCGCTGGCGGCAGCGGCAGGGATTGCCGGCAACACCGTGCATATCGCGGCGCTCGACACAACAATTACCGTGGCAAGCGACGTTCTCACAACAGCGGCCGGCGTTGCAGGCAAGTTGGGTACAATTGCCGATGTGATGGCCGACCGGGCGGGGGAATAGACCATGTTACTGAACCTGACTCTACTGGCAGTCGCGCTGGTCGTCTTGGCGCTGGCGGGCTATCTCATTGCCATTGCCATGACGCTCGTGGCAGCGCGCAGGAGTGTCATTGCCATTGCAGATGGCCTCGAAGCGGTGGCCGGCCACACCCAGCCGTTGCCTGAAAAACTCACAACAATCAATGGTGCGCTGGTCCAGCTGCTGGACGGATTGCGCGTTGCCGACAATCACCTGGGGCGCGCTGCCGGCGTGTTCCGTCTCGGTTAAGGACTCGCTCCATGTGCTTCAAGAATCTACCCGTCGAGTTCGATGCGTCCGGCCGTGCGTTCCTGCGTGAAGGCATTGCAGATCCATATGCCACCACGACAGGACCCGCAAACGTACCGAAGCAGCTGTCCCATGAGCAGATCACAGATCTGCTACGGCGCAACGGCCATATCAAATCGGTGGACTTCGATCCCGTGACCCGCGTCGCCGGCGCGCTCGCGTTCCATACGGTCACGGATTTGAAGGCGCGCAAAGTCGTGGAAGCAAGGTCGGTCGCGACCCTGTTCCGTGGTTACGAAGTAATCATGGTGGGGCGCGATCCACGTGATGCCATCTTCATCACGAGCCGCGCCTGTGGTGTCTGCGGTGGCGTGCATTCAGCATGCTCTGCCATGGCGACGGAAATGGCGATCGGCGCGGAGCCCCCGCCGCTCGGCGTACTGATTCGCAATATTGCACTCGCACTCGAATTTCTGTATGACCACCCGCTGCACCTTCACCTGCTGGCGGGACCCGACTACTCGGCGATGATTGTTGCACAGACCAATCCCGGACTGCTCGATCTCGCCAAGCGGACAGACGCGTCTCACGGAGACGTGCATGGCTACAAAACCATGTTCGATTTGATGGAGGACCTGAATCCGTTGTCGGGCCGCCTCTATCTTGAAGCCCTGCACATGACCCGCGTAGCGCGCGAGGCGTACGTCCTGATCTGCGGCAAGTACCCGCACCCACAGACCATGGTGCCGGGCGGCATGAGTTCTACCATCACGCTCACTGTGATGAATGAAATGCTCCTGCGTCTCAACCAGTTCTTCGATTATGGCAAGAAGATCGCCTGCATCTGGGACGACATCACTGAATTCTTCTATGACGCGAACCCCGAGTACAAGAAGGTCGGTGCACGTCGCGCCAACATGATCGACACCGGAATATTCGATATTCCGGGTGTCTACGATGCGAAGTATGTGAATGCCGGTACGTGGGGTGACGCAAGGTGGTACACGCCGGGAGCGGTTGTGGATGGCGAGCTGGTCACAACTGACCTGCATGTGATCAACATGGGACTCGAGGAATTTGTCGAGCACTCGTACTACGAGGAGTGGACGGGCGAAGGTCAGAAGACGCGCTACGAAAGCGATCCCACGGGCCGGCCACTGTCGCCCCATCACCCATGGAACAAGGTGACCAAGCCCCGGCCTCAGGGGCAGAACTGGAAAGAGAAGTACACCTGGGACACGGCGCCCCGATGGGACCGTCAGGCGATGGAGGCGGGGTGCTACGCCCGACTCTGGAACACTGCCGCGGCCAGAAAGCTGCCTGACAATCCGTTCATCGAATCAACTGGACACTCCCTCAAGGTACGCGTGCCCGCAGGCAAGCTGCCGGAGATGGAACTGGAGTGGCATATCCCGAAGGTGTGGAACGCCTTCGAACGGAACCGTGCGCGCGCGCATTGCGTTGCGTCAACGGCCATGATCGCGTTCAACAACTGGCTGGCGGCGATGGAACGGGTCAAGATCGGTGACCTCAGGACCAGTACGAAATTCGAGATACCACGCAAGGGCGAGCAGCTCGGAGTCGGTTTCTGGGGGGCAGGCCGTGGATATCTGACGCACCACCTGTCGCTTGATCGCGGTGCCGTTTCCAACTATCAGATCATCACACCATCTACGTGGAATGCTTCGCCGACCGACCGGTGGGGGCAGCCGGGGCCGTATGAGGAGGCCGTGTTAAACACGCCGCTACTGGAGGAAACGGACGACCCCAAGGGATTCAAGGGCATCGACATATTGCGCGCCATCCGCAGCTTCGACCCGTGCATGCCGTGCACAACACACATCCAGTGCGGCGATGAGATGATTACCCGCGAAGTGAACACATGCGCGTGCGGCGCAGACGCGTGATGGATGCAGCAGTGCAGCGTCGGGTGATTGTCGGTGGTGTTGATTACCCGGACCTGTGCGACCATTCCGCGGGCGTCCTGGTCTGCGAGCGTCTGATGACGCGTGATCTCGGTCCGCGTGTCCTGGTGGAAGATCTCAGTTTCAACCCGGTCGCGGTTGCCCAGCGGTTGCAGGATGAGCCGGCCTGGGCGAGGATTATTTTCGTATCGGCGATTGCACGGGGTTTGAACCCGCCCGGCTCCATCACGGCCTACCGATGGGATGGTGTACTCCCCGATCCGGAAGAGGTCCACCGTGCGGTGTGCGATGCGGTCACGGGCATCATCCACTTGGACAACACGCTCATCGTGGCCAGACAGTTTCAGGCGCTGCCAGACCTCGTGTGTGTAGTCGAGATCGAGCCGCTCGAGCACGAGTTCGGTCACGATCTCAGCCCCGCTGTGGCCGCCGCGCTCGAACCGGCCTGCCGATGTGTAACCCGACTCGCACAGGATGAAACGTACGCGGCACGCCTGCCGCTATCTCCGCTCGGCGGCCTGGCTGCCATGTCGTTCACGTAATCATGGAAGAGACGGAGGGTCGGGCAGCGGCCCCGGATGTGATCGATGAGGCCAATGCAATCATCGAGAGGTTGCAGTGCCACCCGGATGCAGAAGTTGTTCGGCAGGTCAGTGCCCTGCTTGAAAGTATCGATGTTGTTCATCGTACGGCGTTGACTCATCTGATGGATGCGATCCGCGGCATGGCGGGGGACGCATTCGTCAATCGGTTGATCGCCGACCCGGCTATTCGTCTGCTGCTGATGTCGTACGATCTGATTGCGGTCGACCGGCGGCTGCAGGCAGAAGAAGCGCTGGACGCAGTGCGCGGCCATCTCCATGCGCGCGGGATCGACGTCGAACTGCTCGAGGTGGTGGGCGGCGCCGTTTACGTGCGACTGCACGGCATCGAAGCAGCGCACGTGACAGTCGCGGCAGTTCGCCAGGACGTGGAGTCCGCCCTGACAGCGGGCCTGATCGGGTTTCAGCAGTTGGAACTGCAGGCGCGTGATCAAAAAAGCGGTAAACTCATCCAGCTCATGAGGGCGAGGCCCATGCGCAAGCCCGTATATCAACGGGTAAGCGGGGCGGATGACTTCGGTGGGAAGCCGATCCATGCAGTCGAGGTGGACGACCTGTCGATCCTCCTGGTGCAACTCGACGGCGAAGTCTACGCGGTGCAGAATCGTTGCGGCGACACGCCGTTGCCGCTGCAATTCAGCGTGCTTGAGGGGGCGACATTGAAGTGCTCGTGGCACGGCTGCGTATACGACATTCGGACCGGGCGCCGCCTGGACATGGAGGGCGACAGCATTCCGGTTTATCCCGTATCGGTAAATGAGGAAGGTATCCACATTGCCTGCAGCACGGAGGAGCGGACATGAGTGCGCGAACGCTCGTCGCAGCGTTCGGGAATGTGCTGCGCGGGGATGACGGTTTCGGAATCGAAGTAATGCGGCAGCTGGCAGCGGAACCGTTGCCGGCGTCGGTCGAGCTTATGGAAGTGGGGACGGGCGGAATACGGCTCGCGCAGGAACTGCTGGGCGGATATGATCGGCTGATCGTAATCGATGCCATGAACGAACAGGGCGTGCCGGGTACACTGTATGTCCGCCTTGTCGAGGACATCGCCGTCGCACGCGAGATCGACATGCATCTGGCGATCCCCTCCCGTGCATTGATGGTCGCGCGGGCGCTCGGCGCGCTGCCGGGCGAGATCTATATGGTGGGGTGCGAGCCGGCGGAAGTTGATGAGCTCATCACCGGGTTATCTCCCGTGGTTGCAGGCGCGGTACCCGCGGCAGTGCGTGCGATTGTCGAGCTGTTGCATACTGCGGCAATACCGTCGCCCGGTGCGTCGATCGCGCGGATGGACGAGGTACTGGAACTTCTGTTCTGGATGGAAGGCGAAGGTTTTGCGGGGGGCAGTACAACCTTCAAGGGGATGGTCCGGTTCCTTGCCCAACCGGAAGGTGAAGTTTATGCCGCGCTGCAAAAGCTGTTGTCGCGTGGCGATGTCACGGAAGTAGAAGGAGGCGAATACCGGCTCACCGAGGTGGGTCGAAGAGAGGCGTCGCGCAGGTTCGCAGAGGAATTCGCGCCCATGCTTGCGCAGGGTCATGGCGAATGCAGCGATCCGAATTGCGACTGTCAAACGAGTCCTGAAGGTCCGGCGGCGTGCCGAGCCTACCACCCCGAAAGGAATCACTGATGCGCTTGGCAATTGCTGGCAAAGGCGGAACAGGCAAGACGACGATATCCGGCACTCTGGCGCGTCTGCTCGCGCGTTCGGGCCGGGACGTGCTCGCGATCGATGCGGACACCAACCCGAACCTCGCCATCATACTCGGTATTGCGCCGCAGCACGCGCAGCAGCTGCTCAATCTGCCACTGGATCTGTTGGAACGGCAGACGGATGCGGATGGCACGGTGCGGTCCGTGTTCACGGCCGATCCAGAAGCACTGATCGAAGCGTACGGCGTGACAGGTCCGGATGATGTCCGGCTGATGGTCATGGGTGCGGTGGGCCACGGCGGCAAAGGCTGAATGTGCCGCGCTCACGCCACGGTCCGTGGCTTTGTGTCAGAAATGGTCGCACGTCCCGCGCGGGAGCGGGACATCATCATCGATATGGAAGCGGGTCTGGAGCACCTGTCGCGCGGGACCGGCAAGGATGTGACTCGCCTGATCGCTGCCATCGAACCGTACTACCGTTCGATGGAGACCGCACGTCGGGTTTCGGTTCTGGCACGTGAGCTAGGCATTCACAACGTGTCGGCCGTCGCTAACAAACTTCGTGATGACGGGGATCGCGAGGCCGTGCGCGAATTCTGCCAGGCGCATGATCTGCAACTGATTGCCGAGATTCCGTATGATTCCGGGTTGCTCGAGGCCGAGCGCGCGGGCAGCACGCCGCTCGATTACAATCCTGCGTCACCGGCGATGGTCGAGGTGCAGCGGCTGGCGGACCGTCTGGTGGCCGAGGGAGCCAGCGACTAGAGCGCGTGTGTACTCGTGCGATGGTTTCGCGAAGAGCGCAGCCGTTTCTCCCTGCTCGACGAACGTGCCGTCCCGCATGACAGCGGTGCGTGCAGCGATCTGACGCACGAGCTGCAGGTCGTGCGCGATCAGCAATAATGCGGTGTTACATTCGGCCTGCAGCCGTCGCAGAAGGGCCAGCAGACCGTCGCGTGCATCCCAGTCGAGTGCGGTGAACGGTTCGTCAAGGACCACAATGGCAGGCTGCAGCGCGATTGCACGGGCGATCGCTACGCGTTGGCGTTCACCACCCGACAGCTGATGGGGAAAGCGCTCGGCGTGGAAAGGCGCAAGACCGACCAGTTCCAGCAGTGCAGCAATCTGTGCAGGGCCGCCTTTGCCCCGATAGCATCCATGGATGTGGAGGGGTTCGGCGATGCACGGACCGACCTTGCGACGGGGGTTGAGCGCGGAAGCCGAGTCCTGAAATACAATCTGAATGCGCCGGCGCCGGTCCCGCAACGCGGTCCGGGTTGCTCCCACCACATGCTGACCCTCGATTGCAATGGTACCACGGAGCGGCTGTTCGAGCGCTACGAGCGAACGCGCCAGTGTGGACTTCCCGCACCCCGACTCGCCCACGATTGCAAATGTCTCGCCCGCGTTGACGTGCAGGCTTACTCCGTCGACTGCACGCACATGGCGGTCCCCCACATTGTAATGCACCGCGAGGTCAACTACGCGCAGCACTTCACTCGCTGACTGCTCGCTTGGGGCGGCGGCCGCGTAACGAGCAGAAACCGGCGGCGGAACGCTGCCGATCGAAACGACGCGATCCGCCATTGCCGTCAGTACATCGCGGTCGTGCGTGATTAAAAGGATCGCGGAACCCGTGCTTTCCTGAACCGAGCGAAGCAGCCTGAGGATTAC
>JBBSJG010000083.1:0-14052 GCA_038257485.1 Longimicrobiales bacterium | reverse complement strand
CCGTTTCGCCGTCGACACGGCAGTCCACGGAACCGTCGGTAACGCGCAGTGAAAACCGACTGCCAGGGCGGAAGTCGGTGACGCTGCGAAGTACGCGGTTGTCGGCGTCTCGTGGAACGGCGAACCCTCGCGCGAGTGCACCGAGCGGGGAGAGTGCATCCAGCTTTTCACTCATGTGACCCAGGCGCCGTCGCTCGTGAATGATGTTTTCGCGCATGGCGGCCTCCATGCGGCTGCGGATCTGGACCAGCCGGTCGCGCCTGACCGATACGCCGCGGCGGAGTGCCTGACGAAGGCGGGTCTGTGCGGTGGCCAGATCGCGGCGGATCACGGCGCCGTCCGGCACTGCACACTCGGCCGCGGCCGAGGGAGTTGGGGCACGCAGGTCGGCGACCAGGTCGGCGATCGTGATGTCGATCTCATGACCGACGGCGCTGATGACAGGCACGTGACAGCCGACGATGGCACGGGCGACGGCTTCCTCGTTGAACGCCCACAGATCGTCTGTACCGCCGCCGCCTCGCCCCACGATGACGAGCTCGACGTCATCCTGATCGCAGAACAGGCGGAGCGCGCGTGCGATGTCCTGGGCAGCGCCTTCGCCCTGGACGCGTGCGGGCGAGAAGACGACGCGGGTCCACGGCGCGCGTCGTTTGACGACCTGGAGGATGTCGTGGAGTGCAGCACCGACGGGTGACGTGACGACGCCGATGACGCGTGGATACAATGGCAGCGGGCGTTTTCTCTCCGGTGCGAGGAGTCCCTCGGCGTCGAGCTTGGCCTTGAGCTTCTCGAATGCGACGCGCCACAGACCGCCTGCGCCCTTTGCCTCGAGATCGCGCACCACGCACTGGTATTCGCCGCGTTTCTCGAAGAGCGTGAGTGATCCGAGGATGCGCACCTCCATGCCGTCGGCCGGGTCGGTGGGCAGCTGCTGCGCGTCCGCGCGGAACATGACGCATTTGATCTGGGCGAACTGGTCGCGGATGCCGAAGTAGCAGTGCCCGGTGGGTCCATGTCGCTTCCAGGCGATCACTTCCCCCTGGATCCACATCGCGGGAAGGGCCGACTCGAGAAGGTTCTTCGCGATCATATTGACCGCGCCGACGGTGAGCACGT
Source organism: Longimicrobiales bacterium (assembly GCA_038257485.1). Lineage (GTDB taxonomy): Bacteria > Gemmatimonadota > Gemmatimonadetes > Longimicrobiales > RSA9 > DASUXU01. Next base: position 12,933 of record JBBSJG010000083.1, on the reverse strand, counting down.
CACGCCGTGCTGTCGCCCACTCGCCGTCCGTTGGGGGAACTGGAGGGGCGGGCGGGGCTGGCGATCGTCGCCGCGGTTGGGGCGTGCCGAACAGGTCGCCCGTCACGGCTAGGTGTTCGCCGCCACCGGATGTGTGGTGCCGGTCTGTGCGCGTGCGGCGTCGAGCGTATTCCGCAGCAGCATGGTGATCGTCATGGGTCCGACGCCGCCTGGCACGGGCGATATCGCCTGCACGATCGGCTCGACCTCGTCGAATGCAACATCGCCCACCAGCTTGTATCCCTTCGGCGATGACGGATCATCCACGCGATTCACACCGACATCGATGACGACGGCGCCTGGCTTCACCATGTCGGCCTTGATGAAGTTCGGACGCCCGACTGCGACGACGAGAATGTCCGCCTGGCGGGTAATGCTGCCGATGTCGGGTGTGCGGCTGTGCGCGATGGTCACTGTCGCATTGCCGCCCCGCGCATCGCGCACGAGCAGGAGTGCTGCGGGTTTGCCGACGATGTTCGACCGGCCGACGACGACCGCGTGCTTCCCTTTCGTCTCATACCCGCTGCGCACCAGCATCTCGATGACACCGGCCGGCGTGCACGGTGCCATGACATCGGGATCACCGACTGCGAGGCGACCGACGTTCACAGGGTGGAAACAGTCGACGTCCTTGGCAGGGTCGATGGCGTTGAGCACCTTCCCGGAGTCGATGTGCGACGGAAGCGGCAGCTGTACGAGGATGCCGTGGACATGGTCATCCGTATTCAACTGCGCGACGACGTCCAGCAGTTCCGCTTCCGTGGTCTCGACGGGCAGCGTGATCTGGCGGGACATGAAGTTCGCCTTGTCGGCGGCCTTCCCCTTCATCTTCACGTAGACCTGGCTGGCGGGGTCCTGGCCGACGATCACGACTGCGAGACCGGGCCGTACGCCGGTTTCCTCCGCGAATGCCACGGACTCCGTCGCGATCTCCGCGCGGATCTCCTCGGCGAGGTCGGTACCGCTGATAATGTTTGCCATTGCTCTATCCTCAGCGCGCGAAATCGATCGCGCGTGTCTCCCGTATCACCATGACCTTGATCTGACCCGGATACTGCAGTTCTTCCTCGAGTTTGCGGGCGATGCGATCACTGAGCTCGGTCATTCCCTGATCGTCCACGCTCTCGGGATTGACGAGGATCCGGATCTCGCGACCGGCCTGGATGGCGAATGAGCGTTCGACGCCTGCGAACCCGTTCGCGATCTCTTCGAGCTTCTCGAGGCGTTTAACGTAGGTCTCGAACATCTCTCGCCGCGCGCCAGGCCGCGCAGCGCTGACAGCGTCTGCTGCAGTGACGAGGAAGGTCTCAGTGAAGTTGTGGGGCTCCTCGTCGTGGTGCGCCCGTATCGCATTGAGGACCTGCTCGGGCTCGTTGTACTTCTTGCACAGGTTCCAGCCGAGCTCGACGTGCGTGCCCTCGTGCTCGTGCGTCATCCCCTTGCCGACATCGTGAAGCATGGCCATGCGCCGCGTGAGCGTCGCATTCAATCCCATCTCGGCGGCCATGTTGCCCGCGACAATGGCGACTTCCTTGGAATGCAGCAGCTGATTCTGCCCGTAAGAAGTGCGGTACTTGAGACGTCCGAGCACCTTGATGATTTCGGGATGGATGCCGTGGACGCCGAGCTCGTAGAGGATCTCCTCGGCGGCCTGCACCATGCCTTCGTCGACCTCCTTGCGGCTCTTCTCGACAACTTCATCGATGCGGCCGGGGTGGATGCGGCCGTCCGCGACGAGCTTCTCCAGGGCGAGGCGCGCGGTCTCGCGGCGGACTGGATCGAAGGCGGAGAGGATGACGGCTTCGGGCGTGTCGTCGATGATGACATCGACACCGGTCGCCTGTTCGAACGCGCGGATGTTGCGCCCCTCGCGGCCGATGATGCGGCCCTTCATCTCGTCGGACGGCAGACTGACCACGGAGACGGTGCTTTCCGCGGTGTGGTCCGCGGCAATGCGCTGGATGGCGAGCGAAATGATGTTGCGGGCCTCGCGTTCGCCTTCCTTGCGGGCGGTCTCCTTGATCTCGCGGATGGTGTTGGCGGCGCGGCTGCGGGCCTGCCCTTCCATCTCGTGGATGAGGCGCTGCGCGGCTTCCTCGGCAGTCATCCCGGCGAGCGCTTCGATGCGCTGGCGCGCACCGGCCTCGAGCTCGGCGGATGCCGCCGTCCGCTGACGGATCAGGTCTTCCGCAGCGTCGAGCTCACGCTGGCGCCCTTCCTGGGTGCGGTCCTTCTCCACGAGCAGGTCGATCTTGCGGTCGAGGGATGATCGGCGCTCCTCCAGACGGCTTTCGGCGCGCTCCATCTCTTCCCGGCGCCTCGCCTCCTCCCGCTCCCACTCTTCCTTGGCCCGAAATGCTTCCTCCTTGCCGCTCAGCTCCGCGCCACGGCGGATCTGCTCGACTTCGGACTGCGCGTTGCCCAGGATGCGCTGCGCTTCGGATTCTGCGTCGGCCTTTCGGCGCTTCAGGCGGCCCTGCACGACTCTGAGGCTAATGAAATAGCCCAGCAGCAGCCCACCAACTACGCCGACGGCGATCTGGACGCCCGTCAGCACTGAAATCATTTACATCTCCGGAAGGGCGCGCAGGGCGCCCCGAGGTAGGCGAATTTTCATGTACGGTTCATGTACGGCACGGGTACGGCACGGCTACTCGCGAGGACGGTCGGGCAGTCCTAGACACGCGCAAGTGACCGACCAGCAAACCTATGTCGCGCTATTGAGACACCGCAAGATTTTCGGGGAGCAGCCGGGCCTCGATCTCGGAGGTCAGCCGGGCGATCCGCTCGCCGACGCCGCCCTGCACATTGTCGAGGGCCGCACGGGCCTGGAAGAGCTCATCGGCGATGGCGAGCGCGGCCAGGATGACTGCCTTCTCGCGGGGTACGAGGCTCAGTGCATGCTGGACCTCCCGCACCGCCGCGTCGACGTGCGCCGCGCAGGCCCTCGCGTGCTCCGGCGTCGCATGCGCGCGGATCGTGTAGTCCTCGCCCGCGATATGCAGCGTTACGACACTCTGCTGGCTCATCGTTCATCCTCGGCAAACTGAATGCGTGCGGCAATCCGGTGGGCAATGGCATTGGCCTCGTTGAGGCGGTTGCGCAGTTCGGTGTTCTCATGTTCAAGTGTCGCCAGCCGGTCCGTGATGGCGACGGCGTCCGGCTCACCGCTGGCAGCCTTGAGCGCGTCCTGCAGAGCTCGTGTGCGGGCTTCGGCCTCTTCCGCGCGGAAGCGCATGTCGGCGTGCGCGGCCAGCAACCGGCGCACGGCGGACTCGAGCTCGGTGATGCCGATGGCGGCCGTCGCGGCAGTGCCCGCAGCCCCAGCCGCAGTCACCTCAGCCCCTGCGTTCGATGCCATGATCCTCCTTCAGGCGATTGAGGACGCGCGCGACCGCGCGATCCACTTCCTCATCGGTCAGTGTACGGTCAGTAGCGCGGAAGCGCAGGCGGACGGCCAGGCTGCGCATTGCCTCATCCACGCCCTTGCCGCGATACACGTCGAATGGAAACACGGTCTCGAGCAGCGGCCCCGCGGACTGCTGCACCGTGGCGAGGACCAGCGCCGCATCCATGTCATGTCGTACGAGCAGCGCCAGGTCGCGTTCGACCGCCGGGAATGCGGGGAGCGGACGGAACTGCACGGCCGGTCGAGCGGGCGTCTGCGTGATGTCGACTTCCACCGCGAACACGGTATCGGCCCACGCGGGCGCGTCGATGGCCGCGGCAGCGACACGTGCGCCGGTGCCGGCGATACTGCCATCCTCGCGGGTCAGCGACCATGCCGCGGCCGGGTCTGCCCACGCGGGTAGCGTTGTGGCCTGTTGCACGCGGAGACCGAGATCGCCTGCGATGACGTCCAGGAACCCGCGCAGATCCCACAGGTCGAATGCCGGCGGATCCCCCGTCCAGTGAGGTGATGCGCGACCACCGGTGAAGAGCGCGCTCAGGTGCCGTTCTTCGGTGGGCGCCACGCCAGCGCCCTGGCTGATGAACGCGGTACCGATCTCGAACATGCGAATGTGGCGCTGTCCCCTCGCGTAGTTGGACTCGACGCGTCGGAGCAGGCTGGGCGTGATGGCGTTGCGCAGGAACCCCTCTGCACTGGAGAGCGGCAGCATGAGGGGCACATCGCCCTGCGACTCCGGTGCAAATGCGAGGGTGCGGGACTCGAGCATACGCAGGCCGACGAGCTTCGTGCGCAGCCGGTCTTCGAGCTGCGCGCCCGCATCATCGGGCACAGCTGTTGGGCGGAACGCGCGCAGGTCGTCAGGGAAATTATCATAGCCGTGCCTGCGCGCGATGTCTTCGATGAGATCCACTTCGCGGGTCACGTCATACGTGCGATGTCCGGGCACGCGAACGCTGAGGACTTCCGCGTCAGCTGCATCACCTGCGACATCGTAGCCGAGTGGTGAGAGGAGCGACGTCACGGCAGCGCGATCGAAGGGGACGCCGAGCAGGCGCTCGACGCGGTCGAGTCGCAGCGTGATGGGCGGGCGAGGCGGCACGTCGCCGCCTGCGTTGGCGATGACTTCATCGATGACACCACCGGCGCATGCGACGATGAGTGCTGCGGTCCTGCGCAGCGCGGTCTCCATCATGTCCGGATCGACGCCCCGCTCGAAGCGATAGCTGGCATCGGTCGAGAGGCCGAGCGCGCGACGGGTTGCGCGCACCGAGGCGGGCTGGAAGAGTGCGCACTCGAGGAGGATGTCCGTCGTGTCATCGTCGACTTCGGTTTCGGCACCACCCATGACGCCGGCGATCGCGATCGGCCGATTCGCATCGGCGATCACGAGCATGTCCGCTGTCAGTTTGCGGTCGATCCCATCGAGCGTTGTGATGCGTTCACCATCGGCGGCTCGCCGCACGACGATGCGGGTGCCCGCCTTCTTCGCGTCGAATGCGTGCAGGGGCTGACCGAGTTCGTGCAGCACGAAGTTGGTGGCATCGACCACATTGCTGATCGGGCGCAGACCGATCGCGCGAAGCGGACCGGACAGCCATGCTGGCGACGGCGCGACGCGCACGCCGCGGATGATAAGCCCCAGGTAGCGCGGGCACAGGTCGGTTGCGACAATGTCGACGGTGATGTCACCGGCTCGCGCGGTTGGTGCGCGGGCCCCCAGTTTCGCTGTGTCGCCGGTGCGTCCTCCGGCTTCGCCGTGCATTGGTGGAAGCCGCGGCTCGATGCCATAGGACGCGCCGAGCTCGCGCGCGATCCCGATGTGCGACAGCAAGTCCGGCCTGTTCGGTGTGACGTCGACGACAATGCGCGCGTCATCGAGGTGCAACACGTCGATCAGTGAACCGCCAATGGGCGAGTCCGCAGGCAGTTCCATGATACCGTCGTGCTCCTTGCCGAGGCCGAGCTCGCGCGCGCTGCACAGCATGCCCTGGCTTTCTTCGCCGCGGATCTTCGACTTCCGGATGACGAGGTCACCAGGCAGATGCGCGCCCACCGCTGCGAACGGGTAGACGCCCCCGCTCTTCACATTCGGTGCGCCGCACACAACTTGGAGGATCTGGCCGTCGCCCGCATCCACTTTGCAGAGGTTCAGCCGGTCCGCATTCGGATGACGGCTGGCTTCGACAACCCGAGCGATGCGGATGTCCCGCAGGGGTCCCGCGATATCGACGATCTCGTCGACCGGCGCGCCCTGCATTGCAAGTGTGTCCGCGATTTCCTGCGGGGTTGCTTCGAGCGACGGCAGCAGTGACCGGATCCATGCATAGCTGATGTTCATACTGCGCCACTGAACTGTTCGAGGAAGCGGACGTCGGATTCATACAGCAGCCGGATGTCGGGGATGCCGTAGAGTTGCATCGCGATGCGGCCAGGTCCCATCCCGAATGCGAAGCCGGTGACGCGTTCGGGGTCGTAGCCGACGTGTTCGAACACGGCGGGATGGACCATGCCCGCGCCCATGATCTCCAGCCAGCCAGTCCCCTTGCACGCACTGCAGCCCTTGCCGCCGCACACGCCGCAGCTCACATCGACCTCCGCGCTCGGCTCGGTGAACGGGAAGAAGGACGGCCGGAAGCGGACGCGCGTATCGCTGCCGAACATGCGGCGCGCGAATTCTGCGAGGGTCGCCTTGAGGTCGACAAACGAGATGTCCTCGTCGACAGCGAGCCCCTCGAGCTGTTCGAATCCGGGCGCATGCGATGCGTCGAACGGGTCACGCCGGAACACCGTGCCGGGCGCGACGATTCGGATCGGCGGCTGATGGTTCTGCATGGTGCGGATCTGGACGGGCGACGTATGACTCCGGAGCAGCAGTCCAGGCGCCAGGTAGAACGTGTCGTGCATGTCGGCCGCAGGATGGTCGAGCGGTGTATTCAGCGAGGTGAAGTTGTACCAGTCCGTTTCGACTTCCGGGCCCCTCGCGCGCGTGAAGCCGAGCCCTTTCAACACGTCGTAGATCTGGTCCACGACGATGGTGACGGGATGCCTCGCTCCCTGCCAGGGAGTGCGGCCCGGCAGCGTGAGGTCCGCGCGATTTGCGGCCGCAACAGCACCGGCGAAAATCGCCTGCTTCTCGTCGAGGAGCGCCGAGATGGCTTCCTTGACCTTGTTCGCTGCTGCGCCGGCCGTGGGGCGTTCTTCCGGGTTCAACTTCCCGACCGCGCGCATGATGTCGGTGAGGCGGCCCTCCTTGCGGCCGAGCATGCGGATGCGCAGGGCCTCCAGCTGGTCGGCATTCTCGATGGTGGCCACGCCTGCGGCGGCCTCAGCCTGAAGTGCAGCGAGCTGTTCTGAGAGGGTGTCGGTCATGCGCCATTCGTCAGTGTGTCGGGACCGTTGTATCGAACCGTGTATTTTAACGGCGCGACGGGGTCGGGGCGAGTATGGCACGGCCTTCGCTGGTACCGGATCGGGACGAATTCTCCGTCCCCCGGGGCGGCGAACGGGCCTCGGCAGCAACCCAGAGGAGTGCCATGAGCAAGCTCAGAACTTTGATCATCGGCGCGGCGTTGATCGCCTCAGCGATCACCACGCCCGCCGCAGCCCAGCTGACGAGCCAGGCCCGCATGCCCGCGTCGTACCGCCCCGAGTTCGGCACGATGTGGACGTTCGACGCACCACCGCTCGAGTACTGGAAGACGCGGTACGATTTTACGCCGGGCGCAGGCTGGCTGGACAATGTCCGGCTCGCGGCGATCCGCCTGCCGGGCTGTTCGGCGTCGTTCGTATCCGCCGCCGGCCTCGTCATGACGAATCATCACTGCGCGCGCGCGTGCATTTCCGCCGTTTCGCCCGCGGATACGAACTACCAGCGGACTGGGTTCGTCGCGCCGACCGTGACTGAGGAGAAGAAGTGTCCGGGCCTGTACGTCGACCAGCTTACGAGTACGACCGATGTGACATCACGGGTCCAGGCGAAAGTGACTGCGACGAATTCCGCGCGGCGGGTGGAGCAGCGGGACGCGGAGATCGCCGCGATCCAGCAGGAGTGCTCGTCCGGCAACATCACATGCCAGGTCGTGCCGTTCTACCAGGGCGGCATGTACTCGCTCTACAAGTACCGCAGGTACAGCGATGTGCGGCTCGTTTTCGCACCCGAAGAAGAGATCAGTTTCTACGGCGGTGACCCTGACAACTTCACCTATCCGCGGTACGCGCTCGACGTCACCCTGTTGCGTGTCTATGAAGGCGACTCGCCGTATCGGCCCGATCACTTCCTGCGGTGGAGTGCAAACGGAGCGACCGATGGCGAGTTGGTATTCACCGTTGGCAACCCCGGGTCGACGGGTCGTCTGAACACGATTGCCCAGATGCAGTACCTGCGCGATGTCCAGTATCCCGGCCAGATCGCAACATTGAAGCGGCAGATCGCGATCTATCACGACTTGTCGAAGCGCAGCGAAGCAATCCGTCGCCAGTATGAGAACACACTGTTCGGCGCGGAGAACTCGCTCAAAGCGATCACCGGCTACAACACCGGTCTCACGAGCGACACGATCATGGCGCGCAAGCGTGCGTTCGAAAAAGATTTCCGTTCGCGGCTCGCGGGCAACCCCCGGCTCTCCGCGCAGTATGGAAGTGCGTTCCCGGCGATCGAGCGGGCACAGGATTCACTGACGCGCATCGCGATCAAGCAGCGCTACTACGGCTTCAATGCGTCCCCGTTGACCAATTACGCAGCCGTGATCGTGCGTATGTCGAAGCAGGAGGCGATGGCGGATTCACTACGTCTGACGGCGTATCGCGGGGCGGCCCTCACCAACCTCAAGAACCAGTTGCAGTCGCCGACGGTGATCGACACAGCGTTCGAGCGGGCGAGCATCGCGGCCTGGCTGCACGCGGCCAGGGCAGAACTCGGAGCGAACGACGCTGTGCTCGTGGCCATCCTCGCGGGTCGCACGCCCGAGGCGACGGCGACCGCGTTCGTCCACGGCACGCAACTCGGCAACGCTGAATTCCGCAAGTCGTTCGTAGCGGCTGGTGCATCGGCGGTGGCGGCTTCCACTGATCCGCTCATCGTGCTCGCACGCAGGCTCGATACGTTCTCGCAACCGCTGGCCTACAAGGCGCAGCGCATGAGCAGCGTGATTTCCGCGAACGTGGAAAAGGTCGGCCAGGCGATCTATGCCGCGTACGGCCAGGCACTGCCGCCCGATGCGACGTTCACGCTGCGCATCAGTGACGGCGTTGTAGCGGGGTTCCCGTCCAATGGCACGATCGCACCGTTCAAGACCAGCTTCTACGGTTTGTACGCGCGCAATGCGGACTTCGACGACAAGGTGCCGTTTCACCTGCCGAAACGGTGGCAGGACCACAGGGACGCGCTCGACCTGAGCACACCGCTCAATTTCTCGTCGACGAATGACATCATTGGTGGCAACTCGGGCAGTCCGGTGATCAATCGTCGCGGCGAGGTTGTGGGATTGATCTTCGACAGCAATATCGAGTCACTGCCCAACCGCTTCATCTTCACGGATGAAGTTGCGCGGTCTGTGAGTGTGCACTCGCGAGCAATTCCAGAATCGATCCGGAAGGTGTTCGAGGCCGGGCGACTGGCGGACGAGCTCGAAGGCAAGCGCTGAAACGCGAGAGGCCGCCATCGTGAGATGGCGGCCTCTGGTCGTCGTGCGTAGTGAATGCGGCCGATTGCGCGGCCGTCGGGCTCAGCTGAGGCTGGCCTTCGCCTGGCGAACCAGCTCACCGAACGCTGCGGAATCGCGCACTGCGATGTCCGCGAGAACCTTGCGGTTGACCTCGATGCCGGCCTCCTTGAGACCGAACATGAAGCGTGAGTAGTTGAGACCGCTGTCCTCCTGGCGGACCGCTGCGTTGATACGCGTGATCCAGAGGCGGCGGAACTCGCGCTTCTTCTGCTTACGGTCGCGGTACGAATAGGCCCAACCGCGCTCGACGGCGTTCTTGGCAATGCGCCAGAGTTTGGAGCGACCACCGAAGTAGCCGCGTGCCGCGCGGAAATAGCGCTTGTGCTTGCGGTGCCGGGCTACGGCATTTGTTGCGCGTGCCATTTAATCAGCCTCCCATGCCGAGCATGCGCAGCACGCGCTGACGGTCACCCTTCTGAAGGATGTCCGCGTGACGCAGGTGGCGCTTCCGCTTTGGTGTCTTCTTGGTCAGGATGTGGCTCTTGAACGCATGGCGGTGCTTGACCTTGCCCTTGCCAGTAACCTTGAAGCGCTTCATGGCGCTTCGGTTCGACTTCATTTTCGGCATCTTGCTATCTCCTATCGGGTACGGGCTCAGCCCGCCACTTTCTTTGGTGCTACGACCATGACCATCTGACGACCTTCGAGCGACGGCTGCGACTCGACCTTGCCCACATCTTCGAGCTCTGCCGCAACCCTGCCCAGTACTTCCCTGCCATGCTCCGGATGCGCCATCTGGCGACCGCGGAACATCATTGTGACCTTGACCTTGTCGCCCTCTTCCAGGAACCGGCGAGCATGCCGCACCTTGAAGTCGAAGTCATGCGGCTCGATACCCGGACGGAATTTTACTTCCTTGATCTGGATATGGTGCTGCTTCTTCTTGGCGACGCGGGCCTTCCGGGCCTCTTCGTACTTGTACTTCCCGTAGTCCATGATTCGAACTACAGGCGGGCGCGCGGTCGGTGCGACTTCGACCAGGTCCAGGCCGTCTCCCTCTGCTGCCGCCAGTGCATCCTCGATCGCCATGATCCCCATCTGCTCACCATCGGCAGAGATCACCCGAACCGGACTGATTCGGATCTGGCGATTGATACGAGTGCGCTTGTCAGTCGATATGGCGTAGCCTCCCTGAAAACAAAAAAGGACCCGCGGTTTTCGCGAGTCCCTGAAAGATACCTGACAGCCGAGCCCTGAGACATAGGGTATGGGACTGTGGTCTTGCTGGGGACCCGGCTGTGCCGCGAGAGCGGACGGAACGGGTGGGGACCGGATAAAGGGTCCCGCTTTCTGGTGTTTCTGAGGGGGAAGGTAGCGGGGGGTGAGGGTTGTGTCAACGCGGGGTGCGGGGGTGGGATGACGGGAAACGAGGAACCGGGCCCGGGCGGGTTGACGTGCGGGGGAGCAGGAAGCGAGCGGGCTCTGCCCGCGCTTCCTGGGCTGGTTTGCGTGCACGGGTGTGGGGAGGGGGCAGCGTTAAAATGGGCCTGATGGCTATGGGAACGCGCGGTTCGGGGAGGTATGGTGGGGGCATGACTATTTCAGCGTTCGATCATGATAAGCTTGATGCGTATCGGCTGGCGCGGGAAGGGGCGCGGGAGGTCCGGAGGATCCTCCTCATCGTTCCAAGGGGGAACGCGGAGGCGGTCGATCAGCTCAAGCGGGCGAGCCTCTCAGTCTGCCTGAATACGGCCGAGGGAGCGGGAACTTGGCTACCGAAGGAGAAGGCTCGATTCTACAGAATTGCACGGGCATCTGCGACAGAATGTGCCGCGGTTCTGGACAACCTTGTCGATAGCGAGGTCCTGACGGAGAAAGACGTCATAAATGCCCGCGCACTGTATTCGCGTGTCGCCGCCACACTGGTCAAGCTCGCCTTGAGCATGGATGTCACAGCTCGCGATCCCGTGCCCGCTCCCCGGCCCGTGCGCGCAAACCAGCCCCGGAACCGCTGAGCGCAGGTCAGCGTTCCGGCGCCCCTGCACGTCCAACCTGCCCGGGCCCGGCCGTCCCCGCCGTTACAGGGCCCGCGAAGAGATCTGCTCCACCAACCGTGCGCGGAACTCCGAGATCGGCATCACTTCCTGCTTCTTCCCTTCCCCCCTCATCCGCACTGCGACAGTTCCTGCCTCTGCCTCGCGAACCCCGATCACCGCCATATACGCGACTTTGTGGGTCTCCGCATCACGGATCTTGTAGTTCAGGGTTTCCGCGCGGTCATCGACGGTCACGCGGATGCCGGCGGCCTTCAGGGATGCCGCAACTTCGCGGGCTTTGCCGATCAGGTCGTCATTGATGGGCAGCACGCGAACCTGCTCGGGCGCGAGCCAGAGCGGGAACACGCCCGCGAAGTGCTCGATCAGGATTGCAATGAACCGCTCGAATGATCCGAAGATCGCGCGATGGATGACAACGGGACGGTGCTCCGTATTGTCCTCGCCTGTGTAGCGCAGGTCGAAGCGCTCGGCTGCATTGTAATCCAGCTGAATCGTGCCGAGCTGCCAGGTCCGGCCGATCGAGTCGGCGACATCGAAGTCGATCTTGGGACCGTAAAAGGCGCCGTCGCCTTCCTTCAGTTCATAAGGCAACCCGACGGACTCGAGCGCGGTACGCAGACCGCTTTCGGCGCGATCCCACAGGTCGTCATCACCGATCCGCATTTCCGGACGTGTCGCGAATTTCGCGGTGTAGGTCAGACCGAGCGCGCCATAGAAATAGTCGATCATCTCGACGAGGCGTTTCACTTCATCCGTGATCTGCGCCTCGGTGATGTAGATGTGTGCGTCGTCCTGCTGGAACTGGCGCACACGGGTGAGTCCGCTCAATGCGCCGGACACTTCGTTACGGTGCAGCACGTCCTGTGTGGCGTAGCGAATGGGCAGTTCGCGATACGAATGCTTCTTCGCGGCGAACATCAGGTGATGCGACGGGCAGTTCATCGGCTTCATGGAGAAGTCGTGTTCGCCGCTCTCGCTATCCAGGACGAGGAACATGTTCTCGCGATACTTGCCCCAGTGGCCGGAGATCTCCCACAAGCCCTTGTTGAAGATCAGCGGTGTCTTCACGTGCTGGTAGTCGTTCTGCTCGAGCACGTCGTGCATCCAGTCGCCGAGCTTCTTGTAGATGCTGCTGCCTTTGTCGGTCCAGAACACGGCGCCGGGTGCGAACGGATGCATCATGAAGAGGTCGAGCTCGCGGCCCAGCCTGCGGTGATCGCGCTTCTTTGCCTCTTCCAGGTTGTGCAGGTGGGCGGCGAGGTCCTTGTCGCTGAAGAACGCAGTGCCATAGATGCGCTGCAGCATCTGGCGCTTCTCGTCGCCACGCCAGTACGCACCCGCAGTCGAGAGGAGCTTGAAGTGCTTGACGAAGGATGTCGACGGCACATGGGGTCCGCGACACAGATCGGTGAACGGACCGTCGCGATAGACGCTGATGGTCTCGTTGTCGCCGAGTTCCTCGAGACGCTCCAGCTTGAGGGGGTCGTCGGCGAAGATCTGCCGGGCTTCTTCCTTGTTCACCACCTGCCGCTCGAACGGGTAATCGGCGGCGGACACCTCCTGCATGGCGGCTTCGATGCGCTCGAGCTCGTCGTGCGAGAATGGCGTTGCAACCTCGAAATCGTAGTAAAACCCGTTCTCGATGGAGGGACCGAATCCGATCTTCGCGTCGGGCCTGACCTGCCGAACTGCCGTCGCCAGGACATGTGCAGCGGAATGGCGCACCATGTCGAGGGCTTCGGGGCTCTTGCTGGTGATGATG
>JBBSJG010000082.1:0-14064 GCA_038257485.1 Longimicrobiales bacterium | reverse complement strand
CCCCGTGCGCCCTTACTGCGCTTGATCAGATTCCATTCAACTACAGAATCCTGACCCACCTACTCTACTACTACGTACTTGCCTTGGTGCTCGCGTCCTTCTTTCTCGACGCTCCCCAATACCTAAATTGTCAAAAAACCGTTGGCGCCTGGCCGCTGTTGCACTTTCGTAAGTGCGGTCGCGATTCATTTAGCGCCGAGCAGAATAACCTAACAGATTTGCGCTGTGGGTCAAGGTCTGGATCGTGTTACCTTTTGACCCGCAGTCCGTCATCGATCGTGTCCCGAAGCCGTCACGGATGACGGCTCGAAAACGGGCCGGAAGATCACGGCAGCACACGGGCAAGTCAACCCCGTGGGATGACCGAATGTCGGCCTGGCGACGGGCCCCGAAAGAGAGCTGCAAACTGTGTCGAAAACGGGTCATGAAGGATCGGGCCGGGGCCATAGCGGTCGTCCCGGCGGGCAGCGCGGTTCAGGGGGTTCGAACCGGGGCCGCGGGGGCCACCGTTCGGCCGCACATGACGGTCCCGCAGCGGGTGGCAGTCCGACGGCGCCGGATGTGGCGAGGGTGGCCGGGCGGGGCGCGGACCGCTGGCGTCGGCAACAGCACCCGTGGATCTACCGTAGCGATATGCTGGACCTGCCGACCGTTGAGGCGGGCGCAGTCCGGGTAACGGGACCCCGCGGTGAAGAGATCGGGATGGCGCTGTGGAGTCCGTCGTCCCAGATCGCGTTGCGCATGATCTCTGTGCGGCACCAGGAGATCGACGGTGCGTTCTGGCATGAGCGGATCGAGCGTGCGTGGCGGTACCGCCAGGTCCTGCAGCCTGCGGGCAATGCCTGGCGGGTGGTGCACGGCGAGTCGGACGGCATCCCGTCGCTGGTGGCGGACTGGTATGACGGCCACCTGGTGATCCAGCTGCTGTCGGCCGGCCTCGAGCGCTATCGCGCAGACATTGTGCAGGCGCTGCGGGACGTGGTGCAGCCAGTCGGCATCCTGGCGAGGAACGACGTCACAGTGCGCGATCACGAACAACTTCCGCGCAACGTCGAGTTGCTCTACGGCGTGGTGCCGGAGGCGATCGAGGTGATCGAGAATCACGTGCGGTACATCGCGGCGCCGTGGACGGGGCAGAAGACCGGCGCATTTCTGGATCAGCGTGAGAATCGGCTGCGCGCGGGCGAGATCGCGCACGGTCGCGCGCTTGACGTGTTCTCGTACCACGGCTCGTTCGCGCTGCACCTGGCACGCAATGCATCGCATGTGACGGCGATCGATTCCTCGGCGGATGCACTGGCACGCGCGGCGGAGAATGTCGCGCGCAACGTCGATATCGCTGCAGACCGTGTGGACTTCGTCGAAGCGAATGCATTCGACTTCCTGCGCAGCGAGGAGGCTGCAGGCGCGCAGTACGATACGATCGTGCTGGACCCGCCGGCGTTCGCGAAGCGTCGGGACGCAATGGAGCGCGCACTGCGCGGGTACAAGGAGATCAACCTGCGCGCACTCAAGCTGCTCGCACCGGGCGGCCACCTGTGCACGTTCACGTGCAGCTATCACGTGAGTCGGGAGTTGTTCCGGGATATGCTGGAGAGTGCGGCCGCGGACGCCGGTCGTCCAATCCGGCTCATCGAGGTGCGAGGCCAGGCACTCGACCATCCGGAACTGCTTCAGGTCCCCGAGTCCGCATACCTCAAGGGTGCGATTCTGCAGGCGCTGTAGCAGGCGACGGCGGACGCGCTAGCCGAGGAGATCCCTGAACTCGGGGATCTGCGTACCATCGACAGAATAGTCCCCGAGCCTGCCGTGCCATGCACCATGCCAGTCGGAGCCGCCCGTGCGGATGAGACCCAGCTCGGATGCGGCTGCCTCGAAGTACTGCACATCGGCGGACGTATGGCGGGGACGAAAGCATTCCACGCCGTCGAGACCCAGCTTGCGCAGATTTCTGACTTCGCGGTCGAATACGTCGATGCGCGGATGTGCCCACACTGCGACGCCGCCCGCTGCGTGGATCAGCTCGATCGCCTGCACGGGTGAAAGCATCTGCACAGCGACGTAGGCATCGCTGTCATCGCCGATCAGCCGATCGAATGCGTCATTGATGTTGCGGGCGTGACCGCGGTCGACGAGGGCACGCGCGAGATGCGGGCGACCCACTGCATCGGGTCGCGTACTGGCACCCGCAATGACTTCGTCGTATGTGATGTGAATGTTGCGACGGGCGAGGCGCTCGAGAATTCCGCGCATGCGTTCCTGTCGACGCACGGATGCCGCGCGCGTATAGGAAAGCAGCGCTTCGTTGTTCATGTCGATCATGTACCCGAGCATGTGGAGCTCACCGTCGAGCTGGCTCGAGATCTCGATCCCTGTCACCACACGCAGGTCTGCACCTGCCGCGGCGACCGCAGCGTTTACGCCGGCGACGGTGTCATGGTCGGTGACTGCAATAACGTCGAGCCCGCCCGCTCGTGCGTTCTGCACGAGCTCGGCGGGCGACAGGCTCCCGTCGGAGGCGTTCGTGTGGAGATGTAGATCGAGTTTCACGCGTTAGCGTACGACAAGCCGTCGACTAAAGCGATAGGCGATTCCGAGACCGAATGATTTCCCCTCTGTAACCGTGTACCCGACACGGCCGGTCCATTGCGAGCCGAGCGCTACGTCGGCGCCAACGTCGAGGACAAAGTTCACCTCAGTCTCTGTATCCGACCCGCCGGCAGGAGCCTCGTCATACGCGAGGACGTCGAGGGCGACGCGCGGGTGCACGTACGGCAACACGCGCACGATGCCGGTGCCCAGCTGTGCGCCAATACTCGCACCCAGCGGAATGCGGAGATAGGTAGCGTCGCCGAACGTGGCACCCGCACCCAGCGTCCATGACATCAGCAGCGGCGAACCGGCACCCATCAGATTCAATGGCTGGTAGAACTCGGAGCCGACGAAGATATCGTCGTTGCTCGTGACGCCGAGACGCAGGCCGAGGTTGAGATTGCCCTCCTGTCTCCAGATCCCTTCGTAACCCCATCCGCCGAGTTCAGGGTTGAACGCGTAGGCACCGATATCCTCGCCCGGGCGGGGGGATAGAAATGTCGGCGTATCCCACGCCTGAGCGGCCGCGGGTGCCGCGGCAAATGCGAGGACCACGCCTGCTATCCAGCTGTTGCGCATTGTAGGATGACCTCCGAAAGAGTGGCCGAAACGGTTTGGGTGGGGTGCAAAAAGGAGGCCCTGTATGGGATATCGCGTCAGTGCGTCGCGAGGTCCAGTCCCCAGTGAAGCTTGAGATATGCTCCGAGAACCTGGGCGGTCGCGCCTGCGAAGCGAGCCCGGCTGCTTGCGTTGTCACGGACGCCTGTGAAGTTCGTCTCGACCTGGACGCCGCAGATCGCGTTCTCGCCACCGCGTGCCGCGACGCTGCAACCGTGCCGGTCCGTGTTGTAGCCACCCGAAAAGTACGGTGCGCCCGCCGGGCCGGCGGCGCCCACTGCGGGAACCGCGGGAAACCCCTGCGCGACGTACAAGGCACCCAGGCTCGTCGGCCCACGCAGCAGCTGGGCAAACGTCAGAGCACTCGACCGCGACATCGTTCTGATGCTACTGCTATCCTCGAGTGCAACGTTGGCATTCAGCTGTTCGTCCGTGGCATCGAGATTTGAGCCCGACAGGAGGTACCCCAGTTCGAGCCGCTGGACCGCGTGGCCGTGGCCATGCATGTCCATGTACCACCCGCGTCCAGACTGCCGGAGCACCGCACGCTTTGCGGAATCGACGTATGCCTGGAATTCAGTCCATGCCATTCCAGCTCCTGCGTCGCCACACGCACCCTCTCCGGCAGGCCGGTTCGGATCGAGTTTGGTGCGACCCAGGTGACTGATGATCACGTGCGGATAGCGGCCGAACCGCGCGAACATGGAGTCACGCATGGCGAGCACGAGCTCCCTCGTGTTGCTGTCCGTGACCGTCGTCGCGCTGCCTCCGCAGAGTGCAGCTGTACGATCGGTGATTTCCGCAGGCCGGAGATGGCCTCCGTGCGGAGCGGTCAGAATCACTGGCAGACTGCCGGCCTTGTACTCGATATACTCGTTCCGGCCGAAGTACGAGCGGCCAGGCTCATATGCCACGCGATCACGAACTTCGACCGGCGTCCTCGCAGATGAGCACGCGGCCAGTGCTGTCGCGAGAAGAAGAGCAGCGGAGCGTACATGATGCGCGCGCAGGGTGTGACGTTGCAGTTCGACCATTCCGTGTTCTCCGCAGGATCGTGCATGGCGTGATGCCTCTGTCGTGTCGAACCTCAGGTGATAATATTCATGCATCTGACGCTGTAACAAGGACACCGCGTACCCACACTGCCTCCCTTGGAACTCCCATGCGTGTAAAGGCAACAGTTGCCTTATTTCTGATGCTGGGCGCCGGGCACGTAATGGCGCAGCCGAAACCCGGGCGGCTTGTCATCATTGGCGGCGGACTCAGCCGCGACAACGAAGCCGTCTATCGGGCAATTCTGGATGGACGACTGAATGGCGGGCCGGTCTGCGTGATTCCCACGGCCGCGGCGACGCCCGACAGTGCAATGGCGTCTCCCATCGCGGCGTTCGAGCGGTACGGTGGCAAGGGATCGGCCGCGGGAGTGCTTGTGTCGGCGCTCTCGCCGGAGACGGCGGGGAGCGAGGTGGTGGTGCAGCAGATCGCGGGCTGTGGCGGCTTTTACTTCCTGGGCGGTGTGCAGTCCCGTGTGGTCGCGGCGTTCCGGCCGAACGGTGTGAATACCCCGGCGTATGATGCGATCATGCGCCGATACCGCGAAGGCGCGGTTGTGTCTGGCTCCAGTGCAGGCGCGGCGATCATGACGGACCCGATGATTGCGGGCGGCACGAGCGCGGGTGCATTGGCCAATGGGGTGCGCCGTGCGGCACTCGGCGGTGCCGCGGGAGAGGACGAAGCCGGAGGTGTGAGTATCACCGCGGGGCTCGGATTCCTCAACAGCGCGATCACCGACCAGCACTTCCTGGCACGCGGGCGCATCGGCCGACTCATTGTCGCCGTCGCGGACGCCATCATTCCAAACCTCGGCTTCGGCGTCGACGAGAATACTGCGCTGATCCTCGATGGCGACATTGCGACAGTGGCCGGCGAGTCAGGCGTGGTCGTGGTCGACGGCACAAACGCTCGAAGCGATGCGCGCACGATCAACGACGTGTCACTGCACCTCATGAGCGCCGGGGACAGCCTCGATCTGCGTTCGGTTACGCTCACGATCGACCCGCAGAAAAGTGCGGTCCCGCGCATCGCGGGAGCTGTCGTCGCATCCACCAATGGGTTTGCACGGTGGGAGTTTCTCAAGGTCATACAGGCCTTCGCGGCCTCGGCGGACACATCCGCAACGGTTCCGGTTGCGGGTGGGAAGCTGCGGCTGCGCCGGTCGAGCGGCTTCGCGGCCGCGCACCGTGACACCAGCGGCGTGCAGGGAACGCTCCGCGGTTTGAGCATCCGGGGAATGCGGGTGGACCTGCTGAGATGACAGAGCGTCGTTACGCCTGTGCCGCCTGCTCGCTCAGGATTGTAACCACATCATCGACGACCTGCATGAAGCCGCCGCCGATGTGGAACTTCTGCTCGCTGCCACCGCTCTTCACGCGGACATCACCCTCGCCGAGCAGAACCAGCATCGGTGCGTGACCGCGCATGACGCCCAGCTCACCGTCCCATGCGGGTGCGATGACCATGTCCGCGGCGCCCTGGAATACGGTCTTCTCAGGGCTGATGACGGCGACGGTCAGCGTGTCCGCCATTACGCGGCGCCTTCCATTTCTTTGGCGGCTGCAATCACGTCTTCGATCCCGCCGCGCATGTAGAACGCCTGCTCCGGGAGGTGATCGAACTCGCCCGCGACGACACGCTCGAACGAGCTGATCGTATCCTCGAGCTTCACGTACTTGCCCTTGATGCCCGTGAACTGCTCCGCGACGCGGAACGGCTGGGACAGGAACTTCTGGACGCGGCGCGCACGGCCGACGAGGATCTTGTCATCTTCGGAGAGCTCGTCCATGCCGAGAATCGCGATGATGTCCTGCAGCTCCTTGTAGCGCTGCAGAATGCGCTGGACATCGGTTGCAACGCGGTAGTGCGTCTCGCCGATGAACTGCGGATCCATGATGCGGGACGAGGAGTCGAGCGGGTCAACGGCCGGGTAGATACCGATTTCAGTGAGAGCGCGGTTCAGGTTGGTGGTCGCATCGAGATGCGCGAACGCCGTTGCCGGAGCCGGATCGGTCAAGTCATCGGCGGGAACGTAAATGGCCTGCACGGACGTAATCGAACCGTCGCGTGTCGACGTGATGCGCTCCTGCAGTGCGCCCATCTCCGTGCCGAGGGTCGGCTGGTAACCCACTGCGGACGGCATGCGGCCGAGCAGTGCCGATACTTCCGAGCCCGCCTGTGTGAAGCGGAAGATGTTGTCGATGAACAGCAGCACGTCCTGCTTTTCGACGTCGCGGAAATACTCCGCGATGGTCAGGCCGGACAAACCGACGCGCTGACGCGCGCCCGGGGGCTCGTTCATCTGACCGAACACGAGTGCGGTCGAGTTGATGACGCCGGACTCGCTCATCTCGAGGAAGAGGTCGTTGCCCTCGCGCGTGCGCTCGCCCACGCCGCAGAACACCGAACGACCGCCGTGCTCCATGGCGATGTTGTTGATCAGCTCGAGGATGACGACGGTCTTGCCGACGCCGGCGCCGCCGAACAGGCCGGTCTTGCCGCCCTTCACGTACGGTGCGATCAGGTCGATGACCTTGATGCCCGTCTCGAAGATCTCGGTCTTCGGCTCGAGCTGCGTGAACTTCGGCGCATCACGGTGGATCGGCCAGCGAGGTGCACTCGCGGGAATCGGTTCACCACCGTCCACGGCCTCTCCGAGCACGTTCAGGATGCGGCCGAGTGCGACTTCGCCGATGGGCACTGAAATGGCCGCACCAGTATCGATCGCATCCATGCCGCGCATGACGCCGTCGGTCGTCGACATGGCGACAGCGCGAACCTGGTTGCGGCCGATGTGCTGCTGCACTTCCGCGACCATGTCCACGTCCGGTGCGCCATCAACGCCCTTCTTCGCAATGCGGAGCGCGTTGTAAATCTCGGGCAGCTGCCCGGTTTCGAACTCTACGTCGACAACCGGTCCGATGACCTGGACCACTCGGCCCGTCGACCCCGTAGTAGCAGTGGCATTCGCCATTGTATCCGTATCCGTCTGCTGGAGTTTTGACATATCTACTATTCGAGCGCCGCGGCGCCGCCGATGATTTCCGCGATTTCCTGCGTAATCGCCGCCTGCCGTGCGCGGTTGTAAGTACGATTGAGAAGATTGAGAATGTCGCCTGCATTGTCGGTCGCGCTCTTCATGGCCGTGCGCCGAGCGCCATGCTCGGCCGCCGCGGTCTCGACAAGCGCGCGATACACACTGTTGCGCACGTACAACGGCAGGATCCGGTTAAGGATCTCGTCCGCCGAAGGCGACAGGATGTAGTTGTCGACGCGCCCACCCTTCTTTTCCGCATCGGCATTCGCGTCGACCGACTCGACAGGCAACACCTTCATGGTGGTCGGCGGCGTCGACAGTGCCGAGCGGAACTGTGCGTAGACCACGTAGACTTCGTCGAGGTCTTCGCTCTCGAACCGTTCGCGCAGCGGATCGATGACACTGGCTGCATCATCGAGGGTCGGCCGGTCCGTGATGTCCATGCGCGCGACCGCGAGCGTTTCCTTCTTGAACTTCAGGAAGGAAATGCCCTTGCGGCCGATCGCATGGATTTCCACCTCAACGCCATCCGCGCGCAGCCGGTCGATCAGGGTACGCGCCTCGCGGATCAGGTTGGCATTGAAGCCGCCCGCCAGACCGCGATTGGATGTGATCAGGACGACCGCCGCCTTCTTGACGGCCACCGGCTTCCGCAGGAGCGGATACCGCTCGCGGAGCTCGGGGTCGACAAGACGGCCGATGACCTGCGCCAGCTGTTCGGCGAAAGGCCGCGCAGCATACACCCGGTCTGACGCGCGCTTCAGCTTCGACGTGGAAACCATCTCCATCGTCTTGGTGATCTGGCGAGTCTTCTTCGTCGACCGGATGCGACGCTTCAGTTCCTGGGTCTGCGCCATGGTTCCTTACGCTTTGGCGGCGGGTGCCGTTGCTGCGAACGTGCTCTTGAATGCCTCAACGGCATCGACGAGCTGCTTCACGGCGTCATCCCCGAGCTGTCCTGTTTCGCGGATCGTCTGGCCGACATCCGGGCGCTGGTTCCGCATGAACTCGTGGAACCCGAACTCGAAGGCCTTGAGACGGTTCACCGCGATGTCATCGAGGTAGCCGTTGGTCGCCACATAGAGGATCATGACCTGGTGCTCGACCGGCATCGGATCGTACTGCGGCTGCTTCAGGATCTCGACGAGGCGGGCACCACGTGCGAGCTGCTTCTGCGTCGCGGCATCAAGGTCGGAACCGAACTGCGCGAATGCTTCGAGCTCGCGGTACTGAGCGAGATCGAGACGCAGACGGCCGGCGACCTGGCGCATGGCCTTGATCTGGGCCGAACCACCGACGCGGGACACCGAGATACCGACGTTCACAGCCGGACGCACACCCGAGTAGAACAGGTCCGCCTCCAGGAAGATCTGGCCGTCCGTGATCGAGATCACGTTGGTCGGGATGTAGGCCGATACGTCGCCGGCCTGCGTCTCGATGATCGGCAGCGCCGTCAGTGAACCACCGCCCTGCTCCTTCGAGAGCTTGGCAGCGCGCTCGAGCAGGCGGGAGTGCAGATAGAACACGTCGCCCGGATACGCCTCGCGGCCCGGCGGGCGGCGAAGGACGAGCGAGATCTGGCGATAGGACTGAGCCTGCTTCGACAAGTCGTCGTAGACGACCAGCGTGTGCTTGCCCTGCCACATGAAATGTTCTGCGAGTGCGGTTGCCGAGTACGGCGCGATGTACTGCATCGGTGCCGGGTCGGACGCGTTCGCTGCGACGACGATCGTATACTCGAGCGCGCCCGCTTCACGCAGCGTCTCGACGATCGATGCCACCTTGCCGGCGCGCTGACCGATCGCGCAATACACGCAGATGACGTCGCCGCCCTTCTGATTGATGATCGCGTCGAGGGCGACGGCGGACTTGCCAGTGCCACGGTCGCCGATGATCAGCTCGCGCTGGCCGCGGCCGATCGGGATCATCGAGTCGATTGCCTTGATGCCCGTCTGCATCGGCTGCTTGACCGGCTCACGCAGCACGATACCCGGCGCTACGACGTCGATGAAGCGCTTGCCTTCCGCGACGATCTCGCCCTTGCCGTCGATCGGCTCGCCGAGCGCGTTCACCACGCGGCCGACGTACGCCTGTCCGACGGGAATGTCGAGAACGCGGCCCGTGCGGCGAACTGCGTCGCCTTCCTGGAGATGGGTCCAGTCACCCATGATGACCGCGCCGATGTTGTCCTCTTCGAGGTTCAACGCCAGTGCCGTAATCACGTCGCCCGTTCCCGTCGACGTGATCTCGAGCATTTCGCTCGCCATCGCGTTCGTCAGGCCGTAGATGCGGGCGACGCCGTCCTTCACTTCGAGGACTGCACCAACCTCTTCGACCTTCAGTTCGTCCGAGTACCCTTCGATCTCGCGAAGAAGTACACCCTTGATCTCACCCGCGCGCAACTGCGCTTCTGTCGCCATTTTCGGTCTCGTTTCGAGAGCGTGTTAAACTGCCGCTTCGTACAATCGGTTCCGCAGACCGGCAAGACGCCGGCGAACGGAGCCATCCAGGATACTGTCGCCGAATCGGACGACGATACCACCAACAATCTTCGGGTCCACTGTAATGTGCGGGATCGCGGTGCGTCCCAGGATACGGGACAACTCCTTCGTGATCGCCTGCTCCGTCGCGGCATCCGCCGCGTGGGCGAGCGTGACCTGCACATGCACCCGGCCCATCTTCTCGTCCAGCAGTTTGCTGAACTCGCGACCGATCTCGCTGATCAACCGCTGACGGCGCTTCTGCAGCACCACAAGCAGGAAATTGACCACCAGCGGATCGACACGTCCTTCGAAGGCACTCCGCAGCGCCTTCTTCTTCGCTACGAGGTCCACTTTCGGCGTCTGCAGGAATGAACGGATCGCCGCATTGCCATCCAGCATTTCACCGACTGCGGAGAGCGAGGCCGCGAATGCGTCCTGCTTGCCGTGTTTCTCCGCGATCGTGAAGAGTGCCTCCGCGTAGTTACGCGCGACGGTCGTATCTCTCACGTCAGGCGGCTCCCGTACCCGTATTCGTGCCGACGCCGGCCAGGAAGTCTTCCACGATCTTGCGGTCCGCTGCGCTGTCGAGGCGCTGCGAGACCAGGCGCGATGCTGCGGCAATCGCGAGCTCGACGGCCTCGCGGCGCAGCGAATCGATCGCGATTTCGCGCTCGCGCGCAATTTCGACCTTGGCGCGCTCGATCAAGGCATCACCCTCGCCACGTGCTCGCTCGATCAGGTCCGTGCGCACCTTGTCCGCCGCAACCTTGCCTTCGGCGATCAGGGCCTGCGCTTCGACCTTCGCATTCGCGAGCTCCTCGCGCTGCTGCGTCAGCAGCGCCTCCGTCTCGTTGCGCTGACGCTTCGCATCGTCGAGCGCATCCTGGATGCGCTTCTCGCGGGCGGCC
Source organism: Longimicrobiales bacterium (assembly GCA_038257485.1). Taxonomy (GTDB): domain Bacteria; phylum Gemmatimonadota; class Gemmatimonadetes; order Longimicrobiales; family RSA9; genus DASUXU01. Next base: position 3,373 of record JBBSJG010000082.1, on the reverse strand, counting down.
GCATAGCCGAGGATCGGCGGGAACGCGAACTTCGCGAGCACGACGAACAGGATGATGAAGATCACCCACGTCCACACCATCACGTTCGTGGTGGGATTGAATACCTTGGGCGCTTCGGCCGCGTGCTCCTGGAGCACCAGACTGAGAATGTTCATTTGCTCTTCCGGTTGACGGGGCGCCCGAATCATCGGACACCCCGTTCCCTTTGGTTTACTAGATCAGGCCGGCCGAAATAACCAGCGCGAACAGTGCTGCGCCTTCGATCAGCGCGGCGAGAATGATCGCTGCCGTCTGTATGTTGCCCATCACCTCGGGCTGACGCGCCATGCTCTCGGTCATAGAGCCGCCGATGCGGCCGATGCCCAGTGCTGCGCCGATCACGGTGAGTCCTGCGCCGAGCGCCTTGCCGATCATGATGAGACCGTCGCCGTTGGTCGACGTGGTCGCAGCTTCCTGCAGCAGTGCCATGAGTGCCATTGGTATAGCTCCGTTTCGTTCACGAGAGTCTGTTATTTTTTGCCCGTCCCGGCCCGTGACGTCCCTCTGCCGTCACCGCCCTGGTCGCCGCTTCCCGGAGTCACCTCCCGCGGCATTCGCCGGACATCCGTCCAGCTACATTTCGACGGACCCTGCGAGCAGCCGGATCCGAAAGCGCAGTGCAGGCGACTGCGCTCGCCTTTCCGCTAGTGCGCGTGCCGGATCAGGCCGATGAACACGGCCGACAGCATCGCGAAGATGTAGGCCTGCAGAAGCGCCACGAAAATTTCCAGGATCATGATCGCGACGGCCATGAGCAGTGGCGCGATGCCAATGAAGAGCATGCCGCCGCCTGCCGCCAGGACGATCAGGCCCGTCAATGCCAGCACGACCGCGTGGCCTGCCGCCATGTTCGCGAACAGACGGATCGTCAGCGCGAACGGCTTTGCCAGCTTACCAAGCAATTCCACCGGCGTCATGATCACCAGCATGACGATCTTCATGAAGACGTTCGGCAGACCATGGGGGATGAAGAATATCGTCTTGGCATAGCCCGCCGGTCCGAGCGCACGCATGCCCGCGACTTCGACTACGCCGAATGTCAGGAGCGCAAGCGCTGCCGTAACACTGACGTTGCCCGTCGGGCTCGCACCCCACGGCACGAGGCCGAGCGCATTGCAGAACAGGATGAAAAAGAACACGGTCACGATGTACGGCACGAACTTCTCCCCGCCATGACCGATATTCTTGATCGCGATCTCGTCGCGGATGAACAGCACGAAGGCCTCGACAACGTTCGCCGCACCCTTCGGTCCCTCGTTCGCGCCACTCGCATGGAATTTCGCCGCGCTGCGGCCCGCGCTGATCAGAAGCACCATCACGAGCACCGCCGCAATCATCATGAAGAGCACGTGCTTCGTGATCGACAGGTCGAACCCGCCGACATGCCACTGCGGGAGGTGCACGACCCACGGGCCGATTTCCCACTCGTTCGAATCCGCGAGATGATGCAGGATCATCTCGCCAATATTGAACTTGCCGCCTTCAGCGGCCCTGATCATTGGTAGTAGACTGCCCATCATGGTGTATCGCGTACCCTCCGCAGGAACACCGACTCCAGTAACGTCAACATGAACACAAATCCGATCAGGCTCAGCAGAGCAGTGCGGCGGGGAAACATCCCGGTGCGCGTAACGATCAAGGCAACCACTCCCACCGTCGCAAACCGCAGCACCATCCCGCCGGCCCATCCGAGCATGAACAGCTGAGCATTATCCCGTACCTTGACCAGGATCGCAAATGCCACCAGCTGCACAGCGTACGAAACTGCGGCCGCAAACATCACGGCGCCACGGCTTGAAGGGGCCACAACCAGCAACAGGACGCCCGCTGACACGAGCGTGAGTACGAACCCTGCTACCGCGTATTCTCGCCACGCCTTCATTCCGGCTCTTCCTCATCGTCCGCCTGGGTCCGGCTCGTTCCCGCGTCCGCGGACAGCGTATGGAACAGGTTGTAAAACCCGGCTGCCGCGCCGATAAAGGCGCCGATCAGCGTAAACCACGGTCTGGAGCCGAGCCATGCGTCAACAAGCGTCCCCAGGTATAAAAAGAGCGCCGTCGAAAGCGCCCATGCCATGCCGACGCCGAGGTACCGCCCAGCCTGCTGCTGCATCGAGTCGGTCGTGCTCTTCTTTTGCACGCTCCTCCTGACACTGAATGGGCGGAATCCGGAACCAGTACAGCACCAAAAACTAGCGCTTGTGAAATTTTTCGCAAGCCACCCCATTGCAGCAATTTTGAGGGGGAACCTATCTTGCACGCCCCTGCCTCCGGCCGCTCCGCCTGCGGTCTTCAAGATGCAGATTCAGCGGAAAATGTCATTTCAGGCCGCGCCGGTGCGGCAGGTACCAAGTTGGAGGGACCGTGGGCAGAAGATCGTGGTGGCTGGTACTGGTGACAGTCATGGGCGCGGCATGTGGGGGGCGTACGCCCTCGTTGCCGGTCGATTCCGGAGGCGGAGCGCCGCCGGACCTGGCTGCATCGCTGGGGGCGAGGGTGCACGGCGACACCGTGTCTTTTACGCTTCGCGTGTCGAATTCGACGAGTGGTCCCGTGCGGATCGAATTTACGAGCGGCCAGCGATATGATTTCGAGGTCGGCACAATGGTCGGCGAGCGATTGTGGCAATGGTCTGCCGGACGGATGTTCACGCAGGCACTGGAGACGTTGGACCTGAAGGCGGGCGAGTCGGTGGAGTACGGCGCGTCATGGCAGGGTGCGCGACCGGGGGAGTATACGGTGCGTGCGGTGCTGAAGTCGTCGAACAAGCCGGTGGAGCTGCGGACGGGTTTTGTTGTACCCTCGCGTTGAAGGCGGCCTTTACGGGTAGTGTGGGAGCGAATGGAAGCGATGACATTGCGGGGTGCCGATGCGTCTTCGGGCGCAACGGATGACGTGTTGCTGGACCGTCTGTCGGAAGCGCGCTCGGTGCTGGAGGGTGAGATCGGGCGTCGCGTGTTCGGGCAGCAGACGATCGTGGAGGGGCTGCTGATCGCGCTGCTGGCGGATGGTCACGCGCTGCTGGTGGGTGTACCGGGCCTGGCGAAGACGCTGCTGATTTCGACACTGGCGGAGGCGCTGGACCTGAAATTCAGCCGGATCCAGTTCACGCCGGACCTGATGCCGTCCGACATCACGGGTACGGAAGTGCTGGAGGAGGATCGGACGACGGGCCGTCGTGCGTTCCGTTTCGTGCGGGGCCCTGTAGTCGCCAATGTGATCCTGGCGGACGAGATCAATCGTACGCCGCCGAAGACGCAGGCGGCGCTGCTGCAGGCGATGCAGGAGCGATCGGTGACGGTGGCGGGGGACACGATGAAGCTTGACCGCCCGTT
>JBBSJG010000081.1:0-14161 GCA_038257485.1 Longimicrobiales bacterium | reverse complement strand
GTGCCCAGAAGGCAGCGGCCGCCAGCAGCTTCGATCATTTCCGGTACCCAGTGGCCCGGTGCGAATGGTGGATCGAGCCACTCGAGCGCGAGCACGCCGGGACGCGTCGCACCCGCTACGACACCATGCACGCGGTCCAGCCGGCGTCGCAGCAGCGACACGACGAGCTCGCCGCGACGGGGTACGCCCGCCGCATGTGCGACCTGATGGATGGTGTCGAAGATGTCGGAGATCGTGTGGGCGTCGAGCGACACGACATCAGCGCGCATGCCCGCCTCGCTTACGAGCGCACGCACGCCAGGTGTGGGCACCGCGCACACTTCGCAGACGGCCTGTGTGAGGATCAGGTCGGGATCGAGCTCACGCAGCATGTCACGATCGATTTCGTACACGCTGCCGTGCTCCGCCATCGCGTCACGGACCGCCCGATCGATCTGCCCGCTGTCGAGCGTCGCAGGATCGAAGCGGGGACGGCTCAGACGTGGGCGGTCCAGGACTTCGGGCGGAAAATCGCATTCGTGCGAGATGCCGACGATATGGTCTTCGAGTCCCAGTGCGACGAGGATCTCGGTGCCGCTCGCGAGGAACGATACGATGCGTTGCCCTTCCATGCTGCGCTTCTTCTCAGCTCGCCAGGCGTGGACGCTTGCGCATGTCGCTCACATGCGTGAGCCAGCCATGGTCGTCCGCCGCGCGGCCGTGCACGATGTCCATGAAGCGACGCTGCAGACGCAGCGTGATCTCGCCGGCTCGCCCCGTCCCGACCTCGATCCGGTCGACACTGCGAACCGGCGTGACCTCCGCTGCAGTGCCTGTGAAAAACAGCTCATCCGCGGTGTACAGTGATTCCCGCGGCAGACTCTTCTGTTCCGTGCGAATACCGAGGTCTGCCGCGATCTGGAGAATGGATGCGCGTGTGATGCCCTGGAGCAGGGTGCCGTCGACAGACGGCGTGTACAGCACTCCGTCGCGGACCAGGAAGAGGTTCTGACCGCTGCCTTCGCTGACGAGGCCGTCCGGACCGAGTGCGATCGCTTCCACATACCCGTTGGCGATCGCGTCCATTTTGATCAGCTGCGCATTGTTGTAGTGCCCGGCGGCCTTGGCGAGCGACGGGAACGTGTTCGGATGCGGTCGGTTCCAGCTGGAGACGCAGACGTCGACACCGTTCTCAAGCGCACCTTCGCCCAGGTACGTGCCCCACGGCCAGCATGCGATCCAGGTTTCCGTGGTCGAACCAATCGGCAGCATCCCGGACGCGCCGTACCCGCGCATCACCATCGGACGCACGTAGCATGACCGCAATTCATTGCGCTCGATCAGCTCACCCACCGCGTGGGTCAGGTCGTCAGGGCTGTACGCGATCTCCATGCGGTAGATGCGGGCGGAATCGAAAAGGCGGCGAAGGTGTTCGTGCCAGCGGAAGATCGCGGGTCCGCGCGGCGTTTCGTAACAGCGGATCCCCTCGAACACCGATGACCCGAACTGAACCGCGAGACTCAGAAGATGCACCTTCGCATCATGCCATGCCACAAACTCGCCGTCATGCCAGATCCATTTTGCTTCTACAATGGACATTGTCGTCTCCCGATTACAACAGTGAACGGATCCATCCGCCGTCGACCGGCACCGACGTTCCCGTGATATAACTGGCACGATCCGACGCGAGGAATGCGACGAGCGCTGCGAACTCGCGCGGCTCGCCAAGCCTCTGCATCGGAATTTCACGCTCCCACCTGGCATAGGCATCCGCCACATCCCCCCCGTCGCGGTCCGCGATACCCGTCGCGAGTGTAACGAGACGATCAGTGCGCGTATAGCCCGGCATCACGCTGTTCACCGTTACACCGGTGGCAGCAACCTCGTTCGCAAGCGTGCGCGCGAAACCCGTGACCGCCGCGCGCATGCTGTTCGACAGGATCAGGCCATCCACCGGCTGCTTCACCGCGATCGATGTGATGTTGATGATGCGTCCCCACATCCTCGCCTTCATGCCGGGCAGCACCGTGCGCGTCAGGGTGAGCGCGCTCTGCAGGAGGAGGTTGAATGTGCGCAGCCACGCATCGTCATCGTGCGTCTCGAATGGTCCGGCTGCAGGACCACCCGTGTTGTTGATGAGGATGTCGACACTGCCGAGTTCGCGCAGGGCGCTCTCTGCGGCTGCACGTGCACCGGCGGGATCGGCGAGATCCGCAACGATCGGGAAGACGCGGACACCGTGTGTCGCTGCGATTCCGGAAGCAACGTCATGGATGAGATCGCGACGCCGTGCGACGAGGGCCAGGTCAACACCTTCCGCTGCGAGCTCTTCTGCGACGGCGAGACCGAGTCCACTGCTGGCCCCGCCGACCAGCGCGCAACGTCCACGGATTCCAAGGTCCATCAGACGCGCATCACTTCTTGTTGTGGAAGTACGTGTCGGTGTGGTTCAACCAGTCCGCGCGCGGCGGGTTGAAGATATCCATGTCGAGTGTGTCCTCGAGCGCTTCCGCCTGGTGCCAGACATTCGACGGGATATGCAGCACTTCACCCGCGCGTACGACCACTTCCTCGTCGCCGTTTTCGCCCAGCGTGAACTTCAGTGCGCCATCGATGATGTAGGTGAACTGCTCGTTCACATGCTGATGCTTCGGCACAATGCAGCCCTGCTTCAGATACACGTGCGCGAGCATCATCCCATCACCCGTGATGAGCTTGCGGTCCAGAAGCTCCGTGACTTTTTCGAGCGGTGTGTCTTCCCACCGATGGAACGTGCATGCGGATTTCATCAATACCTCGACGGAGTTGGACGGGGCCGCCGGACGCCGGCGTCCCCGATGGATAGATTTCCTGCGGCGGCGGCCCAGCCGCAAGCCCCGCCGATGATTTCCCCGCGGGTCAGCATCAGCTGAAGCGCATGCCGTTTGATGCCACGTCGCCCCTGGCCGGCGGCTTGACCGGCGCTTTGGCCGGTGGCTTGACCGGCGCCTTGGCCGGTGGCTGCGGCTGGCGCTGTCCCTGCGGAGTGCCGGACCTGCCGCCGCGGTCGGACCGCGGTTCGGCACCGCCGCCGTCGCGGGGCTGCGTATCCAGAACGGGGTCGGGCTGCTTTTTCATACTCAGCGCGATCCGGTTCCGCTGGAGATCCACGGACATCACGGTGACGGTCACACGCTGACCGACGGTGACTGCTTCTGCCGGGTCGCGGACGAACCGATCGGCGATCTGTGACACGTGCACGAGCCCGTCCTGATGCACGCCAACGTCCACGAACGCGCCGAATGCGACGATGTTGGTCACCACACCTTCCAGCTTCATCCCCGGCTGCAGATCCTTCGGCTCGCGCAGGTCGTCCCGGAAGTTCGGTGGCTCGAACGTGTCGCGCGGATCGCGCCCGGGTTTGCGCAGCTCGGTGAGGATATCGCGCAGCGTAATCAGACCCACCTCGCCCGATGCATACTTCGTGAGTTCGATGCGGTCGAGTACCGCGTCATTGGCGAGCATCTCCGGTAGTGTAGCGCCCAGATCGGCCGCCATGCGCTCGACGAGTTCGTAGCGCTCCGGATGCACAGCCGTGCCATCCAGCGGGTGCGCGCCTCCGCGTACGCGCAGGAAACCCGCCGCCTGCTCGAATGCTTTCGCGCCGAGGCGAGGAACGTCCAGGAGATCGCGGCGCGAGCGGAAACCGCCACGCGCGTCGCGCGCAATGACGATGTTCTTCGCGAGCGACGGGCCAAGCCCTGCGACGTACGACAGCAATGGCACTGACGCCGTGTTCACTTCCACACCCACGCGGTTCACGCAACTCTCCACGATGTCATCGAGTCGCTTCTTGAGACGCGTCTGGCTGACGTCGTGCTGATACTGACCGACGCCAATCGACTTGGGGTCGATCTTCACGAGCTCGGCGAGCGGGTCCTGCAACCGCCGCGCGATGGATGGTGCCCCACGCAACGATACATCGAGGTCCGGAAATTCTTCGCGCGCGACATCCGATGCCGAGTACACCGAGGCGCCGGCCTCATTCACCACGATGATCTGCGGGCGAACACCAGACATTTCCGCGACCACTGCGCGAGTGAGCGTTTCCGTTTCGCGCGATGCAGTACCGTTGCCGATCGCAATCAATTCGACGGCGTGCCGATCGATGAGGAGGCGTACCTGCCGACGGAAGTTATCCTCCTGATGAAGGTAGAGCGCCGTCGTCTCCAGGACTGCACCCGTGCGCGATACGACGGCGGTCTTCACACCCGTGCGGAACCCCGGATCCAGCCCGAGCACTACGCGTTCGCCCGCCGGTGCCGACAGCAGCAGCTGCTCGAGGTTCGTGCCGAAGATGCCGATTGCATCTTCATCCGCGCGCTGCTTCATCTCGAGCCGCAGCTCCACCTCGATCGACGTCGCCAGCAGGCGCTGGTATGCATCCGATGCAACCAGGGCGAGATGGCGGTACGCCGATCGATCCTGTTTTACTTTTGTCGTGAGGCCCGCCACGATCTCGTCCGACGGCGCATCGATCGTCCAGGTGATGGCCTCCTCCGTCTCCCCGCGCCGCAATGCCAGAATTCGATGCGACGGCAGGTCGCCGAGCTTCTGCGAGAACTCGAAATAGTCGGCAAATTTGGATGCTGCCTTGTCGACGTTCGGACGACCTTTTGATGTCACCATCCCCGCACTGCGCGTACGGTCGCGAACCCACGCACGCAGGTCGGCGTCCTCAGCAACACGTTCCGCGAGGATGTCGCGCGCACCACGCAGCGCGTCGTCGACTGCCGGCACTTCCTTCGACGCGTCGACATACGATGCGGCCGCGGCCTCCACCGATTCATCCGTCGCATTCTCCAGCCATATCATATCCGCGAGCGGCTCCAAACCCCGCTCCCGTGCGATCGTGGCACGCGTCCGACGCTTCGGCTTGTACGGCAGATACAGATCCTCCAGCACCTGCTTCGTATCCGCCGCCATGATCCTCGCCCGCAGTGCAGCATCCAGCTTGCCCTGCTCCTCGATCGACTTCAGAATTGCCGACCGCCGATCCTCCAACTCTTCCAGGTACGCCGCGCGCTCCTGGATATCGCGCAACTGGACCTCGTCCAGATTGCCCGTGACTTCCTTGCGATAACGGGCGACAAACGGAATCGTCGAACCCTCTTCGAATAGCGACAGCGTGCTCTGCACCTGACGCGGCGCGAGCTTCAGCTCGGCCGCGATTCTGTCGATCAACTCCTGCGACAGCATCCAGCTCCTGTTGGTCCTGATCGTGCGTCCGTGATCGTCTCGTACGCGGAACTCCGGAACTTCCGGGGGCTGAAAAGGTAGCTGCTCTTGCGGGTCTGCGCACCGTCTCGCATGCTCATTACAGCGGCGCGCGTTCGGGCACCGCGACACATCAACCGTCCAGGAGGACAACCATGCGGAAGCGCTTCGCACTGGCAGCCAGTGTTCTGGCTCTCGTCATTCTCGTCGCAGGCGCATGCGCCTCCGGCTCCACGGCCACGACAAGCACCGCTGCTGCGAACGCTGGCCCCAACTTCCCCATCTCCGTCATGGTCGACAACGGACTTTCCGGGCTCCAGGGGGTCACCGTCTCCATCACCCGCGAGTCCGGCGGCAGGCGCCTGCTCGGACCCGTCGATTCCGGGAAGAAGAAGACGTTCACCTATGAGGCATCGTCCGGCGTCTACCAGCTCCTCGCGCGACGCGGCGCCGGCGATGAGGATATCGTCTCCGAGAAGTTCCGCGTGGATGCGACGGCCAACATCACGTGGCGGCTCCCGTCCAACACGCTCATTCAGGAATAGCTGGTCAGGACGGTTCGACCCATGCCGGCCCCGGGGAAATCCCGGGGCCGGCTTTTTTTGTGCCCCGGTGTGTCTGCCACGCCGGGTGTCTGCCACTTGCGCCGGCGGGCGATATATCCGATAATCCGGATATATGAATGAACTGATCGGGCCATTCGCCGCCATTGCCGACGCCACACGGGCGAGGGCGCTGCTCGTCCTCGACGCACATGAGCTGACGGTGTCCGAGTTGCAGGGCGTTCTGCAGCTGCCGCAATCGACGGTTTCGCGGCACCTGAAGGTGTTGTCGGACGAGGGCTGGCTGGCCAGCCGGGCGGATGGGGCGAGCCGGTACTATCGGCTCTCGCGCAACGCGCCGGCGCCGCTGGTTCGGGTCTGGGAGGCGGTTCGGAGCGAGATCGGCACATCGGCGGAAGCGTCGCAGGATGCCGAGCGGGCGAGAGAGATGATGCGTCGCCGGCGGACGCGGTCGCAGGAGTTCTTTTCGACGGCGGCCGGTCAGTGGGATTCGGTGCGAGGCGAATTGTTTGGTGGTGCGCCGGAGTCGAGTGCACTGCTTGCGCTGCTGGACCCGACGTGGGAAGTGGCAGACCTCGGATGCGGCACGGGCCAGGTGACGGGTGCGATTGCTCCGTGGGTGAAGCGCGTGATAGCGGTCGACGGATCGGATGCGATGCTGACTGCGGCGTCGGCGCGTCTTTCGGACCATGGGAATGTGGAGCTGCGACGGGGTGAGCTCGAAGCGGTACCGATTGCCTCGGCGTCCGTGGATGTCGCGCTGTTGTTCCTGGTTCTGCACTACCTGCCGGACGTCGCACAGGTGATTCGCGAAGCCGCGCGCGTGCTGCGTCCGGGCGGCAGGGTCCTGATCGTGGACATGGAAGCACATGGCCGCGCGGAGTACCGCGAGCAGATGGGCCATGTATGGCAGGGTTTCGAACGGGAGCAGTTGAGCTCCTGGCTGGAAGAGGCGGGTTTCGCGCCGGCACGCTTCAGTCGCATCGCGACGGATGCGGCGGCGAGGGGTCCGGCATTGTTGGCAGCAGTAGCATTCACGACATCTGAAACACCTACGGAGAAATTATGAGCACGACGATGGAACGTACAATGCCGGCGACGGAGCGTCTCCCGTTCAAGGTTGCAGACCTGGCACTGGCGGAGTGGGGCCGCAAGGAAATGCGTCTCGCCGAGGTGGAGATGCCGGGGCTGATGACGCTGCGCGAGCAGTATCGGGCCGCGCAGCCGTTGAAGGGTGCAAAGATCATGGGCTCGCTGCACATGACGATTCAGACGGCCGTGTTGATCGAGACGCTGGTCGAGCTTGGTGCGGATGTGCGCTGGGTCTCGTGCAACATTTTCTCGACGCAGGACCATGCCGCGGCCGCAGTCGTCGTGGGTCCGAAGGGCACCGTGGACGCACCGTCGGGCACGCCGGTGTATGCCTGGAAGGGCGAGACTCTGGACGAGTACTGGTGGTGCACGTCGGAGGCGCTGATGTGGCCCGACGGTTCCGGCCCGAACCTCATCCTGGATGATGGTGGCGACGCAACGATGCTCGTGCACAAGGGTCTCGAGTGGGAAACCACCGGGATCGTGCCGGAGTTCGACGAAGCGAATGACCCGGAAGAGTGGGGCGTGATCCTGGAGCTCGCGCGTGCCGAGATCAAGCGCGACCCGAAGCGCTGGACGCGCGTCGCCGCGGACATCCGGGGCGTTTCGGAAGAGACGACGACGGGCGTGCATCGCCTGTACGAGATGATGACTGCAGGGACGCTGCTCTTCCCGGCGATCAACGTGAACGACTCGGTGACGAAGTCGAAGTTCGACAACATCTACGGCTGCCGTCATTCGGTCGTGGACGGCATCAACCGCGCATCCGATGTAATGATGGGCGGCAAGGTCGCGGTGGTGTGCGGCTTCGGCGAAGTCGGCAAGGGCTGCGCGCAGGCGCTGCGCGGCCAGGGTGCGCGCGTCGTGGTGACGGAAATCGATCCGATCTGCGCACTGCAGGCCGCTATGGAAGGCTATCAGGTCGCGACGCTCGAAGATGTACTCGAGACTGCCGACATCTTCATTACGGCGACCGGCAACAAGGACGTGATCACGGCGGATCACATGTCGCGCATGAAGGACAAGGCGCTGGTCGGCAACATCGGCCACTTCGACAATGAGATCGACATGGCGGGCCTCAAGAAGATCGACGGCCTGAAGCGCATCAACATCAAGCCGCAGTTCGATGAGTTCGTGTTCCCGGGCGGCCACAGCGTGCTGATCCTGGCGGAGGGCCGTTTAATGAACCTCGGCTGTGCGACCGGTCACCCGTCGTTCGTCATGTCGGCGAGCTTCTCGAACCAGGTGCTGGCGCAGATGGAGTTGCACAACAACAACGCGGCCTACGAGAAGAAGGTCTACGTTCTGCCGAAGCCGCTCGACGAAGAAGTCGCGCGTCTCCACCTCGACAAGCTTGGGGTGCGGCTGACGAAGTTGACGCCGTCGCAGGCGACGTACATCGGTGTGGCGCAGGATGGTCCGTACAAGCCCGATCACTACCGCTATTAGCCAGGCTGGCCGCGTCCGCTCAATGTGTGGCGGGCGCGGCGTCATGGCGGTGGTCCGCAATGTTGCGGGCGAGGCGGCGGGCGAGCGACAGAATCGTCAACACCGTCGGCCGTCCCAGCGCCCGCGGAAACACACTCGCGTCACAGACATGCAACCCTCGCAGCGACGTGTGCAGCTCCGTATCGAGCAGCTCACCGATGCGCACCGACGCGCATGGGTGAGTGCCTCGCAGCGGTGATGCGAAGACCGACTCGCCCTTGCAGCCCGCGCGGTGCAGGACGCTCGTAGCAACTTCGATCGCCCGGTCGAGTTTGCGTTGGTCCGCGATTGTCACGCCCTTCGATATACCGCCGCGCTCGTCAATGCCACCGCTCACGTCATCCGTAAGCTTGATCATGACGCCGAGTGTGCGGGACCATCGTCGCCACGTGAGTGGCCGCGCGAATCCCTGTCGGGCGAGGATCAGCGGATACATGAGCCATGGATCGAGCAGGGTCGAATACATGACCCCGATCTCGTCATCGACAGCGCTCCAGGTCATGGGCGGATCGTCACCCATCCCCAGATCGAACGATCGTCCGTACACCATCACGGTCGTGTCCATGGCAATGCCCCTGCCTGCATCGGGGAATCCGCTCGCGCGCATGATGGCGGGCGTGCCGATGCCGCCGGCGGCGAGGATCACGTCGTTGCATTCGACGGTGAATGCCCGGCCTGCGCGTTTGCCTCGCACACCGGCCGCGCGGCCATGTGTGCGCACGACGTCGGTGACGTCCGCGCGCGTCCACAACTCGGCGCCGGCCGCGATCGCCTCATCGACGAGTTCGCCGGCGTTCCACTTGGCGCCGCAGCGACAGCCGAGAAGGCAGTGCGCGCCGCAGTCGAAGTCTGTGGTTCGTTCGGGCCAGACGAACTTGTCCTGCGCAACCCACTCCATGCCGAGATCCGTGCCGGCTTCGGCCAGACGGGTGGACCCTTCGCCACGCAGTTCGGGCGGAAGCGGTGCGATGCCGAGTTCGGTGTGAATCGCGGCCGAATCGGCGGCGAGATCGATGCCGAAGTCTTCCAGCCACCATGCTCGTGGTGGCGATGAGCATCCCGCGAACATGGACGTCGCACCGCCCACCATCTGGGGGCGGATGATGTTCATGCCTTCACGTGAAAACAGAAACGCGCGGCCGTCCGCGTAGAGCAATGGTCCTGCGTAGGTGCCGTACAGCGGATGCGTGCGCCAGTCGCGACCGCGCTCGAGGATGAGCACGCGTTTGCCCGCTCGCGCAAGCTGCCTCGCGCACATCGCGCCACCCGGGCCGGACCCGACGACCACAACATCATAACCGCTGCTCATGCGTTACTCCCGGATCTCCCAGCGAACCACCTTACCCTTGTCGAGGTCGAGCGTTTTCGTGATTGTCTGCCTGCTCGTCGAATCGTTCGCCACCAGGCGGATCTCGTCGCCGCCCTGATTGGGGATCGCCCAGCGTCGGGTCTCGCTGGCAGCCACCCTGCCCAGCGTAGTGGTCGCACCGCCCATCGTGAACATCACATTCATTGCGCGCGGCTGCGGATTGAAGATTTCCAGGATGAACTCCGCCCCGGTCGTGGCGCGCTGCTGTTCGAGCTGCGCGCGCGAGCACGCGGCGACCGACAATGTCGACAATGCGGCCGCGAACACCATAGCAGTCATGAAGACGGACCGCGGCGATGGCCCGTGCAAGAGCGGTTCGCGGCTCCTGCCTGCGGGGCGTGTTGATAATTTCCGTCGCACGTGGTCCTCCGGATAGAGTGTATCGTTTTCGGAATGTGCAGAATTCATGCGCACTGCCGCCATTCCGCGAGTGCGTCATCGAACAAGGCGCGCAGGCGTGGCACGCGTGCAGCAGCGTCGTCATGGCGCCGTTCGGCGTGCCAGCAGGCGAAGCCGAGCTCGACGGCGGCCAGCCGGGCATCGTGCAACCGGGAAACGCGGCGCTGCTCGTCGCCAGCGCCGAACCGACGGATCCACCAATCGGTGGGACTGTCATGACCGCAGACCATATCGAGCTCTGCCGCGGGCAGCGCGGATTCGTCGACCGTGCGGCGTAGTTGGTGCCTGACAATGCGCCGCTCGCGCGTGAGTGCGCTCTCGAGCAGGACGATCACGCCGATGAACGTCGGCACCATGATGAGTGCGTACGCCCATGTGAACAGGTGCGCGGCGCCGGCCGCATTCCAGAGTGCATGCAATGCGATCGCGGCGCCCAGTCCGTACAGCACGCGTAATGCGCCTTGTCGGCGGGATGTCGCTTCCCTGGCCCAGCCAAACCCCAGGCCGGTCATCGCCGTGAACAGGGGATGCGCGAAGGGCGACGCCAGGCCGCGCAGCGCGAACACGAAACCGAGGCGGTCATTGGCGAGCGCGTGGCCGTAATACAGAATGTTCTCCGTCGCCGCGAATCCGAGTCCGATCATCGCGGCATAGACCGCACCATCCATGATATTGTCGAACTCGTCGCGCTCGCGGTGGAACAGCACGAAGAGCGCCGCGCCCTTCGACAGCTCCTCGAACACGGGCGAAGCGAGGATCTGGCCGGTGCGCCGGACGGTTGTATCACTGAGCCCGAGCGACATCTGCAGGTATGCGATTGCGGCGGCATTCATGACAAGGGAGATGATGCTGGCGACAAGCATGCCCCACACGAATGCTTCGAGCAGGAGGTGCCGCGGCTCCGGCTCGTGACGGTCGAGCCAGAGCGCGAGTGCGACGTAGAGCGGGACGGGCAGCAGTGCAGTCGTGAGGCCCACGAGAAAACCCGTGGGCCCCAGCGCCATCAGCAGAATGATCGCGAGGAGAATACTCAGCGCGATCGCCAGCTTGCGATTCACTACTTCACGGTCGGCACGGGACCGAGGACATCCGTGATCGTGAGGAATGTGATCTCGCCGAGGTTGAGCGCCTTCACCTGCGGCTCGATCTTCGCCCGATCTCCGACAATGAAGACCGTGATATTGTCCGGATCGATGTATTGCTTCGCGACGCGGTCGACATCGCTCTTCGTCACAGCCAGCACACGTGAGGTGTACTGGTTGAAGTAGTCCTGCGGCAGCCTGTAGACGACGAGCTCCGCGAGGCGACCTGCGATCCCCGCCACGGACTGGAATCCGGGTGCGTAGCTCATCGCCAGATTGTTGCGCGCGCGCTCGACCTCTTCCGTCGTCACATCCTCGCGAATCCGCCGCAGCTCGTTCATGAACTCACCGAGTGCGGGGCCCGTCGACTGCGTCTGAACATTGGACTGCGCCATGAACGGGCCCGCCGCCAGCCGGTAGTCGAAGCTCGAGCTCGCGCCATACGCGTAGCCGTGCTTTTCGCGGAGGTTCTGGTTCAGTCTCGACGTGAAGGACGCGCCGAGGATGGTGTTCATCACCTGGAGCGGGAAGTAGTCCGCGGTTTCGCGGGCGACACCGATGCGGCCGAGCATCATGACGGACTGCGCGGCGCCGGGCTTGTCGACAATGTAGATGCGGCGGCCCTGCACCTGCGCGGCGTTCTGTACCGACGCCGTGGTCACCGGCTGCGACTTCCAGCCGCCGAATGCAGACTCGAGCGCTGCCCTGGCCGCAGCCATGCTGACATCACCAACGACGATCGCCGTCGTTGTATTCGGACGCCAGTACTTCTCGTAGAACTGCCTGACATCGGGGATCGTCATGTTCTGCAACGATGCCGCTGTCGTCGCGCGGCCGTACGCGTGTTCCCTGCCGAACAGTGTCTGCGACGCGAGTGCGCCGCCAACCGCGCCCGGGCTGTCATGCGCGCGCACCAGTCCGGTCGTGCGCTCGCGACGGAGCCGGTCGAGCTCGGCCTCCGGGAAGTCCGGCCGCAGCAGGATTTCGGATACAATGCGCAATGCGGGCTGCAACTGTGCGACGGGGACGTGCAGCGATGCGTTCGCGCTGTGCGTACCGGATTCGACACTGAACCGTGCGCCAAGCAGCTCCAATGCACTCGCGATGTCCAGCGCCTTCCTGCCTGCTGCACCCTCGTCGAGCATGTCCGCCGTGAGGCTGGCCAGACCGACATGGTCGGCCGGGTCGTTCACATTGCCCGCATCGATCACGAGATTGGCCTGCACGAGCGGAAGGTCGTGCTTCTCCATGAGCAACACGTTCATGCCGTTGCTCAAGGTGAAGCGCTGGATCTGCGGCAGGCGCAGCTGCGGCACCGGCTCAAGTCCCGGCGGCGACGTCCGGTCGGGCGCGACCATGGCAGCGGCAGGCGCGGTTGGCGTGACCTGCACGGGCTCGTACGTCACGGTCGTGCGCGTGGTGCAGCCCGTTGCAGATACCAGCGCGATGACCAGTGCGATTACCCGTGTGAATGCACGACCCGCCGTCGCATACTCGATCCGTTCCATGTTTATCAATTTGGATTCACTCATGATGCAGACTTCCCGCGTGCGGCCGGGCTCAGCTGCAGATCGACATTCGGTACGAGCTTGCTGCCCGGCAGTCCGAGCTGCTGCTTGCCCGTTGGCACGACGCTCAGGGTCACGCGGTGTGACATGTCGAGCCAGCGTTTCGCAGCGGCGCTGAGGTCAGCCGGCGTCAGCTTGCGGAACCTCGCCAGGTCCTGGTTGAAAAAGTCAGGATTCCCGGTGTAGTAGAAGTACTCGTTCATCTGGTCGGCCTTCCCGGCGACGCTCTCCAGCTGGTCGAGGAAGCCGACCTCGTACTGATTGAGAATGCGCTGCATCTCCTCCGCGGTCGGCGGCTCGTCCACGATCTTCTGCACTTCTTCGCGGATCACTCGGTCGAGTTCTTCAAGCGTGTGTCCCGGCTGCGCGGTCGCAGTGATCTGGAACTCGCTGTTGTGCTTGCTGCCGCTCTGCCCCGCACTGACGTCACCCGCGATCTGAAGGTCATACACGAGGCGCTTGTAGAGGCGCGAGTTCTTGCCGCCGGACATCAGTCGGCCGAGCGTGATGAGCGCTGCGTCGCCATCGGTGTATGCACCGGGTGTGATCCATCGCATATAGAGGCGTGGCAGCTGCACACGATCCTCAAGCATCAGCCTCTGCGCTTCACCGATCACCGGCGTTACCGGCGTCACAGCCGCGACCGCCTCACCGCGAGGCACGTCGACAAACCACTTCTGCGCCGCCTGCCTTGCCTGCGCGGTGTCGAGATCGCCTGCGATCACAAGGCTCGCATTGTTCGGCGCGTAGTAACGACGGAAGAAATTCGAGACATCGTCGTATGTCGCGCTCGACAGGTGGTCCATGTAGCCGATGACGGTCCACGAGTACGGATGGGATGCCGGATAGATCGCTTCGGTCAGGATCTGGTCGGCGAGGCCGTACGGCCGATTGTCGTAGCTCTGGCGGCGCTCGTTCTTCACCACATCCCGCTGTCCATCCACGCTCGCGGGCGACATTGCAGCCAGCAGGTTTCCCATGCGGTCCGACTCGATGAAGAGCGCGAGGTCAAGCGCATTGCTCGAGAACGACTGCATGTAATTAGTTCGGTCATGCGTGGTCGAACCATTCGGCGAGCCGCCTACCGCCTCGAACCACTCGTCGATCTTCCCTTCCGGCACGTTCTTCGAGCCTTCGAACATGATGTGCTCGAAGAGATGCGCGAAGCCGGTCCGGCCCGGCGTCTCGCGGGCGGATCCGACGTGGTACCAGATGTTGGACGCGATGGTTGGCGTCGTGGTATCGCGATGGACGATCACGGTGAGTCCGTTGTCCAGCCGGATCGTCTGCGTATTGACCTTGATGGCGCCCTGCTGTGCCGCGACCGGCGATGCGAATGCGAGGGCGGTCAGGAACAGCAACGGT
>JBBSJG010000080.1:0-14176 GCA_038257485.1 Longimicrobiales bacterium | reverse complement strand
CGCTCGTCCACACTGCGGTGGATTATCGATGCAGGCTGATCGTGTTCCCGGAGTGGTTCACCGTCCAGCTGCTCACGCTGGGCGACACCCGCCGGCCGATGCCGGAGCAGATCCGTGCTCTCGCTTCGTATGCCGATGATTACATGGATCTTTTCTCGAGGCTGGCAACGGAGAGTGGCGTATACATCGTCGGCGGCACGATGCCGATACCGGGGGAGGCCGACGATGTCGTGCATAATGTCGCGCACGTGTTCGGCCCGAAGGGTGCCCTGGGTGCGCAGCCGAAGCTGCACATGACCCGCTTCGAGGCGGAGGAATGGAGGGTTTCGCCGAAGCCGGGGCTCCAGGTGTTCGAGACGGAATTCGGCCGCATGGCCATCGCGATCTGTTACGATGTCGAGTTTCCGGAGGTGGCGCGCGCGGCGGCGCACGCGGGTGCCGACATCCTCGTCGTACCGAGCTGCACGGACGATCGCCAGGGCTTTCTGCGCGTCCGGTACTGCGCTCAGGCTCGCGCGATCGAGAACCAGATGTATGTGGTCATGTCGTCGACCGTGGGATCGCTGCCCAAGGTGCCCGCCGTGCATCTGAACTACGGTCAGGCAGCGATCTTCACACCGAGCGATTTCCAGTTCGCACGTGACGGCATTCTCGCCGAGGGTAACATCAATCAGGAGATGATGGTGATCGCGGATCTGGATATCGCCAAACTCCATGAGTTCCGCACTGATGGGACCGTGCTGCCACTCCGCGACAGCGCCGGAACTGCACAGTTGATCGGCCAGGTTGGAATTACTGTACTATGAGCGAACATCGTATTGCGGTAGGCGTGCGGCCGACATCGCATTCGGACTTTGATGCCATCATCGCTCTCACGCGCGCCGTTTATCCCGGCACGCCTGCGTGGACGACTGCGCAGCTCGAAGAGCATCTGCGCGTTTTCCCCGAAGGCCAGTTCGTGGCAGAGCGCATCGACGATGGCTCTGTGGTCGGAATGGCCGCGAGTCTGGTCGTGAACTGGGATGACTACCACATCGACGGATCGTGGCGCGACTTCACTGCGGGGGGATTCTTCACCAACCATGATATCGTGCACGGCCGCACGCTGTACGGCGCCGAGGTGATGGTTGATCCAGGTTACCAGGGCAGTGGGATCGGGTCGCTGTTGTACGTCGCTCGAAAGGAACTCGCGCAGCGGCTGGGCCTCTTGCGCATCCGCGCGGGCGCGAGACTCCGTTCGTATCACACCGTGGCGGAGCAAATGACGCCGAAGGACTATGCCGCGGCGGTGGAGCGCGGCGGCCTGAGCGATCCGACGCTGTCGTTCCAGCTAGGACGCGGATTTCGCATCATCGGCGTAGTCAGCGGGTATCTTCGCTCCGACGCCGAAAGCCTCGGCTACGCTGCCATCATCGAGTGGCTGAATCCGGACGTGGCGTCCTCTCTGGCGGGCAGATCCCAAGCTACACCTTGATCGGCTGCGACCATCGTTTGCGTCTGGGTCGACGACCCTCACCCGGGCGCCAGGCACGCGCATGGCGGATCAGGTAGTCGATCGAAAACGCGTGGCGTGACGAGTCGCGTTCGCGGCGGAAGATCACTTCCGACCAGCCGCGCATTGCTGTGGGAATATACCAGTCATCACCAAGACGCAAGTGCTGACCTGCAATCGCACGGATCAGGACGCGTTCGTAGCGCGAACGTGAGAGCTTGTGAGCGGGGAAGAGCTCATCCCACACACAGAGCCGACCCACGTCCTCGTACTCCGGCGGGCGATCATCAAGGTCGAGCAGGGAAGGTGCTCCGCCACCCAGAACACTTCCAATCAGCCGGAATGTGAACGGGTCTGACACGCGGCGGATCGAGCGCCAGAACCCGCGCGCTGTGCGTCCGGCGATGTCGCGCAGACTCAGCAGCTCGCCTTGGGTTGTGTGCCACACTGCGTCGTCCAGATCCGTGACGAACGGATTCGCCGGATAGCAGCTGTACCTCGCCAGGTATCCCTGTCGGCTCGTATGCGGGACCGGCCGGAATCCGTCGATCACGGGGAGATCGCGCTTGCGCAGCTCATCCAGTTCGAATGACGGCCATGTCATGACTTCGCGTACCACGCCGACAATCAGAGTTGCCGTCGCAATCATCAACGATGCGCTCGGCGTGAAATCCACAGTGACTTCCACCCGATCACCGCGCGGCCGCACACCCACACCGGTCGACCGCTTGTTCGTGGCGAGCAGCATCACGGCCGGCGGCAACAGGTACGTCAGAAGAAGCGCAAGCTTCTCTACGCTTCTTCCATTCGGTTCCTCGCCTTCAGGCGATTCGAACGACACGTTGTAGTGCGCGCTGAAACCCACGAGGCGTGTGTGCTGGTCGGTGCGCGCATCCCACGCATCGAGTTCCTCACGCACGAAATGGATGCCTTCCCACAGCGAGCGGCCCGCGCGCGCGGCGCAGCCCTTCTCAATTTCGATCACTGGCGTCGCAACCTCGATCACACCCGTGTCGAAGTAGATGGCGCCACCGGTAGGCAGGTGATATGACGTCCCCTGCCGGTGCATCAATGGTGTTCGAACGAATGACTGGGGAGTGCGGAAGATGTCCTCCGGACGCACGGGCCTGTCATTCAGCAGCAGCGCGAACTCGGCTTCCAGACCCATTGCAGCGAGCTGGAGCTTCGCGCCGCCGGGCGAGCGTTCGTGCAGTTTCTTGGTGGCGCCGGTCATACTGAAACCTCACGCGGCTGCAGCATGGCATACCCGATGTCGACGTGCACATGGTCGTTTGCGAACCCGATGCCGCTCCCGTACGGGCGTATCCACAGCGACGGCATAAGGCCGCGTATCCGCGAAGTCGCGCGTTCGATCGAATCACGGTCGTTATACCACTCGTCACCCACGCGGTAGATGTTCGCGGCCGTGCCCCAGCAGTGCATCGACGCCGCGCGTGTCAACTCGTGCGATGGCGAACGGTAAGCGCCGTTGGCCGCGATGTGCACATACGATCCGAGGCCGTCACGAAGCACTTCCAGATGCGCGGCGAGAAGCGTGACCGCGCACGGCACGTAGCGCGGGAACAGCCGCTGCAGCGTATGCTCGCGGACATCCACACCGATGAACTCCCACAGCTTGAAATGGGGCGATACATCGAGATCAAGCGCCGTCTTCCAAGAATCGATGCGGTAGAAGTACCGCGGCAGGCGACGGTGAACGCCATTCACGTCGACCAGCGCTTCCTCCGGGCAAAGAACCGCACGTACGGAGGACGGAAGTTCGAGACCATCCACGATCGGGAGTGGCAGTGCGCCATCAGCCATGCGCCTTGTCTCCCTCCATCACCTGGCGGTAAACCACACGGGAGACCGACGCGATCGTGTCCTGACGACGTCCCTCCTGCGCGTCCCACTCGGTCAGTACCACGAGCACGTAGGGCGCGCGACCATCGAGGTAGACGATCCCGGCATCATGCGCGGCCGTCGACATCTCGCCTGTCTTGTGCGCCACCCGGGCAGAGTCCGGCAGGCCAGCGGGGATGCCTCGCTTGAACTCCTGTCCATTCAGGATCGTGAGCATGGCCGCCGACGCCGCAGGGCTGATCGCACGTTCTTCCTCGATCGCCCGCAGCGCACCCAACAGCCCATTCGCAGTAACGCGGTTGTTGATGCCCGCCTCCCACGCCTTGATGTCCTCCACGCCTCGCCGCAACTCGATTCCGTCCAGGCCCAGCCGATCCAGCGTATCCTGGATTACTGACAGGCCGACGAGGTCAAGCAGCAGGTTGGTCGCCAGATTGCTGCTCGTCGTGATCATGTGCCACGCCAGGTCCTGCACTGTCAGCATCTTCCCGATCGCGGAATGGACGGCCGCATTGGCATCCCGCTCAGATTCGACCGTATACGCCGACCCATCGACGATGCTCAGGAACCGGTTCCGGACATGGACACGCGAATGCGGCTGCAGCCGGCCCTCCTCGACTGCGCTGAACACTCCCAGCAGGACCGGCACCTTGATCGTGCTGGCCGCATGGAACCAACGGTCCCCATCGGTGTCCCGGGCCGTGTTGTGCTCGTAGTCATAAAGCGCGACGCCCACCGCCCGGGCGCCCGCCTGTTCCGCGACCTTCGAGATCTCGCGCTTGAATTCTGTATCGCTCATGTACTCTTGATTTTGAATGCGACGGCGTGGTGCCGATTGGCGTGCACCAATGCAGGTTCGGCGCCACTGCGTCGACTCGCCGGCCGACGCGTTACAGCAGGAGCTTTGTACACAAGCGATGAATGTGGAGATACAAACAGCGACCGGCAGGCGGCATCACCAGACGGGATTGCGGGACAGCATTTCCTCGATCTGGTCGGGGGCGAGCGCGGCGGAGAAGAAGTAGCCCTGCGCGTACTGCGGTCCGACGCGGCGCAGGAAGGCGAGTTGTTCCGGCGTCTCTACGCCCTCGGCGACTGCACCCATGCCGAGATTGCGGCTCAACGCAACAATGGTTTCGACGAGGCCGGGATTCTCCGCGGTGCTGTCGATCTGGCCGACGAATGAGCGGTCGATCTTCAGTGTATCGATGGGGAACGCGTGCAGATAGCTGAGCGACGAATATCCAGTTCCGAAGTCGTCGAGACACAACTGGATGCCGCGCTCGCGCAGCTCGCCCAAGGTGGCAGCGACACTCTTCTCGTGCCGGATGACCACGCTTTCAGTAATCTCGAGCTGCAGTCGGGACGGATCCATGCCCGTATCAGCCAGCACCTGGTCCAGACGCTCCACGAGGTCGGTCTGAAGGAATTGCTTGGCCGACAGATTGACCGCTATGGAAAGTGGGACGGTCGGCGAGAATGTCTGATTCCACGCGCCGAGCTGTCTGCATGCCTCATGCAGCACCCACCAGCCGATCGGTACGATCAAGCCGGTCTCTTCCGCCAGCGGGATGAAGTCGCCGGGCGGGATGATGCCACGCTTCGGATGCTTCCAGCGGATGAGTGCTTCGAATCCTGTGATCCGACCGTCTGCGAGAGTGATAATGGGCTGGTAATACAACAGGAACTCGTTACGGTCGAGCGCACGACGGAGGTCCGTCTCCAACTGCAGAACATGCACCGCCCTGTTGTGCATGTCGCGATCGAACACTTCGTACCGTGAACGACCTTCCGTTTTCGCCCGATACATCGCAGTATCTGCGTCGCGCAGGATGTCGTCCGGCGTGACATATCCGCTCGTGCTCAGTGCGATCCCGATACTCACATTGGAGAACAGTTCGTGGCCCGCCAGCACGAACGGCTGCTCGAGGTCGGCGAGGACACGCTCGGCGACGCGCGTCGCATCACTGACGTCCCGCACGTCATCGAGGAGCAGTGCAAACTCGTCACCTCCCAGCCTTGCCACCGTGTCGCCCTGTCGCAGGCAGGAGGCCAGTCGCGCGCCGATTGCGATCAGCAGCGCGTCCCCGATGTGATGACCGAGGCTGTCATTGACCACCTTGAACCTGTCCATGTCCACGAACGCGACCGCGAACAGGTAGTCGGGATGTCGCTCCGCGTGGCGCAAGAGCCGATCCAGGCGATCGACGAACAGTGCCCGATTCGGCAGGCCCGTCAAGGCATCATGAAACGCGTTGTACTTGAGCTGGTCCTCGGCGACCTTGCGCTGCGTGATGTCGACGATGATGCCCACCACGCCAATGATCTCGCCCGTCGGCGACAGGTGAGGACTGTACACTGCCGACGTCCACCCCTGACGACCGGTCTGGGGAATCACGTATGGCGAGTCGACTGCGTTCACGGACTCACCCGCGAGCGCCCTCGCCAGCACCTTGCCGACGCCATTCTCGACCAGGTGGGGGAATACGTCCCCCGGCATCCGGCCGATGACATCTTCGGCCTTTACGCCCGTGATCTCCTCCATGAAATGGTTGAAGACCACATAGCGCAGGTCTGCGTCGTATACCGTGACGCCCTGCTGGACGCTGGAGATGATGGTGCGCGTGAAATGCTCGGAGTCGCGAAGGCGCAGCTCGGACTCGCGACGTGCGGTGACGTCCGTGATGATGCCCTGGTAGCCAGCGATCTCGCCGTGCGGTCCCCGCCGGATCATGGAACTCAGCACACAGTCGAGGATTCTGCCATCCTTGCGTCGCAGCTTCAGCTCATAGTCACGCACGTTCCCATGCATCTCGACGGCGAGCCTGAAGCGCTCACGTTCCTCGACGTCCACGTAAAGTGCCTGCGCGTGCAGCTTGAGCATTTCTTCGCGTGTGTATCCGAACAAGTCGAGCGCCGCAGGATTCGCCTCGATGAACTGACCATCTCGCCGCGTGACGTAGATGGCGTCGTGCGAGTCCTGGAACAGGGCGCGGTAGCGGTCCTCACTGTCACGGAACCCATTGACCAGTGTGCGGAACTGCCCTTCGGCTTCCTCGGATGCTGCACGGGCGCGCACCGCTTCGTGATAGAGCAGTGCGTGGTCGAATGCGAGCGAAGCGCGGCGCGCGTACTCGCTCGCCGTCGTAAATTCCGCGACATCGTAGCTGTGCCGGCCGGATGAGAGCAGTGTGATGCAGCCGAACACCTTGCCGCGTCGGCTCAACGGGAGCGCGAGGTACATCCGGCACCGCAACTCACGGAGCAACGATGTTTCAGCCTTGCTCGCGTTGTACAGGGGAAGATCGTCGTCCTCGGTCTGGCCGAGCTGTGGCGACCCGGTCGCCAGCACTGCCGCCTGCGGAGACTGCATGTCCAGCATGAAGTCCTCGGCATGCTTCCGCATCAGTGTTTCGCGCGCTTCCGCCTCGTGCGCGACGCCGATCCGGCGGGCCGTGCCGTCTTCCCGGAGGATGTCGACGAACACTGCAACTGCGAACTGCGGGATTGGCAGCCGTGCGACAGAGTCGGCCGTGGTCTGAAGGTCGAGCGATCCGCCCAGGGACAGGCTGGCTTTCGCGAGGAACGAGTTCCGCCCCTCGACCGCCTGCGCCGCCGTCTGGGCAACCCGCGCGGCCATGATGCGTGACGCGGCGTCGCTTGCCATGTCTGACACGCGCACTGCGTCATCGTCCTCCTCTTCAGCGATCATCGGATGTCCCGTCTCTGGACCCACAGCGCGTCCGCCGTCGCATACAACAACTTGCCGTTCATGGATAGCCTCGACATGAATTTCGAAGATAGGTATTGTATCGCCATGAAAAACACAACAAAAGCACTTGCGCTTCTCTTGCTGGCTGCATGCCAGTCCGGACGCCCGCAGGCGGCGACCGCGCCGACAGAGCCGCTCAGCTCCATATATCCGACCGCGTACGCCTCGAATCCGGCGGAACCGCACCTTCGGAACCTGCGGATGATCACGCACGCCGGCGAGAATGCGGAAGCCTACTTCTCGGCGGACGGCCGACAGCTGATCTTCCAGGCGACGATCCCCGGGGTGTCCCGCTGCGACCAGATCTTCACCATGAACGTCGACGGCAGCAACGCCCGCATGGTGTCCTCGGGGAAGGGACGCACCACCTGTGCGTATTTCTTTCCCTCGGGAAACCGGATCGTCTACAGCTCGACGCAGGAAGTGTCGGCGGATTGCCCGACGCCGCCCGACATGTCGAAGGGGTACGTCTGGGGCCTCTATGACTTCGATATCTTTGCCGCCGCTGCTGATGGCAGTGGAATGCGCCGGCTCACCGATCGCCCCGGCTATGATGCCGAGGCCACGGTCTCGCGCGACGGCCGCCATATCATCTTCACCTCCACGCGCGACGGCGACCTCGATCTGTACACCATGAATGCCGACGGCAGCAATGTGAAGCGGCTGACCAGCGAGCCGGGTTACGATGGCGGCGCGTTCTATTCGGCCGACGGCACGAAGATCGTCTACCGCGCGCATCATCCGAAGGATCCGAAGGCGCTTGCCGACTACCAGGCGCTGCTCCGCCAGAACCTGGTGCGCCCGACGACGCTCGACATCTACGTCATGGACGCCGACGGCACGAACCGGCGTCAGCTCACATCGAATGCGGCGGCCAACTTCGCGCCGTTCTTCCACCCCGACGGCAAGCGGGTCATCTTCAGCTCGAACGTCGGCGATCCGCGCGGTCGTGATTTCGACCTGTACATGGTGAATGTTGACGGCACCGGCCTCAAGCAGATTACGGCCAGCCCGGACTTCGACGGGTTCCCGATGTTCAGTCCGGACGGCAAGACCCTCGTCTTCGCATCGAACCGCGGGGCGGTGACGGCCGGGGATACGAACATCTTCCTGGCCGACTGGGTGGACTGAACTCCGGCGCGCGCAGTTGAGCGGGCCCCAGAAATCCGGTATCTTTACCGGCTGAAAGTCCAATTTCAGGAAGAGCGTTTGAACCGGCACCACGCGGTGGACACAGCAGCGGCAGACCTCCCGGCGATCGTCGTCCGGGCGGTCGCGCGGCGCTATGACAGCCGCTGGGTCCTGCGTGGCGTGGATCTGACCGTCGCGCGAGGGTCCGTGCTGGCGCTCACCGGGCGCAACGGAAGTGGCAAGACCACGCTTCTGCGCATCCTGGCCACACTCCTGCGGCCGAACCGCGGCTCCGTTCATATCTTTGGTGCCGATGCCGCCGCCAACCCAGACACCATCCGTGACAGGCTCGGCTATCTCGCCCATGCCGCGGGCCTCTACGAAGACCTGACGGCGGATGAGAACCTCCTCTTCGCACAGCGTATGGGTGGCCAGGCCGCTGCCGTTGAGCAGCGCGAGGCCGTTCTGGAGCGCGTGGGCCTCGCGGACGAGAGGCGGGAACGCGTGCGAGGGTTTTCGGCTGGTATGCGACGGCGTCTGGCGCTCGGACGCATCCTGCTGCGCCCGCCGACACTGCTCCTGCTGGACGAGCCGTATGCCAGTTTCGACGCGGCCGGCATCTCACTCGTGAACGAGGTGGCACGCGAGACCGCCGACCGGGGCGGCGCCGTCGTTGTAGCGACCCATGACATGGAGCGTGCTTCTGTCGTGATGGACGCGCGTGCCGAGATTGTCAACGGCCTCATCGTGACCATGCCGGTGCACTTCGCGGGGGTCGCGTGACAGGCGAGGCCGGACGGATTTTCGCCATCGCGTGGAAGGACCTCACGGCGGAACGGCGGGCGAAATCGAACTTCGCATCCGTCGCATTTTTCGCAGGGCTCATCCTTTTGATGTTCGGGATGGCCGTGGATGCGGACAACGACACGCTCGCGGTGGTCGCACCCGGCCTGCTCTGGATGGCTGTGCTGTTCAGTGGGGTACTGTGTTTCAATCGGTCCTATGAACGGGAGCTCGAAGCGGGCGCACTCGACGCGTTGCTTCTCTATCCGGGGGACCGGCGCTCGATTTTCGTCGGCAAGCTGATTGCCAACTTCGCATTCGTAGCGCTCGTCGAGGTCGTTGTCGTGCCCGTCGCTGCCGTGCTGTACCGCCTGCCGGTCGCGCACATCGCGTTGCCGCTCGCGGGAGTGTTCCTGCTCGGGACTATTGGCTTCGTCGCACTCGGTACGTTTTACGCCGCGATGTCCAGTCGCCTCCGGGCCAGGGAAGTGCTGTTGCCGTTGCTGCTGTTCCCGATGCTGATCCCGCTCATGCTGGCTGCGGTGAATGCGACGGGGGCATTGCTGTCGGACAGCTTGATGGGCGATGCCGGTCAGTGGAGCAAGGTGCTGGCCGTGTTCGATGTCATCTTTCTCGCCGCCGCATATGTGGTGTTCGAGTACGTGATCGAGGAATAGATTGATGAAAGACCTGTACAGCGCGGCTGGCGTAGCACCGCGATCCGCATACATCTCTCTACTGGGCTGGTTCACGCTGCTGTTCCTGATCGGCGCGCAGGTGGTGGGCTACATGAACTCACCCGCTGATTCCGGCATGGGACACCTGCAGAAAATCATGTACGTCCATGTTCCTGCCGCGTGGGCCGGATTCCTCGCGTTCTTCATTACATTCGTCATGAGCATCGTCTACTTCGTGCGCAAGCGTGCGAGCGACGATATGATCGCTGCGGCAGCCGCCGAAGTCGGTGTGCTGATGACGGGTCTCGCGCTCGCCCTCGGCTCCATCTGGGGTCGCCCGACCTGGGGCGTGTACTGGACGTGGGACGCGCGCCTGACATCCACTGCCATCATGTTTCTCATGTACATCGGATACCTCGCGCTGCGCGGGTTCACGGACGAGGAAGAGCGACGGGCGCGCTGGAGCGCAGCCATCGGCATCCTTGCATTCCTCAATGTGCCGATCGTCTGGTGGTCGGTGAAATGGTGGAGCGGGCTGCACCAGCCGCAGTCGACGCGCGAAAGCATGAGCGCAGTCTACTGGAACAACCTTTGGCTGAATGCTGCTGCCTTCCTGCTGCTGCTCGTGTTCTTCATTGCCAGCAGGTACCACGTGGCCCAACTGGAACGGTCTGTCGAACTTCGACTCGAGGCGGATGCACTCGCCGGGAGCAACCAACATGTCTGATCTGTCACCCTGGTTCTATGTCGGCCTGTCCTACGGCATCACGTGGGTTGCATTTGCCGTCTACCTGTTCCGCCTGCGTGCACGTCGCGTTGCGGCGCTGCAAACTCTCACGGATCGCGGAGGCCGCACATGAGCGGGAAACCGAAGGGACGCATCGCACTCGTCATCGCCGTGGTTCTGATTCTCGGCGGCTTCGGGTACCTGCTGTATGGCAACATCGGTAAGAACCTGGTGTGGAACGTCACGCCGGCGGAGCTGCTCGCCAAGGGCGACGACGCTTACGACCGTGCAGTTCGTCTCGGTGGCCAGGTTGCACCGGGCAGCATTGTGTGGGATGAAGGCCGGATGGGAGTGAACTTCCAGATGCAGGATACGGACGGAAAGCAGATCCATGTCCGGTCGAAGGGGATCCCCACCGCGATGTTCCGCGACGGGATCGGCGTGGTGGTGGAGGGCAAGCTGATGAAGGACAGCCCAACGCCCGTCTTCCATGCGACGAACCTCATGGTCAAGCACTCGAACGAGTATCAGCCGCCCGCGGAAGGACACCCCGCGCGCGACATGAGCAAGACGCTGATCTCGGAATGATTCGTCTTCTGGGTTACAGCGCCGGCGCGACAGCGGTGGCCGTCGCGAGCTACGGCATGATCGCCGCCATCGCGGGTGTGCAGCGTCGCGATGCCGCACTGGTGCGCAGTGCGCGTGCCGCAGCGTACGCCAACTTCGCTCTGTTGACCATTGCGAACCTGGCGATGGTGTACGCGCTCGTCACCAACGACTTCAGCATCGACTATGTTGCGAGCGTCGGCAGCCGCGACACGCCTCGCTTCATTTCCATTATTTCGCTCTGGAGCTCACTCGAGGGGTCCATCCTGTTCTGGGGCTGGATCCTGGCGGGCTACACCGCCGGCGCGGTCTACACCACGGGGCCGAAGCTCGGCTCACTCGGGGCGTACGCGAACGCGGTCATGCTCGCGGTCGGGATGTTCTTCTACCTGTTGCTCGTGGTGCCCGCGAATCCGTGGCACCTCACGTCACCCGTACCCGCAGACGGGCCGGGTCCGAACGCGCTACTCCAGAACCACTGGCTCATGGCCGTCCATCCGCCGCTGCTGTACTTCGGGTATGTGGGCATGACCGTGCCATTCGCGTTCGCGATGGGCGCGCTCCTGTCCGGCCGGCTCGACGACGTGTGGCTGCGCGTGACCCGCCGTTGGACCATGATCGCGTGGACCTTCCTCTCACTCGCAATCGTCGCCGGCATGTGGTGGTCCTACGCCGTCCTCGGGTGGGGCGGCTACTGGGCGTGGGATCCGGTGGAAAACGTGTCGTTCATGCCCTGGCTCACCGCCACGGCATTCCTGCACTCCGCCATGGTGCAGGAGCGACGTGCCATGCTGCGCGTCTGGAATATGAGCCTGGTCATCGGCACGTTTTTGCTCACTGTGCTCGGCACGTTTCTCACGCGCAGCGGAATCGTCTCGAGCGTGCACGCGTTCACCAATGGCACCATTGGCATCTACTTCTGGACCTTCATCGGTGTGGTACTCGTCGTATCGCTCGCGCTGCTTTCGGGCCGCACGCCTGCGCTCCGATCACGAGCGAAGCTGGACAGCATGCTGTCGCGCGAAACGGCGTTCCTGTTCAACAACCTGCTGTTCGCAACATTCACCTTCACGGTCCTGCTCGGCACCATGTTCCCGCTGGTGGTCGAAGCCATCAACGACTCGAAGGTCTCGGTCGGCGCGCCGTTCTTCAACAAGATGACGCTCCCGCTGATCGTTGCGCTGCTGTTCCTGCTGGGTGTCGGACCGATGCTGCCCTGGCGAGCGGCGAAGACCGACCAGCTCAAGCGTGAGTCGGTGCCGCCGTTCATTGCACTATTCCTCGCGATGGGGATCGCATTCGCGGTCGGTGCACGCAGCGTGTACGGCCTGCTGGCATTCGGATTCGCGGCGTTTGCCCTCGTCTCCAATCTCCAGCAGTTCGTCATCGCGACACAGGCGCGCCGTCGTGCAGCGGTTAGTGCCGCGGGCGGCGCAGCGGCTGGCGCGTCGAGGTCTGCCAACGGTGTCATGGGCGCCCTGTGGGCCGTCATGAACGCCAACCCGCGCAGGTACGGCGGGTATGTCGCGCACATCGGTATCATCATCGTAGCACTCGGGATCACTGCATCGTCGGAGTTCCGTACCGAGCGCGAGGGCACGATGCGCATTGGTGAGACACTCGAGATCGGAAAGTATACGGTGCGGTTCGATTCGTTGTACGCGCACCGCGAACCACACCGCGACGTGGTCGGCGCGATCTTCGCCGTCATTGTCGACAGCACTCAAGTCGGCACACTCAACCCGCGACTCAACTACTACGTGTCACAGCCGGGGCAGGCGATCGGATCGCCCGGCATCCGCAGCCGGTTCGGAGATGATCTCTACCTGGTGCTGACCCGCTTTACGCCGCCTACCAGCCCCGAGGGCCAGACTGCGTCGCTCGATGCGATCGTAGAACCATGGGTGAGCTGGATCTGGTTCGGCGTCGTGATTGTCGCGGCCGGTGGCATCTTCGGTTCCGTGCGTCGTCGCAATGACCGGCCGATCGACCTCGACCCGCCACTCCAGGGTACGCGCGGACCGGACGAGACCGATGATGTCGATGATCGCGTCCTCGCGGGCGCCGGCGCGTGACCACCACACCGCCGGCAGACGCTGACGTCAAGGCCATGAGCTGGGGCCGCTCGTTCGCGGGCATCGCGATCGTTGTGCCCATTGTCGCGCTGCTGTACTTCGGACTCACGACGGATCCGAATCCCCGGACGTCCGTGCCGTCGCTCGACGGGGAGATGGCCGCGGACTTCTCACTGGCCGTCATGGGTGACAGCACAACGGTCACACTCAGCGAGCAGCGGGGAAGCATCGTCGTCCTCAACTTCTGGGCGTCATGGTGCCCGCCGTGCCGCGACGAACACGCCGAACTCGTGCGCGTATCGAATGCCTACATGGACGACGGCGTTCGTTTCTTCGGCATGTTGTACAACGACTCCGAAGCAAACGCCCGCCAGTTCCTCGCCGAGCTCGGGCAGGTGCCGTATCCGACGCTGCTGCCCGGCAAACAGCACACCGGCATCGACTACGGCGTCACAGGCCCGCCCGAGACATACGTGATCGATCGTGAGGGCCGCATCGCATACAAACAGCTCGGCCCGCTGTCCCCGACCGATCTCCGGCTGACGCAGGTGCTCGATTCGTTGTTGAAAAAGCCATGAGAAGGGGATTTGCCGCAGTCATCGCGCTGCTCATCACCGTGAGCGCGCTGCAGTCACCGGCGTCCGTTACCGCGCAGACGGCGCAGGCATCGCAAACGGAGCGCCCGGCCGTCCTGTCGGACACGGTCTCCGATCCTCGCTTCGCCGCCCGCGCACGCGCCATCAACATGCGCCTGCGCTGCCCGGTCTGCGCAGGCGCATCCATTGAGGAATCGCCCGCGTTCCAGTCGGAAGAGATGAAGGCGGTTGTTCGCGAGCAGATCGCGGCAGGGAAGTCGGACAAGGAAATCGAACAGTACTTCGTGTCGAAGTACGGTGACTGGATCCTGCTCGCCCCACCCGCGCGCGGCATCAACCTGATCGCATACCTGCTACCCCTGGCCGTCGTCCTCGGCGGCGGCATCTTCGTCTACAGACAAGCCCGAAAATGGACCGCCGCCTGACCCTTTCGCCTTTCGCCTTTCGCCTTTCG
>JBBSJG010000079.1:0-14509 GCA_038257485.1 Longimicrobiales bacterium | reverse complement strand
GGACGGATACGCGCACGATTCGGCGTGGCGACCTGTTCGTCGCGCTGCGCGGCGAATCGCACGACGGCCATGCGTTCCTGTCGCTCGCGGAGGCGACGGGCGCTCGCGGCGCAGTGGTGGACGCAGTTCCGGCGGACGCACCTGCGGGGATGCGGTATTACGTGGTCGCCGATACGCTCGCCGCGCTCGGTCATCTGGGTCGGTTCCAGCGCCGTCGCATGAACCTGCGGGTGTGCGCGGTGGCAGGCTCCAATGGCAAGACGACGACGAAGGAGTTGCTCCGCGCGGCGCTGGGCGCACAGTTCGATGTGCACGCGACGGGTGGCAACTTCAACAACCTGATCGGTGCGCCGCTGACGCTGCTGGCGACGCCGTCGAATGCGGAAGTCATTGTATCTGAAATCGGCACGAACACGCCGGGCGAGATTGCGAAGCTGGCCGGCATCGTGGAGCCGGATGCCGCAGTGATCACGGGGATTTCGGCCGAGCATCTCGAGGGTCTGGGTGACCTGCGTGGCGTGCTGCGCGAAGAGGCCTCGGTGCTGCCGTGGCTGTCGAGCGATGCGACGGCGATTGTCGCGGACGAGCCGCCGATGCTTGCCGAGCATGCGCGTCTGCTGTTCCCAAATGTGAAAGTGGCGGGCCTGACGGATCGCGCGGACGCGGACCTGCGCGGCTCGGACGTGCAGTTGGATGACGAGGGCCGCGTCTCGTTCCGCTGGCAGGGCCATGACGTTCGGCTCAAGCTGCGCGGCCGTCACAATGCACAGAATGCATTGCTCGCGCTCGGTATCGCGCGCGCCTGGGGTGTCGACGCGGACAAGGCCATTGCCGGCCTGGAGGCGCTGCAGCCGCCGAAGATGCGCACGGAATTTCACCGCTATGGCGATCTGGTCGTTATCGCGGACTGTTACAATGCGAATCCTGCGAGTGTCGCCGCGGCTGTCGACCTGCTTGCGTCGATGCCGCGGAAGGGCGGCCGTGTCGCTGTGCTCGGCAGCATGCTCGAGCTCGGGCCGACCAGCGCAGAAATTCATGAAGAGGCCGCACGCGAGATCGCGGCACTCGGTTTCGACCTGATCATCGCGACCGGCGAGTTCGTGGCCGCGTTCGCACCGTTTGCCGCCGCGCTGGGTGACCAGCTGGTCACGGAAGCGGATCCGCTGCAGGCGTGGAACCATCTCGAGCCGCGTCTGCGCGGCGATGAGGTTGTGCTGTTGAAGGGATCGCGGGGTGTGGCGCTTGAGCGGTTGCTGCCACGCTTCGAACAAAAATGGGGGTTGCTCCACCCGCACGGGGAGACCTTAGGGTCGCGGGCGGCAACAACAGCTACCGGTACGCGTGATGACGGGCGTCCGGCGGAGCACCCCCGAGCTTCTTCCACGGAAAGAGAGGCATAGCTTGCTCTATCATCTGCTCGAGCCTCTCTCCGATCAGTACGGTTTCCTCCGTCTGTTCGGATACATCACGTTCCGCGTCGCAATGGCGGCGCTGACATCGCTGGTGTTGTGTTTCCTCATCGGACCGCCGACCATCGCGTGGCTCACACGGCTGCGCTTCGGCCAGGTCGTGCGCACGGATGGTCCGCAGACACATCTCAAGAAGTCCGGCACGCCGACGATGGGCGGCATGCTCATCATCATGTCGTGCATAGTCTCCAGTCTGCTGTGGGCGGACTGGTCGAGCCGCTATGTCATCATCTCGGTGATCGTGCTGGCCTGGCTCGGTGCGCTCGGCTTCCTCGACGACTATCTCAAGGTCGTGCGCCGCCGGTCGGAAGGACTCGTCGGCAAGTACAAGCTCGTCGGGCAGTTCCTGCTCGGCGCGATCGTGGGCGTGTACCTGCTGTACTTCCCGCTGTCGCCGAACGTACCTGCGCAGTGGACGACCGTACCGTTCATCGCAAATTTCCACATCGTCATTCCAACGTTGATCTTTGTGCCGTGGGTCATGTTCATTCTCGGTGGCACATCGAACGGCGTGAATCTCACGGATGGCCTCGACGGCCTCGCCGCAGGGCTCACCGCGATTGCCGCATTCACGTTCGGCGCATTCGCATACCTCATCGGCAACGTCAAGTTCGCGGACTATCTCGGACTGACATATCTGGTCGGTGCCGGCGAGCTCGCCGTGTTCTGCTTGGCGCTCGCGGGCGCACTGCTCGGGTTCCTCTGGTACAACGCTCACCCCGCGGAAGTGTTCATGGGTGACACCGGGTCGCTCGCACTCGGTGGAGCGCTCGGTGTTGTCGCGATCATGCTCAAGATGGAGTTCCAGCTGATCCTGATCGGCGGCATCTTCGTCCTCGAAGCGCTGTCGGTGATCAGTCAGGTGGGCTGGTACAAGTTCACACTGAAGACGCGCGGCAAGGGTGAGCGGTTCCTGCTCATGGCGCCGCTGCATCATCACTACGAGAAGAAGGGCTGGGCGGAGAGCAAGATCATCGTTCGCTTCTGGATTCTCGGTCTGTTCTTCAGTCTCATCGCGTTCAGCACCCTGAAGCTGCGCTGATGACACGCGTCGGAGTGATCGGTCTTGCGCGCAGCGGTCGTGCGGCGGCGAAGCTTGCATTACGGCAGGGTGCCGCCGTGTATGCGACGGATGCCGGCGACTCCGCCGAACTGCGCACGGCGGCCGACGAACTCCGTATGGCGGGCGGCGTCGTCGAGCTCGGTGGTCACAGCGTGGACCGTCTGGCTGCATGCGACGTGATCGTCGTGAGCCCTGGTGTACCGCCGACTGCGACCGTCCTGGGAGACACGCGCATCGCGGCCGTGCCGCGTATCTCGGAGCTCGAGTTCGCGGCGCGCGCGATCCGGTCGCCCATGATTGCCATCACCGGCACCAATGGGAAAAGCACAACGACGGCACTGACATCACACCTGCTCGTGTCGTGCGGTTTCGATGCGCCCACCGCAGGGAATATCGGGATCGCTCTGTCGGAGATCGCGCTGCGCGACACGCAGCCGGACTGGGTGGTTGTCGAGGCGAGCTCGTTCCAGCTCGCGGATGTCGACTCGCTCAAGCCGGCGGTCGGTGTCGTGACCAATCTCGCGCCCGACCATCTCGATCGGTACGACAGCGTTGAAGCGTACTATGGTGACAAAGCGCGTCTGTTCGACAATGCAGACGCTGATAGTGTATGGGTGTTGAACGCGGAAGATGAGGCGGTGATGGCATTGCCTGGGGAGGCCGATGGTGCCCGTCTTGTCTTCCGCGTCAACACTCAGCTCGAAGCCACCGAACAGGGTGGCTATATCGACGGCGACGGCAATCTTGCCGTCCGCCTCGACACCGCAGAGACTGCGCTCGTGCATCGCACGGAGCTGCGCATCCTCGGCGCACACAATGAAGCGAATGCCCTCGCGGCCGCCGTCGCAGCGCTTTCGGCAGGCGCACAGCCCGACTGTGTAGCCGCGGGACTGCGTACGTTCGGCGGCCTCGCGCATCGACTCGAGGTTGTGGCCGATGCGGATGGCGTCCTCTGGATCAATGACTCGAAAGCGACGAACATCGACTCCACGCTGGTCGCCATGCGCAGCATGACCCGCCCGACGGTGCTGCTGCTCGGTGGCAGGCACAAGGGCGAGCCATACACGCGCCTCGCGCCGGAGATCGCACGCACGGTCCACACGGTCGTCGCGTACGGTGAGGCTGGTGTGCAGATCGAGTCCGACCTGGGCGGCGCTGCGCATGTGGTGCGTGTCGACGGCGGGTTCGATGATGTCGTCGCCTACGCGCGTTCGATCGCACAGGGTGGCGATGCGATCGTGCTGTCACCGGCGTGCTCGAGCTACGACATGTTCCGCAACTACGAAGAGCGGGGCGACGCATTCAAGCGGCTCGCCACGGCCGGTGTTCGATGAGCCGGAAAGGCCTTCTATCGGCAACACTTGCGCGCGGCGGATTCACCGCTGCGCGTCCGGCACTGGCGGGGTCGGCGACGCTGAGTGCGCGTTCGCCCGCGGCCGTGCGCGAGCCGATCGGTGTGCGGTCGCGTATCGGTACGGGCTGGGAAGCGCCCGCGCTGCTGATGGTGACGCTGATCCTGCTTGCGATCGGCCTGCTGCAGGTCTACAGCGCAAGTTCCGTCATGGCGCTTGCCGGTGGTGAGCCGGACTACTACTACGTCGTTCGCCAGCTCACGGGTGCGGCAGCCGGGTTCGTCATCCTGGCCGTCATGTCGCGCGTGGACTATCGCAGGCTGCGCATCTTCGCATGGCCAATGCTCGCCGTCATCATTCTCGCGCTCATTGTCATGGTGATTCCCGGCATCCCGCAGTCGGTCGCGCCGACCATGAACGGCGCTCGCCGCTGGCTCTACGTCGGTCCGATCGGGATCCAGCCCAGCGAGTTCGCGAAGCTGTCCCTGATCATCTGGACGGCGGCACTCGCGGTGAAGAAGCAGGACAAGCTGTCCAGCCTGTCCCGCGGACTCATGCCGTTTCTGGTGATGTGGATGGTCGTCGCCGGACTCGTGATGATGCAGCCGAGCTATTCCGCGGCCGTCCTGATCCTGCTGCTTGCTGCGCTGGTCGTCTTCGCGGCGGGCGCGCGCATCGGCCATTTCATTGTGCTCCTGCTCGTCGGACTGCCGCTGCTGTGGACGCAGCTGACCAGCGCGTCGTACCGGTTCCAGCGGATCCTGACGTTCATGAACCGGGATGACGCGGCGACCGCGGCGAGCTATCAGATCAACCAGGCGCTGATCGCAGTCGGGAGCGGTGGCCTCTTTGGCGTCGGTTTCGGCCGCGGTCAGCAGAAGTTCGGATTCCTGCCCGAGCCGCACAACGACTTCCTGTTTTCGATGCTTGCCGAGGAGTGGGGCCTCGTGGGTGTGCTCACGGTGATCATGCTGTTCGCGGCATTCGCATTGATCGGCTACCGCATCGCGCGCGACGCGGAAGACCTGTTCGGGTTCCTGCTTGCCATTGGAATTACAAACCTCGTGATCGTTCATGCACTGCTTCATTTCTCGATCAACCTGGCACTGATCCCGACCACGGGCGTCACGCTGCCGTTCATGTCGTACGGCCGGTCAAGCCTGCTCGTCTGCATGGCGGGCGTCGGCATCCTTATGAGTGTCGCTCGGCGCGCCAATGCGAGGGCCGAATGAGTCGCGTACTGTTTGCGGGCGGTGGCACGGGTGGTCATCTGTATCCGGCACTCGCACTCGCTGCCGCGATGCAGGCCGAGGATGCAGCGACCGACGTGGAGTTCATTGGCGCCAACCGCGGTGTCGAAGCGCGCATCCTGCCGCAGCAGAACGTGAAGCACACATTGCTGCCGCTGCAGCCGATCCAGCGCTCGCAGGTGTGGCGGAACTGGAAGCTGTTCCCATCGACGATCGCGACCGTGAGCGGCCTCGGCCGCCTGTTCCTGCGGTTCCGTCCGCAACTGGTCGTCGGTACGGGCGGTTATGTCAGTGGCCCGGCGTGCATGTTCGCAGTGCTGACATCGGTGCCGATCGCGATTCAGGAGCAGAACTCACATCCCGGCTTCACGACGCGCATGCTCAGCCGCTGGGCCCGCCAGGTGCACCTCGGGTTCCCTGAGGCCGCGTCGAAGCTGAAACCGGGCAAGCACACGGAGATCGTGGCCGCGGGCAATCCGATCCGGCCGCCGGACCGATCACTCGATCCGACTGCGTGCCGCGCGCGCTTCGGCATCGCTGCGTCATCCGATGTCCTGCTCGTCGTTGGCGGCAGCCAGGGCTCGCGCGCCGTGAATGACGCATTGCTCGGTGCGATCGAGAGGGTGATGCGCGGCGAATTGCCGGCACCGCCCGCATCATTCGAGATCCTGTGGGCGACGGGGCCGGTGCATTTCGAGAGCGTGCAGAAGCGTCTTGCCGATACGGGTCATCCTGCGTGGGTGCACGCGTTCGGCTACATCGAAGACATGTCGGAAGCGTTGGCCGCTGGCACATTCGCGGTATCGCGAGCCGGCGCAATGGCGACGGCGGAGCTGCTCGCCTGGGGCATCCCGATGGTGCTGATTCCTCTGCCGACCGCGGCAGCGGATCATCAGCGGTTCAATGCGCGTGCACTGCAGGAGGCAGGCGCAGCGGTGATGGTCGAAGAGACTGATCTGTCGCCCGATCGTCTGTGGGCCGATATCCACGGCCTTGCGAGCGACCGTGCACGCCATGCAAAGATGGTCGAGGCCGCACTGCTTCGTGCACGGCCTGACGCCGCGCGCGACATCGCGCGCAAGCTGCTGGAGCTGGTGCCGTCATGACGCAGAACGTGCTCTCCGCCGATCAGTGGATGGACTTGGACCTGCGCGCGCTCGCGCAGACCGGCTTCGTCCATTTCATGGGTGTGAGCGGTTCCGGCATGGCGCCGATCGCGGAGCTGCTCGTGAAGAGCGGTGGCCAGGTGAGCGGTTGCGATCGTGACCTCGGTGAGGCGGCCATCGCACTGCGCGCACATGGCGTGCGGCTCCTGCTCGGTCACGATGATTCGCATGTCGAGGACGCCGTTGCACTGGTCGTCACAAGTGCGATTGCCCTCGATCACGTCGAGGTCGCTGCCGCGCGCAGGCGGGGGATCCCCGTGCTCAAGCGCGCACAGGCGCTCGGTTCGATTGTGAACCAGGGCAGTGTCATTGCCGTCAGCGGAACGCACGGCAAGACGACCACGACGGCAATGACGTGCGCCGCCATGATGGAGGCCGGCCTCGATCCGACCGGGTTCGTCGGCGGCCGCGTCGAGGGATGGAGCGGCGGTCTGCTCGTGGGCGAGAGCACGATCTTCGTGGTTGAAGCTGATGAGTACGACCGCTCATTCTTCACACTGCGGCCCCGGCTCGCCGTGGTCACGTCGATCGAGGCCGACCACCTCGACATCTATGGCGATCTGGCCGGTCTTGAAGACGCATTCGAGCTGTTCCTGAACAGCGTCCCCGCGGACGGTCGTGTCATCGCATGCATGGATGACGACGGCGTTCGTCGTGTGATCTCGCGCTTCGATGATGCGCGCATCCTGCGATATGGCACGCACGCGGACGCGGACGTCCAGGCGATGGATGTGCGCGCGAACGAGACGGGCATGAGTTACACCATGCGGGACGGCGCGCATGCACTGGGCGAAGTGCAGCTGCGTGTGCCAGGCCTGCACAATGTGCGCAACAGCCTGGCTGCGATCACCGCGGCCCGCCTGATGGGCGCCGACTTCGCGTCGGCCGCGCGAGGCATGGGATTGTACCAGGGCGTGGCTCGCCGCTTCGAGCGCGTGGGCACCGCCGGGGACGTCCTGTTCGTCGACGACTATGCGCACCACCCGACCGAGATCGATGCCACACTGAGTGCGGCGAGGGCGGCACTGGAAGGGCGCCGCATCGTGGCGGTGTTCCAGCCGCACCTGTACAGCAGGACGCGTGATCTGGCGACGGAGTTCGGGCGGGCGCTGACGGCCGCGGACGAGGTATGGATTGCGGACGTATACGCGTCGAGGGAACAGCCGATGGACGGGATCAGTGGCGATACGATTGCGAAGACCGCGCGCGCGGCCGGCGCGATGAATGTCACGTACATCGCG
This sequence comes from Longimicrobiales bacterium, assembly GCA_038257485.1. GTDB lineage: Bacteria > Gemmatimonadota > Gemmatimonadetes > Longimicrobiales > RSA9 > DASUXU01. The sequence continues at coordinate 6,968 of JBBSJG010000079.1, read as the reverse complement.
GACCTGGCCGAGCTCGAGGCTGCACTCGGCGCCGCGCTCCGCCCCGGCGATGCCTGCATTGCCATGGGTGCGGGCAACATCAATGAAGCGATTCGGCGGGTGTACTCGCGCAGGTTGGCGGCATGATGGATGGCGACGTGAAGCGCTGGATCGCCGTCGCGTGTGTCGCGGTCGTCGCCGTCGCGACCACGGCGGCCGCGCCGTCGGCGTTGCGCCGTGTCGAGGCCTTCAGGATCGACCGCGTGGAGATCGCAGGCGCGCACTACATGACGGCGGAGCAGGTGCTGGCGGCGAGCCGGATCACGCGTACAGCGAGTGTGTTCGACGACGTCGAACAGTGGCGAACCGCGCTGCTGCGTCACCCGCTCATTGCCACTGCGTCCGTGCAGAGGCGTCTGCCGAATACCACGGTGATCCGCATCACCGAAACGCGCCCGGTCGCATTCGCGCGCACGCCGGAGCTGCGTCCTGTTGATGCCACTGGGCGCATCCTGCCGGCCGACCCGACGCATGTCGACATGGACCTGCCGGTCATTGCCGCGGACGCACGCATGGACGCGCGCGGCCAGGTGATCGATCGCTCGATTGTCCGGACAGCGCTGGTCCTGAGCCGCCTGCAGGAGCTGGAGCCCGTGCTGGCACCATGGGTGTCCGAGGCGACACCGCTGTCCGACGGCGTCCGTCTCGTGCTGCGCGGTCCCGCACACGCGGAGGTGCTGCTGCCATACGACGTGGACGCCGCGCGTCTGCGCGAGTTGCGCGTCACGCTCGCGGACCTCGCGACACCGTCGGCACGCACGGCAGCGGTCGCGACCGATTCGATTTCTACAGACGGCCTCGGCAGTGTGACCCGCATCGATGTGCGGTTCAAGCAGCAGGTCGTGGTATCGCTCCAGACGACGGGAACACGTTGACCATGCGCCCGAACCTCGTAGCCGGTCTCGACATCGGCTCAACCAAGACCTGCGCCGTCATCGCCGATGTATCGGCGGATGCGCGAGGCACACCGATCATCAAGATCCTCGGTGTCGGGCAGACGCGCACGGGTGGCATGCGCAGGGAAGTCGTGACGGACATTGAGGGCACTACAGAGTCCGTGCGTACTGCGATGAAGGAAGCCGAGCTCATGGCGGGCGTGACCGTGGACCGCGTGTTCACGGGCGTCGCGGGCGAATACATCCATGCGCGCACGTCCACGGGCGTGGTTGCGGTCGGTGGTGAAGAGATCCGCGAAGCCGATGTGCGCCGCGTGCAGGAAGTCGCGCGCGCCGTGGTGGTGCCTGCAGACCGCGAGGTGCTGCACGTCCTGCCGCAGGAATACATCGTCGACCACCAGACCGGGATTCGCGATCCCATCGGCATGGCGGGCACGCGGCTGGAGGCCGAGGTCTACATCATCACCAGCTCGATCACCGCGACACAGAACTTGCGCAAGGCAGTCAGCCGCGCGGGATACCGCATTGAACGCACAGTGCACGAACCGCTCGCGACGGCCCTCGCGGTCGTGACCGAAGACGAGAAGGACGTCGGTGTCGCACTCGTCGACCTGGGCGGCGCGACCACCGAGCTCGCGATCTTCCGCGACGGCAAGATGCGTCATCTCGCATCCATCCCCTGGGGCGGCGGTACCGTGACGAACGATCTCGCCAAGGGTTTGTCGATCACGTACGCGGAAGCCGAGAAGGCGAAAGACCGGCATGGCGTCGCGTTCGCACAGCTCGTGGATCCGCGCGAAACGGTCGACCTGCCCGGACCGGGCCCCGGCTCGACCCGCCAGGTATCACGCGAAATGATCGCGCACATCATCGAACAACGTCTCGACGAGATCCTCGGACTCGTCGCGCGCGAGATGGAGAACGCGGGCGAGCACGGCAAGCTCGGCGCAGGCGCAGTGCTGACGGGCGGCGGCGCCGGTCTCGCGGGCGCAGTCGACGTCGCACAGCACGTATTCGGCATGCCCGTCCGCGCAGGCGTTCCGGGCGACCGCCTGGTCGGCCTGTCCGACAGCGTGCGCCGCCCGCAGTTCGCGACCGCAACCGGTCTCGTCCTTTTCGGTGCACAGCATGTCATCGACAACGGCATGGCCTCCGGATTCAGCTTCGGCGAAGGCATCGGCGGACGCATCATGTCATACATCAAAGAATTTTTCTAAGCCGTTTCGATTTCAGAACGACCGCTCATGACCACGGCAGTTTCACGCGAAGGACGCTAAGGAAGGTGAAGGACGAAGGAGATACGGAAAACGGATCCTGAAATTCACTTTCCGTTCTTGATGTAACCTTTGTGTTCTTCGTGTGAGAATGGTGTCGTCGCGAAATATTTTTCTTGTTTTGCTATTTGTGATCTTAGATATTTGTCAGTGCACCACGTACCAATTGGAGAGTTAGCATTATGATGATCTTCGAATTCGAGGAAGCGGCAAGTCAGGGCGCGAAGATGAAGGTGATCGGCGTGGGCGGCGGTGGCGGCAATGCCGTGAATCGCATGATCGCCGAGGACCTCGATGGTGTCGAGTTCATCAGTGTGAATACGGATGCGCAGGCGCTGAAGCTGTCGCACTCGCAGACGCGGATCCAGATTGGCAAGCAGCTCACGCGCGGCCTTGGTGCGGGCGCGCGTCCCGAGATCGGACGTCAGGCGATCGAGGAAAGCCGCGAAGAGATGATGAAGGCGCTCGAAGGTGCGGACCTCGTGTTCATCACGGCGGGCATGGGTGGCGGCACGGGTACGGGTGCGGCGCCGGTGATCGCGGAGCTCGCGCGCGAGATGGGTGCACTCACGATCGGAATCGTCACGAAGCCGTTCCTCTTCGAGGGCAAGAAGCGGATGCGTCAGGCCGAGATGGGCCTCGCCGAGCTCCAGCGCTGCGCCGATACTGTCATCGTCGTGCCCAATGAGCGGCTCCTGTCGGTGGTCGGGAAGGGAACTTCTTTCCGGGATGCGCTAAAAAAGGCTGATGAGGTGCTCCTCCACGCGACCCAGGGCATCAGCGATCTGATCCATGTGACGGGTGAAGTAAACGTCGATTTCGCAGACGTGAGAACGGTTATGCAGAGCCGCGGCCCCGCGCTCATGGGCACCGGGTTCGGCAGTGGCGAGAACCGTGCAGTGGAGGCGGCGCAGGAAGCCATCTCGAGCCCTCTCCTCGACAACGTCACGATCAAGGGTGCTGCCGGCGTGCTGATCAACATCACGGGCGGCATGGACCTGACCATTGATGAGGTCACGACGATTGCCTCGATTATCCAGGAGGCGGCAGGCGACGAGGCGGAGATCATCTTCGGTGCAGTGCATGATGCAGCGCTGGAGGGTGAGGTCCGGGTGACGGCGATCGCGACGGGCCTGGCCCAGGAAGAGCCGATCGCGGCGAACGTGCTCCGGCCGACGTTCGGGCAGGCGGCGAGGGCGGCAAAGGCACAGCAGGCCCAGCCAGCTATGGCGATGTCGGGCTCATCCACCGATACTTACCAGCCGCAGCGTCCGCCCATGCGGGCGCCGGCCTATCAGGAGGCTACCCCGTTCCAGCGTCTGCCGCAGAGCCCTATCGCGCGGCAGCAGCTGACGGACCTCGATATTCCGACGTTCATTCGCCGTCAGATGGACTGACGCGAATCAACCAGATAATGAAGTAGATGGTTTGATGGCGAACCCGATGAAAATTGCGACCCTCGCGGTCATTGCCGTATTCAGTGTCGGGGCAATGGCCGTGTCGCGTCCCGAGGTGGAAGACCCCGCCTCGGCCATGAGTCTCGGCGTGCTGTATGCGGCACCGGTCGAGGATGTCGAGACGCACATCATCGGGTCGGGTGAAACCCTCAATGGCGTGCTGGCGCAGGCGGAGATTACCGGGCAGGAGCTTTCGGAGCTGTTGCTCGGCATGCGTCAGCACATGGACCCGCGTCGTTTGTCGGCGGGTGCCGAGGTGACGGTGCGGCGCTGGAGCGAGACCCATTCCGCGCGCAGTGTCGAGGTCCGTCTCAATCGCGATACGACGGTGAAGCTCGCCCGCCTGGAGTATGGTTGGGAAAGCAATGTCATGGTGACACCCACCGTGATCGACACCGTGTTCGCATCGGGCAGCATCCAGTCGGGCCGTTCGCTGTACGAGGCGCTCGTCATGGACGAGAACTCGAAGCTGCCGCCGGAAGAGCGGCAGGGTCTGGTCTGGGCACTGGCGGAGATCTTCGAGTACAAGCTCGATTTCGGCGAGATGCATCCGGGCGATTCGTACCGCATCGCCTACGAGCGTGAGGCAAGGCCGGACAACACGGCGAGGGGCCGTCGCATTCTGGCTGCCGAGATCGTCACGGATCACCGTCCCTTCACAGCGATTTACTTCGACAATGCCGCCGGCACGCGCGGCTACTATGACGCAAAGGGCCGCGCCCTGCGCGCCGGCTTCAGCCGTTACCCCGTCGCCTATCCCCGCATCACCTCACGTTTCAATTCGGCGAGGTACCACCCGATCCTGGGCATCTACCGCGCGCACCTGGGTGTGGACCTGGGCGCGCGGTCGGGCACGCACGTGAATGCGTCGGCGAATGGGACCGTGACGTTCGCGGGTCGCAATGCGGGCTATGGCAACATGATCGAGATCCGCCATGCGAATGGGTACAGCACGCGGTATGCGCACCTGTCGCGGTTCGCTGCGGGGATGCGTCGCGGCAAGCAGGTCTCGCAGAAGGATCTCATTGGCTACGTGGGCATGACGGGCCTCGCGACTGCACCGCACCTGCACTACGAGCTGCGCAAGAACAGCCGCGCGATCGACGTGCGAACAGCGAAGCTGCCCGATGGCGAGTCGCTGGGCGGTCAGAATGCGGTGGCGTTCCGCGCGCTGAGTGGCACGCGCATGTCGATGCTGGACCGCGCGGGCAGCAGCAGTGCGCTCGCGCACGAGGGGACGAAAGACGCTCGCCAGCGCGGCGGCCTGTAGCAGTCGTCCCGTCGGCCGCTTCTGGTATGGACCACGAGTGGTGACATACGGTAGTATATGAAGCCCGCTGGCATCCGCCGGCGGGCTTTTTCACAGGAACCATGAACGGGCGTCGATGAGCGGAACCGCATGAGCGCGGCCTCCTGGATTGCGTGGGTCGTCGCGGCCGCCGTCGCATTGCTCGTGGTGCTCTTCGTCTATCGGCGGCGCGAGCCTGCGGGGCGCGGGCGCACGCTGCTCGCAGTGCTGCGCTGGGCCGCCGTCGCGCTGCTGCTGCTCCTGCTGTTCGACCCGCGCATCCGCCAACCGGTCGACCGCGCGGCCGCCCGTCGTGCGCCCGTCCTGCTCGACGGCTCGCTCAGCATGTTGATGCCCGGCGCCAGTGGCAACACCCGCTGGGATGATGCGCGCGCGCAGGCGGGGAAACGTGCCGGCAGCGGCGGCATCGTGCTGTTCGGTGACATGCCTCGCACCGTCCCACTCGACTCGATCGCCGCGCTTCCGCCGTCGTCTACATCAAGCCGTCTGTTGCCCGCGTTGCAGGCCGCGGCCGAGAGCGGTGCTCGCACCGTGACCGTTGTAACGGACGGTGACATCGAGGATGCGGACGCGATCGCGCGGTGGCTGCCACGCCTGAGCGTGCGTGTCGACTGGGTGACGACTGCGGCCGGACCCGCGAACCTCGCGCTCGTCGAAATGTCCTCGCCCAGTTGGGCAGAGGCGGGCAAGCCGCTCGCGGTAGAGATCGGGATCCAGGCGACGGCGGAAACGCGGGACAGTACGCGCGTCGTGCTCCGCCAGGATGGACGCGTTATCGGCATACACGCGCTGCTGGCGCCCACGCCGGGTCGTCTTGCAACCGCGGTCGTCAATGCGCAGCCGATCGCGCCGCCGGGCGGCGGATTCGTCCGGATCGAGGCGACTGTCGAGAGCGGTGACAGTTTTGTCGATGACGATGTGCGCAACATGTACGTCTACGTGAGCGACGACCCGGCGGGGATCGTGCTTGTTTCGCTGTCGCCGGACTGGGAGCCGCGCTTCCTGCTGCCCGTCCTCGAGCGCGCGGTCGGCCTTCCCGCGAGGGGCTATCTGCGTGGCACGGACGGCATGTGGCTGCGGCTCGGTGGCGGCCTCGACGCGGGCACGCGCATCCCCGACGCCGTCGTGCAGCGCGCGGTGCAACGCGCGGACCTGCTGGTGGTGCACAACCCGTCCTCGGACATCCCCACGTGGCTGCGCACAGCACTCACCGCGGCCGACCGCATGCTGGTGCTGCCGCAACCCGGCGCTGATGGTTTGCCGATTCCCGTCGACCTCGGGTCGGCCTCGGACGACGACTGGTTCATTTCCGCGGACGTGCCGGCGTCCCCGGTTGCGCCGCTGCTGACAGGGCTCGTTGTAGACGACGTGCCGCCGCTCGAGTCCGCGATGATCGCGGCCGGTCCGCCGTCCGCATGGGCGCCAGTGTCGGTGACGCGGGGTCGCCGCGGCCGGCCGTCGCCCCTGGTCCTCGCGGGCGAGACGGACGGACGGCGCTGGGCCGTTGGGCTGGGTTCGGGGTACTGGCGTTGGGCGTTCCGCGGGGGCCCTGCCGGTGATGTATACAACCGGCTGTGGGGCTCGATCGGCGGATGGCTCGCACGCGATTCGCGCGGCGCGGACATCGCGGCGATCCGGCCGGTGGAGCGCGCGGTCTTCCGCGGCCAGCCGCTGCGGTTCACGGCGAGGACCGGTGCGCTCGACTCGATGCGCATTCGCCTGCAGCCGGCGAGTGGTGGTGCGCCAATCGATCGGAAGGCGACGGCGGACGCGGATACCGCGGCATTCGCGGGCATCCCGCCCGGCACGTACCGGTACGAGGCGACGGCGCATGTCGCGAATGGGGACGTCACGGGTGCCGGCGAAGTGACGGTCGAGACGTACAGCCCGGAATTTGCGCGCGCGCGCGCGCTGCTCACTGACAATCCGTCCGCCGCGACTGCACTGCAGGACGCGATGCGGGACGGTGACACGAAACCATTGCACACGTCGT
>JBBSJG010000078.1:0-15062 GCA_038257485.1 Longimicrobiales bacterium | reverse complement strand
TGTAGACACTGCAGAACCCGCCGTCCACTACACCCACATCGACGGCATCACGAAGGGCATGGTCGTGAAGTGGACCTTCGAACCGGTGGCTGCAGGTACACACGTCCGGATCACGCATGCCTGGAATGGTCCGCCATGGCCCCTGATCGGGCGCTTCGCATGGGAGCACGTGATCTCGAAACAGTTTGTCAGCTATATTGCATCACGCACTCTCGCGGGCGTCGCCCGCGAAGCAGAGCGCATCGACCGCATCGGGAAGTAGCATGGCAGGACATCGTGTCGTCATTACCGGACTTGGTCCGATCACCGCCGCCGGCTCCGGCGTCGACGGACTATGGGATGGATTGCGACGCGAGCGCTCCCCGATCCGCACTGTCACAGCCTTCGACCCATCCATCTGGCGTTCGCGGCTGGCAGCTGAAGTCGAAGAGTTCGATGCCGAGGACTTCGTGGAGAGGCGAGCGGCGAAGAAGCTGGACCGCTTTGCACACTTCGCCCTGGCATCGTCGCGCATGGCGCTCCAGGACGCTGGGCTCACGGACTTCCACTTCGACCCCGATCGTGTAGCGGTCCAGATGGGTACGGCGCTGGGGGGTATCGCGCACGCCGAGGTGCAGGGCGCGCGACTCACACTGGAGGGGCCGCGCGCGGTCGACCCGCGTGTCGCACTCACGACCTTCGGCGGCGCTGCCAGCTGCTCCGTGGCCATCGAGTTCGGATTTACGGGCATCAACTCCACCAACTCGATGTCCTGCGCGTCAGGCACCATCGCAATCGGTGACGCATGCCGCATCATCCGGGAGGGCGACGCTGACATTGCGCTCGCCGGCGGGGTCGAAGCGCCCCTCGCTCCGCTTTGCTTCGGCGCGTTCGCCATGATCCACGCGATGAGCACCCGCAATGACGACCCCGCCCACGCATGCCGGCCCTTCGATTCTTCACGCGACGGCTTCGTCATGGGTGAAGGGGCCTGCACGCTCGTACTCGAACGACTCGACCACGCCGTGGCCCGCGGCGCCCGGATCTATGCGGAGGTCGCCGGCTACGGCACTACGAATGATGCCTTCCACATGACCGCGCCTCGCCCCGACGGCAGCCAGGCCGCGAGGGCCATCGCAATCGCACTCCGCACCGCCGGCGTTGACGCTGGCGCCATCGACTTTATCAGCCCCCACGGCTCCTCCACACCCCTCAACGACTCCACCGAAAGCCTCGCCATCAAGGCGGCCCTGGGTGAACACGCGCGTCATGTCCCCATCAGCGGCACCAAGCCCTACCACGGTCATGCGCTCGGCGCGTCAGGCGCCATCGAGGTCGCGATCGCATGCCTCGCCATGACCCGCGGCTGGGTGCCGCCCACTCTCAACTTCGAGAATGGCGACGAGATCTGTGACCTGGATTACGTCCGGACAGGAGGGCGGGCGCTGGCCCCTAAAATGGTCCTCTCGAATTCATTCGGATTTGGTGGAATCAATGCCTCGCTCCTCCTGCGGTCGATTTCCTGAATAACTGTTGTGGGACATCAGCTATCGTCCCTCCTTCGCGCTCGCCAGACACCCAGATCAACCGTTTTCGGCCCGACTGCCCCGCGTTTTGTGGACGTTGTGGTCCCGTTCATGCAAGGAGTGCCGCCGGTCCCGTTAGGAAGTTTGGTGCGGGCCGGACGCAGGCCGCGACAGTGGCTGGAGAGTCGTCCGCAATAATGATTCACAGGAGGATGTATGAAGATGTTCAACAGGATAGCAATCGCGACGGCACTGCTGGTGCCTGCGGCTGCAGCGCCGGCCAGCGCGCAGAGCTGGAAGTGGGACTTGGGAGCACAGATCGGCTACAGCTTCTATTCGAATTCGGTCACAGCTGATTCGCTCGGCGTGAGCGACCAGGACACGGAGCTGAAGTTCAAGAGCAAGCCGCGCCTCGGCGGTACACTGGGCTACTGGTTCTCGGACAAGGTGGGCGTCCGCGCGAACTACAAGTACCAGGATGCAGGCTTCAAGAATGCCGGCGCAGAGGGCAGTGGTGACAATGTTGGTGAGCTCGTAGATGACATCAACATGCACAGTGGTTCGGGCGACCTGCTCTTCCGCTTCAAGGCCCCGAACGAAAGCTGGATGGGCACCGAGTTCCTGCCGTACCTCGCACTCGGCCTTGGCGCCAAGTGGACGAACACACGTGGTGATCGTTTCCTCTGTCAGGATCCGACTGAAAACAAGGAATGGAACTGCCAGCCATTCGCAGTCCCGGGAAACACAACGACGGACTTCGTCCTCGCTGAAGACAAGACGATCATGGGTCTCGTTGGTCTTGGTGCGGACATGCGCATCTCGCCGCGACTCGCGATCACATTGGAAGCGAATGACCGCATCTTCCGTCCGGCGTTCGCACGTGCTGTGAAAACAGCCTCACCGACCGTGTTCTCACTGCCGAACGGTGACTCGCGGATCTCGAAGTGGACGCATGAGTTCGGCGTCGACCTCGGCCTCAAGCTGCTGTTCGGTCTCGCAACACCGCCGGTAGTATACGTCGCACCGGCACCGGCACCGGCACCGCCGCCGCCGCCGGCACCGATGGCACCGCCGGCACCGCGTGAAGACGCGATCCAGGTGTGCGTTGTCGATCCGACACAGCCGAACGGTCTGCGCATGCAGAACGCGATCTTCCTGCCGGCGACAGGCGATACGATGGTCATGGTGAATGGCAATCGCGTCCGTATCGGCACGACGGTAGGCAACGTGATGGTCGTTCGTAACGCGGACTGGTATGTCCGTGGCGAGCCCCTCACGATCAATATCGGCAAGAACAAGATGCAGTATGGCACGGACCAGGGCGCTCGTATGATCGAGTCCGGCCAGCTGTCCTATCTCGGCATGGTCAACGGCTACCCGGTGTATGCTGACCGCGACGAGGTTGCAGACATCAACAATGCGCTCGGCGAGCTGCGCCGTGCGAATGCGAACCGTGACCTGGGCGACATCCTCGACGAGCGCAAGGACCTGCGCGACGAGCTGGATGACGTCAAGCTGGTATACGTTCCGCTCCAGTCGACAGGCTGCGTCTTCCAGACGTTCCGCATGATCGAACAGGTGAGGAAGGGCAAGTAAACCCCGCGAACGGGTTGAACGTCATTCTTCAGGGAAGCCCGGGATCGAAAGATCCCGGGTTTTCTTTTTCCCCCGGTTTTCCTACGTTGCGCCAATGAATCCATTGCCTGCCTTCGCCGTTGTTGCCGGTCAGCTCCTCGGCACCGCATTCGCCTGCGGCCTGAACCTGTATGCGACGGTGGGCCTTCTGGGCATCGCATCCCGCATGGGCTGGATCACCCAGCTTCCCCCCGGCCTTCGCGGCCTCGAGAACCTGCTTGTCATTGGCGCGGCCGTGTTGCTCTTCCTTGTCGAGTTCATCGCGGAGAAGGTGAAGTACGCGGGCGCGATCTGGGATGCCGTGCATACCGTGGTCAGACCCGTCACCGCTGCACTGCTGGTTGTACTCGCTCTCGAGACCATGCCCTGGCAGATCCGGCTCGCTGGTGGGCTGGCAGCCGCCGTCGTCGCATTCACCGCCCATGGGTCGCAGGCCGGACTGCGGGTACTCATCGCCAACAGCCGGTTCACAGGTCCGCTGGCGATCACGCTTACGACACTGGCTATCGACGCGCTCGCCATAGCCCTTGCCCTGTCTGCCCAGCTGGACCCACAGTCGGCCCTCGCAGTCGTCATCGGAGCCATGGTGCTGAGCCTGCTGCTCGGACCGCGCCTCTGGCGAGCTGCCGGGTTCGGCGCTGAGGCCGCCACGCGACGCGTATTCCGGTTCTTTGGACGGCAGGGCTGGCTCGCGAGGGACCGGCTACCCCGATCCATCCGCGCCGTCGTGCCCGCCCCCGACCTGGGACGCTCCCCCGCGCGCGGAGCACGCGCTGCCGCCATCGGGCTGCCCGGCGCAGGCGCTTACCGGACTGGCTGGCTCGTGGTGGGAAATGATGGCAACGCCTTCGTATTCCAGTCATTCATGTCCGCCCGGCGCATTGTCCTTCCCGCCTTTACCGCGTCACGAATCGAACCAGGGCCGCTATCGGACTCGCTCCATTTCGAGTCCGGCAAGCGACCCTTTACACTGCTTCTACTCAAGGACGGCCCGCCCGCCGAGCAGGCGCTCGCGGAGCTGCTGGAACACCAATGAGCCTTCAGGAATTCCGCGAGTTTCGAGAGCGCATGAACGAGCGTGTCCTCTCTGCAGACAATCTCGAGATCAAGCGCTTCTTCGCACTCGACAGCCGCGCGTACGAAAGCGGTGCGCTCGATGTCCACACCAAGGAGCTGCTCGGGCTCGTCGCTTCACTCGTGCTGCGCTGCGACGACTGCGTCACCTACCACCTCGTGCGGTGCGCCGAGGAAGGAGCGACCGATGAGCAGATCCTGGAGACGTTGTCGATCGGGTTGATCGTCGGCGGCTCGATCGTCATCCCGCATCTCCGCCGTGCAGTCGCAACACTCGATGAGATCCGCGCGAGCGCATAGCCATTTTTCGTGCCACTGGAAATGCGTCCCTTTGGCCGTGTCGGAGACCCGTTGTGACGAACGTAATTCATTGCCGAACAATCACTTACGTGACATGTGACGGCACCTGCTGAGGAGGGGGTTACATATTCGGAATACTCTTTTTACATTGAGCAATCATGATCGGCCACCGTTGCGAGGAGATACACGGGTGCGGAAAAAGACAAGTTTTCAACCGCACGAAATCCTCCGTTAGAGCAGCCTGATCCGCGAAGCGGATGGCTGCTTTCGTTTTTCACCCGATCCAGGATGCAAGCGAATATGTTTGTAAACTCCCGCGCGCTGGATTCCTTCGATCAGTACCTGTACGACGTCGAGAAGTATCCCCTCATCGAGGACCCGGGCGAAGAGCGTGAGCTCGCACGTCGGGCCCGCGTTGGTGACAAGGAAGCAGCGGAGCGGCTGGTGACGGCCAATCTCCGGTTCGTGATATCGTACGTGAAGAAGTACCAGGGTCGTGGTCTCGGCCTCGCGGAGCTCGTCTGCATCGGCAACGAGGGACTGCTGAAGGCCGTGAAGAAGTTCGACCCGGACAAGGGAGTTAAATTCATTTCGTACGCGGTCTGGTGGATCCGTCAGACGGTCCTCCAGGCACTCGCCGAGCAGACCCGCTCCGTCCGTATCCCGCTCAATCAGAATTCGAATCTCGTCAAGTTGTCGCGTACGGACACTGCGCTGACGCAGCTGCTCGGTCGTTCGCCGACCGATCAGGAGATTGCGGACGAGATGGGCGAGCCGGTGGAGACAGTGCGCGCGCTGCGTCGTGTGGCCGCATCGGAGCTGTCACTCGACGCCCCGATCGATCGTGGGGATCGTGACAGTGCCTCGTTCGGCGAGCGTTTCGCCGGCGCCGAGGCGGAGGACATCGAAGAGACGGTCGAGTCGCAGGCACAGCGCGAGTTCCTGGACCGGATGTTCGAGAAGTACCTGACGGAGCGCGAGCGCAAGATCCTGTACCTGTACTACGGTCTGGATGACGGCGAGGAGCGTACGCTGGAGGAGATCGGCTCGCTGCTGGGCGTGACACGCGAGCGGATCCGCCAGATCCGGAACCGCGCGTTCGAGAAGCTGCGCGAGAGCCCGGACGGCGAGGCGCTGGCGACGTTCTGGAGCGCCAACTAGTCCGAGCGGTCGCTTCCATGTGAGCAGACGGCGGGTCGGTGCGGAAGCATCGGCCCGCTTTGCTTTCCCGCCTGCCGCATCTGATGCGGTTCAGGAACGATCCCCTGGAGGACCTGTAATAAGGCAGATGCATACTCGAATCTCACGCCGCGTCTCGCGCACCGCGCTGCTCGCCGCACTGCTCGTCCCGATGTTGCCCCGGCCCCTGGAGCTGGCGGCGCAGGAAGACACTGCCCGGATCGTCATCGACACGAGTCGCAGTGCTGCGGGTTGGGACTCGCCGCGCGTCGTGGAAATGATGAAGCGTGCGACGGTTCGCCGCACCCAGCCGCAGGCGGATACCGCGCTGCGTAACTACCGAGCGACGGCCGAAGGCTTCGTCTACTTCTTCCTGGACCGCCGCGCCAATGATGAGCGTACGCTCGTGCGCGTGAACCAGATCGGGCTGGAGCTGTTCTGGCAGCAGCCCGGGACCGCGCGCCAGCGTATCATGGGGATGCGCGACGCGAGCCCCCTCCCGAATACCATGCGCTACCATCTCGACCACCTGACCATGGTGCAGAATGGTTTCGGCGACGTGATCCGCATGGGCGACGGCGACGAAGTGCGCGATGTGATGCATCCTGCGTCCGCGGCGGCACCCACCATTTATGAGTATCGACTCGCCGACTCGCTCGACCTGCGGCTGCCATCCATGCAGGAATCGCTGCGCGTCTATGAGGTCCAGGTCAGACCACGCCGTACCGACCGGCCCGGCTTCGTCGGATCCGTCTTCATCGACCGTGCGACGGCCGATGTCATCCGCATGACATTCACCTTCACGCCGTCGTCGTACGTCGACAAACGTCTCGACTACATCAACCTGTCGCTCGACAACGGACTCTGGGACGGCAAGTACTGGCTCCCGAATGAGCAGACCGTCGAGATCCGGCGCCAGCTCCCCGAGCTCGACTTCGCCGCGGGCAGTGTCATCCGCGGCCGCATGCGCATCCTCGACTACGAGCTGAATGCGACAATCCCGGATTCGATCTTCCGCACCTCGCGTGCGGTCGTCGCGGCGCCGCCCGCCGCGCTGGAATCATATGCATTCCAGAGCGGTATCTTCGACGACCTGAAGGCGGCGGGTCTCGAGCAGCCGCCAGAGCTCGAGCAGCTCCGGCTCGAGGCAGCGCAGATGATCGGCCGGCGGTTGATGTCCGGCCTGCCCGCGCTGCGCCTCTACTATCGCGACGCATCCTCGGCCATCCGCTACAACCGTGCGGAGGGCCTCTTCCTCGGCACCGGCCTGACGTATTCCATCGGGCCGCCATGGCGGTTTGATGCGACGGCGGGATACGCATTCGGCAGTGAGCGCGGGTCCGGCCTGGCACGCATCGCGTACTCGCCCAAGTCATCCACGATCGCACTCACCGGCTACTCCCACGCACTGCGTGACCTCGGCCCGGTCACGCCGATGGCCGGTGTCGCAAACTCCGTTTCCGCACTGCTGCTCGGACGCGATTATCTGGACGCGTGGTACGCCACCGGCGGCGCGCTCTCGTTCGAGAAGCCAGTGGGCCGTGGCTATCGACTCGGGCTCAGCGCCGCAGCTGAGCAACACCAGGGTCCTCGTCTCGGCGCATCCCATCCACCATTCGCCGACAACACAGCGTTTCGCGCGGTCCGTGAGATCAGCGAAGGGGACGAGCTCAGCTTCACCGCCGGCATGTCCCGTCAGATGCCCACCAGCGGCCGCCTCGCGTGGGGCGGCTCGCTATCCGCGCGCGCTGCGCACGCGGTGCCGCGCGATGGCAAGGACAACGGCGGGCTCGAGGAGAACAAGTCTTATGTCCGCCCCATGATCGAGCTCTCTGCATCGCTCCGTGAGTCCCCCGGCCTCGTCGTGCGTGGGTCGCTCGCTGCCGCAACCATTTCGGACGGGGCTCCGCTGCAGCACCAGTTCATGATCGGCGGCATCGGCACACTTCCCGGTTACGCCTACCGCTCGTTCGTCGGTCAAACCGGCGCGATTGTGACCGCCGATGCCACGCAGCGACTCTGGTATCCATGGGTCGGTGTGCGGGCGCTGGGTGCAGTTGGCGCCGTTTCGAACACCGGCACCTTTTTCCCCGACAGCTGGGGCACCGTCGTCAGCGGCAGCGGAGCCCGTGCATCCGCCGGCGCCGGCCTCTCCCTTTTCTGGGACCTGCTCCAGGTCGATGCAGTGAAAGGCCTGAACGGCGGCAAGTGGGTCGTCCAGATGTCGTTCACGCGTGCACTCGACGACATCGGCTGACCGGACTTTCACACGAAGTGCGCGAAGTGAACGTAAAAGCGTCCCCTGTCTTTCCGTTCACTTCACGCACTTCGCGTGAGAATTCTGTACGCCCGCCGATGTCGCTGACGATCAGACGAGTGCTTCTTCGTCTTCTTCGATCTCCACGCTCCGGCCCGCCCCGTTGCCGCCGAGCATGACCAGTTCACGGACCTGCACCTCGGCGGTCGGGATCGTCACCCCGTTCTTCTCGAAGCTGCCGTACTCCATACGACCTTCGACGTACACGCGGTCGCCCTTGCGCACATACTCCTCCGCGATTTCCGCCAGGCGGTCCCACAGCGTGATACGATGCCATTCCGTTCGCTCTTCCATCGAGCCGTCCCGCGGCACCCGCCGACTCGTCGCCAGTGACAGATGGACGACCTTGGTTCCCGCTGTCGTCGTGTGAACATCCGGATCCCGACCGACGTTTCCCACCAGGATCACTTTGTTGATCGACCGACTCATTCATGCCTCCATGGGTTGGTGAATTGTTCGAGCGAACGATGCACTGCCTTATGGGGCGCCTCCATGGCTGGAGTGGACCACTTGGAAGGACCGTGCTGGACCCTCCCTTGACCTCCGTCCCGCATTTCCCCTATACTCTTTTTGTTGGTCCGAGTAACACACGAACACGAACACCGACGAATCGAACTGATGCACGCGAACCGTATCATGCGCCTGATGTCCATGTGCCACCTCCCGGTTGGAGAGGTAGTGGCAGGCGGTCGCGTGCGTACGTAGCGCACTCAGCGAACCGGACCTTCCAGGCCCTCTCCTCACGGAGTGGGTCTTTTTTGTTTCCATCACAGAACGTCACATAACCACACACTGAACAGGAGTCGTGAACATGAGCAGACACATCGACGCAGCATTGACCAGCGGGACATCGCCAGGTGGCCGGCCGCAGCGGATCCACCTGATCGGGCCGGGCGCAGTCGGACGCGCATTGCTCGGCCGGATCGGAACCAGCCGCCATATCCTCGTCGCCGCAACGGACTCGAACGGCACGATTCACAACACCGGGGGCCTCGATGCGACTGCGGTCGCGCGCTGGAAGCAGCAGGGCCGCGGCTTCGCACAACACGCCGACTATACCCTCACCCACTGGGCAGACGTCATCGACAACGTCGACGCTGACATCGTCATCGATACGACGCCATCCGTGCCTCGCCCTGCATGGTCGGCTACACTCGAAGCGACTGTGCTCGAGAGCGGCCGCAACCTAGTGCTCGCATCCAAGACGTCGCTCGCGGAACGAGCGGCAGTCTGGCTCGGCGGTCGCTATGCGGGCCGCGTCGGCGTGAATGCAGTGCTCGGCGGAACCGGCAGCGCATTCGTCCGCGCAGTGCCCGCACTGCGCACGCACTGCATCGGTGCTACGATCGTCGGCAATGCAAGCACGACTTCGATCATCGACGCGATCGAGAGTGGCCGCTCGTTCGAGGACGGTGTGCAGCGCGCGCAGCGACTCGGGTATCTCGAGCCGGACCCCGAGACCGATCTGCGCGGCACGGATGCAGCCGTCAAGCTCGCGATTGTTGCAGGTGCGATCCACGGCCGCGTCTTCGATCCGTCCGCAATCCCCTGCCAGGATATCCGCACGCTCGATCCGGTTCTCCTGCAGGCGCGTGCGCGCAGCGGCCGAACAACGCGTCTCATCGCGCGTCTCACCGAGGACGGCGGTGCCGCCGTCGCATACGAAGCTGTTCCTGTCGACTCGATCCTCGCGGCACCATGCGGGCGAGTGATCTACGAGTACCATGTGCGCGCGGGCAGCAGGCACATCTACATCGGCGAGGGCCTCGGTGCAGATGCGACCGCGACGGCAGCGTGGCTGGACATTCAGACCATCAGCCGGAACCCCGCGACTTCGCGCACAGCGCCAGTGGAGGTGTGGGTCTGATGAGCACAATCCTTTCCACTCGGACGACGCGCAACGATGCGTGTATCATCCCGCGCTTCGACCTCGACGGCGGCGGCGCACTGCACAATGTCAGCATCGCGAGCAACGTGTACGGCAGCGAGAGCAGTGACGCCGTGCTTGTGCTCGGTGGCATCTCCGCCACACGGCATCTGTATGCGACGGCGGACTCTCTCGCACCGGGCTGGTGGCCCGGGCTCATCGGGACAGGTCGCGCGCTCGACCCCGCGAGTTACCGACTGATCGGCGTCGACTTTCTCGGCGGACGCGGTGACTCGACGTGTGACGACGACCTCGGCTGTGCGACGGCGTCGCTCGTGAGCACGCACGATCATGCACGGCTCATCCTGACCGCGCTGGACAAGCGCGGTATCGATCGACTTCACGCAGTGGTCGGTGCTTCGTTCGGCGGCATGATCGCGCTCGCGCTCTGCAGCATCGCACCGGAGCGCGTCGGTCGCGCTGTCGTGCTGTGCGCCGCCGGCCACAGCGATCCGATGGCCACGGCCGGCCGCACATTGCAGCGACGGATTGTCGCGCTCGGTGCTCGTACAGGCGCGGCCGCTGCCGCGCTATCGATTGCGCGAGGGATTGCCGTGGCATCCTACCGCTCGGCGGGCGAGTTCCGGCAGCGTTTCGACGGGACGACTGGATCCGCCGACGTGACGGACTATCTCGAATATCATGGTGACAGGTTCGCCGCGACGTTCCCTGCTGGCGGGTTTCTGTCGCTCTCGCGATCGCTCGATGCGCACCGCGTGGACCCGACGTCCATCCGGACACCGCTGACGCTCATCGGGTACGACTCGGATA
The DNA here is from genome assembly GCA_038257485.1 of Longimicrobiales bacterium. Lineage (GTDB taxonomy): Bacteria > Gemmatimonadota > Gemmatimonadetes > Longimicrobiales > RSA9 > DASUXU01. The sequence continues at coordinate 4,354 of JBBSJG010000078.1, read as the reverse complement.
CACTCGTACCACCGGCTCAGCTCACGGCATTCTCACGCGCAGTGTCCAGCAGTACACTCAGGATTCTGCCATCGCGCTACGGGCATGACGGCTTTCTGAAGGAGGCCGCGACACTCAATCCCCTGGTGGGCCGAGCGATCGGAGGCCACACCGTCGTTGCAGCATCGTCGACGCGTGCGGTTCGCGCCGGGGTCGCGAGTGACACGCAGCATGGCGCTGTTATTCCGCCACTGCATCTGTCGACCACGTTCACATTCGAGGAGTTCGGCCGTGCACGCGCGTACGACTACACCCGCTCAGGCAACCCTACGCGCGACCAGCTCGGCGACGCGATTGCCGATCTCGAGGGTGCAAAGCAGGGCGTCGTAACGGCAACGGGAATGTCGGCCGTTCTATTGCCATTGCAGCTGTTGCAGGCCGGCGACCTGCTGATCGCCCCGCACGACTGCTATGGCGGAACACATCGCCTGCTGTCGGCACTCGCGCGCAGGAATGCGTTTGCCATGGAGGTCGCCAATTTCACTGAGGGCGGAATCGGCGATGCGATACGCGCCGCCCGCCCGCGCATGGTGTGGATCGAGACGCCGAGCAATCCGCTGCTCCGGATCACCAACATCCCGGAGGTCTGTGCTGCAGCGCACGATGTCGGCGCCATCGTCGTTGTGGATAATACATTCCTGTCGCCTGCACTGCAGCAGCCTCTGCTGCTCGGTGCAGACATTGTGGTGCATTCGACGACGAAATACATCAATGGACACAGCGATGTCGTCGGCGGTGCAGTGGTCGCGAGAGACCCTGCCATCCACACGGAGCTCGCATGGTGGTCGAACTGCCTCGGGATCACCGGATCGCCGTTCGATGCATGGCTCACGCTGCGCGGACTTCGCACGCTTCATGTTCGGATCGCTGCACAACAGGCGAGCGCTCAGGCTGTTGCGGATTTCCTGAACACAAGCGCCGCGGTCAAACACGTTCACTACCCGGGCCTCCTGACGCACCCTGGCCACGCACTGGCTGCGACTCAACAGTCTGGCTACGGCGCGATGCTGAGCTTCGAGCTGCAAGGTGGTGTCGCGGCTGCGCGCGCCTTCACAGAAGGCCTCGCCGCATTCTCCCTCGCCGAATCGCTCGGCGGCGTCGAAAGCTTGATCGCGCACCCCGCGACCATGACACACGCCTCGATGTCACCCGAAGTACGCGCGACTGCCGGGATCGGCGACGGCCTGTTGCGACTCTCGATCGGCCTCGAGTCTGTCGACGACCTGCTCACGGACCTCGGCGCCGCAATCGACCGGGCGGACACAGCCTTCGCCTTCTAGCGCGGGAGTTTCACACGAAGTACGCGAAGGAACGGAAGGGCGCCAGCGACGCACAAGCGACGTTATTTACATTCGTACCAGCTGGCGCCCGAACCCGTGACGACCTCGAGCGGCACATCCAGCGGGAACGCACTCTCCATCAGGTCGCGGACGAGATGCTCGGTCGCGGCGAGCTCCGAAGTCGGAACCTCGAACAGCAGTTCGTCGTGGACCTGCAGCAGCATGCGCGCGCCGGCGCCTTGGTGTTCCAGCGCGCCGTGAATGTTGATCATCGCAATCTTGATGATGTCCGCGGCACTACCCTGCACCGGCGCATTGGTCGCGACACGTTCGCCGAAGGATCGGATATTGAAATTGCGGCTGTGGATCTCCGGAACGTATCGCCGGCGACCGGAGAGTGTCTCGACGTAGCCAGTCTCTTTCGCTGCGGCGATCATGGTGTCGAGATACTGGCGTACATCCGGGAATCGCTCGAAGTACTTCTGAATGAAGTCCTTCGCTTCCTGTGTCGTCGTGCCGAGCTTGTCGGACAGTGCAAAAGCGCCGATGCCGTAGATCGTGGCGAAGTTGACGGTCTTGGCGGCAGCCCGCATGTCGGATGTGACATCGTCGACATTGGGAACACCGAACATGATGGCGGCGGTCTGACGGTGAATGTCGAGACCCGACCGAAAGGCCGTGACGAAGGCGGGGTCGCCCGACATGTGGGCGAGGATTCGCAACTCGATCTGCGAGTAGTCGGCGCCGAGAATCGAGAACCCCTCCTCCGGTACGAACCCTTTCCGCAGCTCTGCACCGCGCTCGGTCCGAATCGGGATGTTCTGGAGGTTCGGGTCGTTCGACGACAGGCGGCCGGTCGCGGCTACTGCCTGAGCGAACGTCGTGTGGATTCTGCCATTGCGGTCCGCGAGCAGGGGCAGTGCATCGACATACGTACCCTTCAGCTTGTCCAGCTGACGAAACTCCATCAGCAGCTTTGGCAGTTCGAAGCCCTGGTCGGCGAGTGTCTGGAGGACCGTCACGTCCGTCGATGGGCCCGTCTTCGTCTTCGTGATTACAGGATATGCGAGCTTCTCAAACAGGATCGTTCGCAGTTGTGGTGTCGAATTGATATTGAACTCTTCACCCGCGACGCTGAAGATCTCGCGCTGTGTGATGTCGAGATCGCGCGCCAGACGGACCTGGGTTTCGCGGAAGAAGTCGCGATCGATCTTGATGCCCGCCCACTCCATGTCCGCGAGCACACCAAGGAGCGGAAGCTCGACATCGCGATACAGCGGCGTGAGCGCGAAGCGGTCGAGCTCAGGCTCGAAGATCCCGCGCAGGCGCAGCGCCATGTCGCCCCGCTCCGCGGCGTAGCGCACCACATTGTCCATGGCTGCCGCCGCGAAGTCCACGCGATGACGGGCATCGCCGATCACTTCGTCGAGCGACATCGTTCTGTAGTTCAGATGCTGCAATGCCAGCGCATCCAGGTCGTGCTGCCGGCCGCTCGGATCGAGCACGTACGACGCCAGCATTGCGTCGAACGTGACGCCGCGCAGTGTGACGCCCTGACGCCGCAGCCGCAGCATGTCCTGCTTGAGGTCGTGGCCGGACTTCTCGATCGAGGCGTCCTCAAGGAGGTCGCGCAACGGAAGCATTTCCGGAGACACCAATGCGGGCAGGTTGCGCACACCGACGCCGTCCAGGTCGAGTACGCCGGGCGTATAGTGCGCCAGCGGCAGGTAGTAGACCTCACCCGGCCCGAGCGCCACACTGATGCCGACAAGGTCGCCGCGCAATGGCAGCGATTCATTGCTCTCGGTACGCACGCCGATCCCGCCAACAGTTCGCGCGCGCGCGACGAGCGTCGCCACTGCCGCCGTCGTATCCACGACTTCGTACGACGTCTCGAATCGCACGGTCTCTTCCGGCGCGGGCGCGTAGTCGCGTACGAAGGAGTGGAACTCCAGTTCCAGGAAGACACGGCTCAATGCCTCGCGATTGGGCGCTGACACCTTGAGCGCGTCGAGGTCCAGCTCGACAGGCAGCTCATCCATGATGGTGACCAGCTGCTTCGACAGCAGAACGTCACCCGCATGCTCGATCAATGCCTCGCGCGGGCGCTTCTGCTTGATGTGCTCGACATTCGCCAGGATGTTCTCGACGCTGCCATACTCCTCGATGAGCGAGATCGCGGTCTTGGGCCCGATGCCCTTTGCGCCCGGGATGTTGTCGGAGCTGTCGCCGATCAGTGCGAGGTAGTCCACAACGTGGTGCGGTTCGACACCGAGACGCTCCGACGCATTCGATACGCCGATCCACTCCTCGTCCACCTGCGCCTGCCCGCCACGGCCGGGATTCAGCAGACAGATATGCGGGGCGATCAGTTGGTAGAAGTCCTTGTCCCCCGAGACGATAACTGCTTCGAGTCCCTGCTCGACCGCGCGCTTCGCGAGCGTCCCGATCACGTCATCCGCTTCGTGGTCCTCGAGCTCGAGGATCGGGATATTGAATCCTTCAATCACATCACGAATGCGCGGCAATGACCACGCAAGGTCGGTGGGCATCTTTTCGCGCGTCGCCTTGTATGCAGGATACAGGACCTCACGATTGCTCGTGCCCGAGTCCAGTACGACGCCGAGATAGTCCGGCTGGTGATCCTTGATGATCTTCTGGACGAACCGGGTGAAGCCGAATGCCGCCGAACTGTTCTCGCCCTTCGACGTAAGCAAAGGCCGATTGATCATCGCAAAGAAGGCCCGGTAGATAAGGGCGTAGCCATCGATCAGGAACAGGCGGGGTCGCGTTTTTTCAGGTGTCAGGACCATCTCTTCTCTCGTTCGCTCTCGCGCTGAATTGTACGTGAGGGCATACTACACCCGAGCACCGATCCCTGCATCTTTTAGGGACCGCGGTGCTGGCGGACCGCTGCGCTGGCGGACCGCGTTGCTGGCGAAGGGCGGACCGATGCGCTGGCGAAATACGGGGAATGAACCTTTCGCCTTTCGCCTTTCGCCTTTCGCCTTTCGCCTTTCGCCTTTCGCCTTTCG
>JBBSJG010000077.1:0-15425 GCA_038257485.1 Longimicrobiales bacterium | reverse complement strand
GGTCACGGCGGCCTACTCTACTCAAATCCCGAGGGTCGCGTCGACCTACGTGACGGTGAAGCCGCGCCCGTGGCTTTGGAGGTTTATGCATTCCGATGCTTCATTGCCCGCGACCTGCTTTGGTGGGTACGACGGTGGCTTTCCGTCTGGTGCTGCCGGCGCAACAACAGCGGCCGCTACTGGCCCCAACAAGCTGGCATGCTAAGGAGAGTAGTCATCGATAAAGGCATCTCGCCGAATCAACCGTCTCCGGAGCGGCGCTGAGTGCTGCGGGGACGGCGTTTGCGATGTTGTTTATGCGGTTATCCAGGAGGAATTGCATGCTGATCGTTTACCTGCTGCTTGCGGCACTCGCTTCGCACGACGCCGCGCGCTGCAGTCTTAATCCGGGGCCGCCTCGCCGCGGAGCCACAGCAACGGTCCTGCTCGCGACGGGATCCCCTGACACCATGCACGCCGGGCCCGGTGCAATCCAACCGAGTAGCACAGGCGGTCACACAGGTAGCGGAGCGCGGGGCCCGATCTACGGTCAGGTTTTCGCCGCAGAGCGCTTCGCCGGCCCGGACAGCTCCGTACTCGCACGTACATTCGCGCACCGCGGGGATCGCCGCGTGGTCATCGTGCCGTGGGACTACGGCCCCTCCTGCGAACCGGTGCGATGGACGCGAAGCTTCGCGTGGGTGCCGATCGCGAAAGCAGCAACGTTCACGATCCTGCTGCGCCCGGATTCACTATGGACGAACGGCGTGCCCGTGTTCGACGCATATCAGGCGATCACCGAACCGTATCCGCTCAGTCCCATGTATCGTAGGGACGTGGACAGGCCATCGCGCTCTCGTACGGACATCGAGCTGACTGCCGGGGAGCTCTACGACCTGCTTGCAACGACGGCTCCCGCCGATGCAGCATGGCAGTATCCGGAGGGGACGTGGATGGCATTCGCCCGCTGGCAGGCGGCACACCCCGATCTCGCTACCCGGTATCCTGCAAACATCCTCGCGGACATGCTCCGGGACGACATCTCGTACGCCAAAGAGGGCCGCGTGCTTCGAGCCATCAGTCCAATAGTCGCGGGAACGTACCGTATGTCTGCGGTGCTCGACGGCGTCGCTGTTCCCGAGTTCTTCATGCGTACGCGAGCATGGCCTACGGACGAATGGGTCACGGGCCGGACACGCGTGGATCCGCTCGAGCCGCACCCGAGGCCGCCGGCGTACACCGTACTTACAACCGGCTTCTCGTCGCTCGACGTGCCACCGGCGGCATGCTCGGGCAACGGCTACATCAACGTGAAGGATCCGCCGCTCGCGACCGCGAGACGCAAGGAATGGAGTGGCGACATCGATCTGCGCCTCATCCCTCGCGGACGTCCCGGCGACTCGGCATTAGACCGCTTTCGGAAGGTGGCTTTCGACGAATGGAGCGCGCGATGGAGGGCGTCGCCTACACTCGAGACGCCAGCCCGCTTCTGGACCGACGCGAAAGGTGTGCTGCAGGTGGAACAGACGACGCACCTGAACGACGGGCGCACACTGACCATGCGTGGCGAGCGGATTGATTCGACGACGGTCGGCTGTAAGTACTAGCGTGCAGCATACGATTCAGGGCGCAACTTTGCTCATCCTTCTCGCGCACCCCGCCAGCGCGCAATCCGTGCGCGCATCTGCCGAGGTCGGGCACCTGTGGGTCGACGCCGGGAGCTTCAGCAATTCGCCGACAACGCGTCCAAGCATCGCGTTCGAATCACCTGCTCCGATTCAGTCAACTTAACGTGAATGCAGCGCCATGACTTCAGGGTGCAGAACGACGGCGGACAACACAGATCGCCGCGTTTAGGAACGCCTACTGCTTCGTCATGCTGTAGCCGGTGATTCGAAGGTCCATGTTGTGGTTGACCCGCAGCCCAACCTGACCGTGCGGCGTGGATCGTCAGCGCAATCGTCGCATTCCCGTTCTAGTCCTGCTTGTTGATTGCGGAGTGCGAGAAGTAGGCCTGAGTGCCTTGGGCGGCTTGTCGTTCGTGCGCTGGCTGATCATGGCCATGCCGTCCTGCGCACGCACGACGAAGTAGACGTAGTTCTGGTTGGCGCTGAGGAGATCCGATCCACCGAAGAACAGACCGGTCGCTTCTTGTCCCAGGTCCTTGCTCCGCGTGAACGTCGCCGACACGGCGAACTCGCACTGTTCAAACGACGTTTCCGCGGAAACGCGGCCGTCCCGCTTATAGCCTGCGCTGCTCGTTGCCTGGAGTAGTCGCGCCAATGGTCGGGGTCATTGTATTGTTGATACAGAGGACCGGCGGCAGCGCCAGTCAGCGTGCAAGAAATCGAGAGGGTGAGACATGTTTGATATCATGACGATCGCGTGGATCCTGCTGCTGATCAGCGCGTCGATATCGCTCTATGTATGGCGCAGCACGCGGGACCGCGGCAGCTTGTTCAACGGCGTCGGCATGCTCATGCTCGCGGCATCGGTGATGCTGCGACACTGGTACAACCTGCCGCCCTGGTTCAACCTGGGGGTGACGTGCATTGCCGCAGCGTTGATTCTGTACGGCGCGTATCTGAGGATGAAGCCGTCGCGCAAGGGACCGCAGGCATAAACCAGACGGCTCAGTGCTGCAGCAACTCATCCGCCGTCGCCATCGCAATCACCTTATGACCTTCGCTCTCGAGCGACTGCCGACCACCCTCACAGCGATCCACGACTGCGAGCACGCCGAGCACCGTCGCACCCACCTTCTGTACTGCAGCGATCGCGCGGCGCGCGCTGTCCCCCGTCGTAATCACATCCTCCACGATCACAACCAAGCGGCCGTGCAGGTCCGCGCCTTCGATGATGCGGCCGGTGCCGTGGTCCTTGGCTTCCTTGCGCACCGTGAATGCATCGATGGGGCGGCCCGACATCGCGGCGGTATGTGCGATGGCGTATGAAACGGGATCCGCGCCGAGCGTGAGGCCGCCGACATGCGTGGGGCTCCAGCCGTGCGCGTGCAGGGCGATCAATGCGACGCGGCCGATCATCCGCTGACCTTCACCGGACATCGTCGTCAGTCGTGCATCGATGTAGTACGACGAGTGCTTGCCGCTCGCGAGCACGAACTCGCCGCGCTTGAGTGAGCGATCACGCAGCAGCTGCAGCAGACGCACGCGGTCCTCGGAATTGTCCGCGCTCTCCGAATCCTTCATTCTCGTCCCGTCCCCATTCAGCGTACAATCCAGAAGATTCCGACGGCGACCGCGAATACGCCGGCGAACATGGTAACACCTCGCGCAACACGGTCTGAAATTCCGGCGAGCCGGCCGGCGACGGTGCCGGCGATGAGCGCATACGCGGCCATCCCGGCCGCGGTGCCTACGCCGAACAGGAACAGATACAGCGCGCCCTGCCCGGTCGACCGCAACGAGACCAGGGGAATCAATGCGACGGCGGGACCGGTGCCGGCGAGGCCGTGGAGCATGCCGACGGCAGTCACCGTGTGACCATGCTGATGGCTTTGGCCGTGCGCGTGCGAATGGATGTGCGCATGGCGGGTGCCATCGGGATGGGTGTGGGCATGGCCGTGCAGCGCGCGCGCGCTCGCCACGGTCCACGTGCCGAGTCCGATCATGGCGACGCCGACCAGGCGGTCCAGGATGCTCGTCCAGCTATCCGGGATCGCCTGCCCTGCCAATAGCAGTGCAACGCCCACAACGAAGATCGCCGCACCATGGCCGAGCGCCCAGCGCGCGCCGAAGCCGGCGGCCTGGAGGGGGCGGGGGCGACGGACCACGAACGTGGTCACTGCGGCCATGTGGTCGGGCTCAAGGGCATGGGCAGTGCCCAGCACAAGGGCCGACAGATAGAGGGGCAGAAATTCCATGCATGTGAATAGTGGCAGGGCGACGGTCGGTCAAGGACGGCGCGGGTTGTCGGTACCTCCGCGTTTGGCGAGATTCGAGGGTTGTCCGAAATGCGGCGCAAGGCCCGAAATGCCGTCGCATCCTCTTCAGAAGAGTCCAGCAGATGCCAGGAACCGGCGCGTTCGCAACACCATGGTGGATCCCCGTCGTCTACATCGTCGTGATGGGACACCTGACCAACCTGTGCGTCACCCTCTATCTGCACCGCTCCGCAACCCATGAAGGCGTGAAGTTTCACCCGGTGGTGGAGCACACGATGCGGTTCTGGCTGTGGCTCACGACGGGCATGAAGACGCGCGAGTGGGTGGCCGTGCACCGCAAGCACCACGCGTTCTCGGACCGCCCCGGCGACCCGCACTCCCCGGTGAATGAAGGCCTGCTCGAGATCGTGTTCGGCGGCGTGTTCTTCTATCGCGACACCGCGAAGGACGAGGAAACGCTCGAGAAGTACGGCAAGGGCTGCCCGGACGACTGGATGGAGCGCAACGTCTACACGCCACGCCCCTTCATGGGCCTGCTGTCCATGATGGCGGTCGACGTGCTGCTGTTCGGCATCGGCTGGGGGCTCATCGCCTGGACCTGCATGGCCGTGTGGATCCCGATCTTCGGCAATGTCATCAACGGCATCGGTCACGCCGTGGGCTACCGCAACTTCGACACGAAGGACTCGAGCCGGAACATCCTGCCGCTGGGTCTGTGGATCGTGGGCGAAGAACTGCACAACAACCACCACGCGGACCCGAAATCGGCGAAGTTCAAGGCGAAGTGGTACGAGTTCGACATCGGCTGGATGTACATCAGCCTCCTGAGGTCGGTCCGGCTCGCCAATGTGATCTACGCGCGGAACGTGTCGGCCAAGGAATTCAAGGCGAAGTACTACTGACGTCGCCCGGGCGCCGTCGCATACACAATGAAAAGCGCCCCTGATCAGGGCGCTTTTTGCATCCAGGGCGGGTTCAGCCGGGCGATGCGCACGGCCACCGGGCAGTCGGGGCGATGCGCGCCGGGGAGGTAGCCGAGGCTCATCAGGAACTCGTTCACGATCTCGCCGCCCGTGAAGCGGAATGTCTTCTTGAACAGCTTCGTCCATTCCTCGCGGGTGAGCGGGTGGTGCGCATCGAGCCAGCCGACGAATGAGCCATGCGTTTCACGCAATTGCTGGATGCGGCGGGCATTGTCGATCGCGGCGTCGACCTTCAGCCGATTGCGTATGATGCCAGCGTCGCCCAGCAGGCGGGCGCGGTCGGCGTCGTCGAAGGCGGCGACGGCGTCCACGTCGAACCCGGCATACGCAGCGCGAAAACTCTCCTGCTTCCGCAGGATCGTGAGCCACGAGAGGCCCGCCTGATTGATCTCCAGGACCAGCCGCTCGAACAGCTCCGCCTCATTGCGACGGGGGAACCCGTACTCGTTATCATGATACGGCCCGTGGAATTCGTGACCGGGTGCGATGTCGCAGTACACGTTGACCGCCTTGCCTGTTGGTTCCGGAACGCCTGTCCTGGACCAATCTGGCGGGTTGCCGGAACGGGCGCACGTTGTGCATTGTGGGCGGGCAAACACAAACGGGATTGGTTGAGATGACGGCAGGACAGGGGACGACGGCGGCATGGGTCGCCGAGCGGATGACGGAAGCACGCGCGCGCACGCTGCTGCTGATCGCGGGCGTGTCGCAGGAGGATCTGCTGCGGCAGCACGACCCGCTCATGGGCCCGATCATGTGGGACCTCGGCCACATCGCGCATTTCGAGGAGCTGTGGCTGCTGAGCAACCTCGAGGGCGAGATCCAGTTCGGCGAGATGCCGGGGATGTTCAATCCATTCGAACACCCGCGGTCCACGCGCGCATCGCTCGACCTGCCAGACCTGCCCGCCACACTCGACATGCTTGCCGCAACGCGTGCACAGGTCCTCGCAGCACTGCGACACGCCGACTTCCGCGCGGCAAACCCGCTGCTGCACGACGCGTACGTGTATCGCATGGTGCTGCAGCACGAGTATCAGCACAACGAGACGATGCTCCAGGCACTCCAGCTGAAGCAGGGCTCGCCATACGCGGCGCCGCGCGCGATCACCGTCACGCCGTCATCCGTGCAGTTCGACGACATGGTGCTGTTCCCGGGTGGACACGTGGAGATCGGGACACTGGACCGGAGCGCGGCGTACGACAACGAGCGGCCGTCCCATTACGTCGACATCGCGCCGTTCCACATCGATGCGACGCCGGTCACGAACGCTGCATACCTGAAGTTCATGAACGACGGCGGCTACGCGAACCGCGATCACTGGAGCGACGCGGGATGGGCGTGGCTCCAGGACGCCGCAGTCTCCTCGCCTCGATACTGGACGGAAGGCGACGACGGATGGGTGGTGCGACACTTCGATCGCACATCGTCTGCGGTGAATGACGAGCCGGTGTGTCACGTGTGCTACCATGAAGCAGAAGCGTACGCGCGCTACGCGGGCAAGCGACTGCCCACGGAGAACGAGTGGGAAGCAGCAGCTACGTGGAATCCGACGACGAGCACGAAGCGTCGCTATCCCTGGGGCAACGACGAGCCGACGGCGCTGCACGCGAATGTCGACCAGCTCATGTTCGGAACCGCGCCCGTCGGCACATACGACATGAACGTGTCACCCATCGGATGCTACGGCATGATCGGCGACGTGTGGGAATGGACGTCGTCCGATCTCACGCAGTATCCTGGTTACACCACGTTCCCGTATCCGGAATACTCCGAGGTGTTCTTCGGCACCGACTACAAGGTGCTCCGCGGCGGATCGTGGGCGACGCGACCGGGCGCGATCCGCGGTACGTTCCGGAACTGGGATTACCCGATCCGGCGTCAGATCTTCAGCGGGTTCCGGTGCGCGCGTGACGCCTGATGCACACGCAGCACTGCTGCGCGACGTGATCGACGGGTTCTCGCACCACCAGAAGCGACTGTCGCCGAAGTACTTCTACGACCAGCGAGGGTCCGAGCTGTTCGCGGAGATCACTCGCCTCTCGGAGTACTATCCGACGCGCACTGAAGCCGCACTGCTCGAATCGTTCGCCGCGCCCTGGCTGCGGGACTTTCGCGCATGCGCGCTCATCGAGCTCGGTGCGGGAAATGCGGAGAAGACGCGCATCCTGCTCGACGCCCTCGGCGACGGCGCGACGTACATCCCCGTGGATATCAGTGAAGACTTCCTGCGCGAGACCGCGCTCGAGATCGAGGACGAGTACCCCGAGTTAAATGTACAGCCGTCCGTCTCCGACATCACGAAGACGCTGCGCATGCCCGCCGTCATGCTGTCACCCGCCGTCTACGTATTTCTCGGCAGCACCATCGGCAACTTCGAGACGTGCGAAGCGGTGGCACTGCTGCGCAATGTGCGACGGCAGATGCGCGCGTCCGACCGGTTCCTGCTGGGCGCGGACCTGCGCAAGGACATCGCGACGCTCGAGGCCGCGTACAATGATGCGCAGGGCGTGACGGCGGAGTTCAACCGCAACCTGCTGCACGTCCTCAACCGCGATCTCGGTACGGATTTCGATCCGTCCATGTTCGAACACCGCGCGCACTACGAGACGAAGCACGGCCGCATTGAGATGCACCTCATCGCACGCGCTGCACAAACTGTCCACGTCCCGGGATGGAAGGACGTGTCGTTCGCCGAGGGCGAAACCATCCTGACCGAGATCAGTACGAAATACGACGAAGCCACCATGCGGTCGCTCTTTGAACAGGCCGGGCTCGTAGTCGATGTCTGGACGACGGACGAGCGCGCGTGGTATGCGATGGTGGTCGGGAAATCCGGCGGAGGCGCGGCTGGGGATTGAGGAGGCGGTCGCGCGGCTGTTTCCGCCGCAGAGCCTCGCGCCGGCGGGGGGCCTCGCGCCGGCGGGACTGATCGGTGCGGAGCTCGAGTTGCTAGCGTTCACTGCTGAAACTTATGCGGTCGCGCGGCTGGACGGAGAGCTTGGCGAGTGGCTGCGAGATATCGGCACGCGGGATGGATGGCGGTCAACCGGATCCGACAAGGGCGCGCCGAAATACACACTGTCGGGCGGTGGCACCATCACACTCGAGCCGGGCGGTCAGGTCGAGTACAGCTCGCCGCCGTTCGCGTCGCCCAGCCTGCTCATCGACGATCTGCAGCGGGTCGGTTCGCGGCTCGTGTCTTCGGCAGCATCGCATGGCGTCGCATTGATGGCCGTCGGCATCGACCCGTTCAATGACATCGCGCAGGTCCCGCTGCAACTGACGAGCGAGCGGTATGCACGCATGGATGCATACTTCGCGTCGATCGGTCCGTCGGGCGCGCGCATGATGCGGCAGACCGCTGCGCTTCAGATCAGCATCGATCCCGTGCATGATGCTGACCTGACATGGAGCGTACTCAACCGCGCGGCGCCAATGATGACTGCACTATTCGCGAACTCACGGACGTACGCAGGCGCCGACAGCGGCTACGCAAGCTACCGCGCGCACATGTGGCGCGGACTGGACCCGGGCCGGACGGGCATTGTCGGCAGCGGTGACGGTGACAGTAACAGTGACGCCATCGCGGCCTACACGCGGTTCGCGACCGAGGCGCCGTTCATTGGAGACACTCCGCCGTACGTCGCCTTCGGCGCTGTTCCACGCAGCGACGCCGACGTCGAGTATCACCTGAGCACGCTGTTCCCGGAGATTCGACCGAAAGGGTACTACGAGGTGCGATGTATCGATGCGATCCCGATCGAGTTCTGCGCTGCACCGATTCTTTTTGTTGCGGGTCTGTGCGCGGATGCCATTGCGCTGCGCGCGGCGGATGCTGTGCTGGACATGCCTGTCCATGAGACGCCTGTCCATGACATGCTCGCGTGCGCCGCAGAACAGGGGATGGCGGACGACGTGCTGCGGGCGAGGGCACGTGCTCTGGTGACGATTGCGGAGGAGGCGTGTGTGCGGGCTGGCGATTCATTTGCATGCGCGCAGCAGATCGAAATACTGCGCACCTGGACCGCGCGATCACTCGCGGCGTGAAGTGCGTCTCTCGAGAACGACTTCATCCGCGACGATCATGTAGCGGATCACGCGGTCCCTCGCCTCCGGGAATGCCGCGACGCGGTCCTTGAACCGATCGTTCGATACGATGGTGGCCGCGAGCTCGCGCGCGAACGACAGAATGAAATAGTCCGCATCCGTGCCCGCGGGCGCCTGACGCAGTCTGCCTTCATCCACCAGCCGCTCGTAATCCTGCTTCCGGTCGATCTGGTGACGCAGCGCGGCGTCGACAACGACAACCGGCTCGTACCCTTCCTCGAGCAGCTTCTCGCAGATCAACTGGATATTGAAAAGACGGGGCGTGCCCTCGCTGCTGTGCGCAACGTTGGATCCGTCGACAATTACGATATTGCTGAGTTCCTTCGGTTCAGCCTGACTCATCACATCCCCCGACCCGGGCGCTGCATTGCGCACCCGGTGGGGGTAGGCAAGCCGAGTGCCAATCAAGCGCGGCCGGTGATGATCTGCTTGACGAGGTCTTCGTTCGTGGCAGTTCGGCGCATGCGGGCCTGGATCTGTTCCATGGCGTCCACCGCGGAATCCGGGAGGTCGCGACGGAGCTTGTGAGATGCCTGCAGCATCTCCGGTGTCATGAGCAGCTCCTCGCGGCGAGTCGCACTCGCGGTGAGATCGATCGCCGGCCAGATGCGACGGTCGGCAAGCTCGCGGCTCAATACGAGCTCGCTGTTGCCCGTGCCCTTGAACTCCTCGAAGATCACTTCGTCCATGCGCGAGCCGGTATCGATCAGCGCTGTCGCAATGATTGTGAGCGAGCCGCCGCCATGCTTCGGATCGACTTTGCGGGCGCTGCCGAGCATGCGCTTCGGCTTCTCGAGCGCGTTTGCGTCGATGCCGCCCGTCAATGTCTTGCCCGTGCTCTTCTCGTTCGCATTGTACGCGCGCGCGAGACGCGTGATCGAGTCCAGGATCACGACAACGTCCTCGCCCATCTCGACACGACGACGCGCGCGCTCGAATGTGATCTCAGCGACGCCGACATGGCGGTCCGCGGGATGGTCGAAGCTCGATGCAATCACTTCGCCATACCCGTGCATCTCCATTTCCGTGACCTCTTCCGGACGCTCGTCCACGAGGAGGATAAGGACAGTCGCAGTCGGGAAATTCTTGACGATGCCCTCGGCGACAGCTTGCAGAACCATCGTCTTACCGGCCTTCGCCGGTGCGACGATCATCGCGCGCTGGCCTTTGCCGAACGGGCAGAACAGATCGATAATGCGGTTGGTGTGGTCATCCTTGTTGCCGCGCTTCAGATTGCATTCGAGCACGAGCTGCTCGCTCGGATGCACTGCACCCATGCGATTGAACTCGGGACGACGACCCAGGTCGCCCGCAGGCATGCCATTGACGGTGAGGACGTCGACGAGCGGTGCGTTCTTGCCCTTGGCAGGTGCACTGCCGGCCTCGCCGGTGATCTCGTCGCCCGTGCGCAGGCCGTAACGCTGGATGAGTTTGTTGCCTACATAAATGTCGCCGTCGCTGGCGAGGTAGCTGGCTTCACGGCGGCGAATAAATCCGGCGCCGCTCCCCATGACATCGAGGATGCCTAGCGATTCTACGCTATCCACTGAATCTCACTGGTTGTATGTGTGGCGAGCCGGGCCCTGAAGGCGGCGGCACTGGCCCCGTGACGGGACCGACTGTCAATGAATCGGAGGCCAGGAGGCCTCTCGCGTATGTCCAAGGTCAAAAAGTATACCCGCGAGTGGCGGGTTTTGTCCAATGTGCTGCCGGATCCTTGCCGGACCACCCTTCGGTCCGGCAAGAAACGGCCGGGCCGGCCGCCGGCTGGCCGGTTGACTACACCCCCGCGTATTCCTCGATCGGCGGGCACGAACAGATGAGGTTCCGGTCGCCGGAGGCGCTCTCGATGAGCCCCACAGCGGGCCAGAACTTCGAGGCCTTGGTCTCTGGCGTGGGGAAGGCGGCCCGCTCGCGGCCATAGCCATGCGTCCACTCGTCGGCACAGACGACGGCGGCGGTGTGCGGTGCGTTCTTGAGGAGGTTGTCCGCGCGGTCGGCGATGCCGAGTTCGATCTCGCGGATCTCCTCGCGGATTCCGATCAGCGCGTCACAGAAGCGATCCAGCTCCGCCAGGGACTCGCTCTCGGTCGGCTCGATCATGAGCGTGCCCGCCACCGGGAAGGACACGGTCGGAGCGTGGTAGCCGTAGTCGATCAACCGCTTTGCAATGTCGCCGGCCTCGACGCCGGACGCGCCCTTGAGCGGACGCGGGTCGATGATGCATTCGTGGGCGACCGTGCCGCTACCGCCGGCGTACAGCACGGGGTAATGCTCGCGCAGACGCGTCGCGATGTAGTTCGCATTGAGGATCGCGATCTTTGTCGCATTGGTGAGGCCTTCGCTGCCCATCATGCGGATGTACATCCACGAGATCGGCAGGATACCGGGGCTGCCCCACGGCGCGGCCGAGACTGCGCCGATCGCCTGGTCGCTGCCGGCCATGTCGACGACTGCGTGTCCGGGCAGGAACGGAGTCAGGTGCTTCGCGACCCCGATCGGGCCCATGCCCGGGCCGCCGCCGCCGTGCGGGATGCAGAACGTCTTGTGCAGGTTGAGGTGGCACACGTCTGCACCGATGTCGCCCGGCCGGCACAGGCCGACCATCGCATTCATGTTCGCGCCGTCCATGTACACCTGGCCGCCGTGCTCATGAACGATGCCGCAGATCGTGCGAATGCCTTCCTCGAAGATCCCGTGCGTCGATGGATACGTCACCATCAATGCGCCGAGCGATGCTGCGTGCTGCTCCGCTTTCGCTCGCAGGTCCTGGATGTCGACGTTGCCGTTCACATCCGACTTCACGACGACGACATCGAACCCTGCCATGACTGCACTTGCGGGGTTGGTGCCGTGAGCGGACTGTGGGATGAGACACACGGTGCGGTGATTGTCGCCGCGGCTCTCGTGATATGCGCGGATCACGAGCAGGCCCGCGTACTCACCCTGCGAACCGGCGTTCGGCTGCAATGAAACACTGTCGAAGCCGGTGATCGTCGACAGCCACGACTCGAGCTGCTCGAACATCGTCGTGTAACCGGTCGCCTGGTCGCGCGGCGCGAACGGGTGCAGGCTGGCGAACTCGGGCCAGCTGATTGGCAGCATCTCGGCCGCCGCATTCAGCTTCATGGTGCACGAGCCGAGCGCGATCATGCTGTGCGTGAGCGACAGGTCCTTCGACTCGAGACGCTGGATGTAGCGCAGCATCTCCGTCTCCGAGCGGTAGCGATGGAAGACGGGGTGCGTCATGTAGTCGCTGGTGCGCGCGAACGGCGATGCGAGCTCGACGTAGTCGACGACGTCTGCGGCGTCTGCAGAACCAGATGTGGCATTGCCGGCGAATGCTGCGAGGACATCCGCGACATCGGACGGCTTGACGGTTTCGTCGAATGCGACGGTGATGCGGTCGTTGCCGAATGCGCGGAGGTTGATGCCGCGATCGACTGCGGCCTTCATGATCGCAGACTGCCTGTCACCGACGAGCACGGCGACCGTGTCGAAGAACGGCTCACTGCCGAGGTCGAAGCCGAGGTCGCGCAGACCCGCCGCAAGTGTGAGTGCGCGCGTGCGAACGCGCTGTGCGATCGCGCGCAAGCCGTCCGGTCCGTGGTAGACCGCGTAAAAGCTCGCGATCACTGCGAGCAGCACCTGCGCGGTGCAGATGTTACTGGTCGCCTTCTCGCGACGGATGTGCTGTTCACGCGTCTGCAATGCCATGCGCAGCGCGGGCTCGCCGCTGGAGTCGCGCGAAACACCGATGATGCGACCGGGGATCTGTCGCTTGTAGTCGTCCTTCGTCGCGAAGAATGCGGCGTGCGGACCGCCGTACCCGAGCGGCACGCCGAGACGCTGGCTGGTGCCGACAACGATGTCCGCGCCCCACTCGCCGGGCGGTGAAAGCAAAGTGAGCGCCAGCAGGTCGGTTGCGACCGTGACCATTGCGTTCACTGCATGGGCCTGCTCGCAGATCGCGCTGTAGTCATGCACGGAGCCGTCGACTGCGGGATACTGCAGGAGGACGCCAAAGACGGCGTCGTCTACGACGAAGTCATTGTGTGACGCGACGACGACATCGAGGCCGCGGGCGACTGCGCGCGTTTTCACGACATCGATTGTCTGCGGACTGCACAGATCGGAAACGAGGAATGTGTTCTTGCCCTTTGCAGCCGTTGCATGCGACATGACCATCGCTTCGGCGGCTGCAGTCGCCTCATCGAGCAGCGATGCATTCGCGATCGGCAGACCGGTCAGGTCGATGATGACCGTCTGGAAATTCAGCAGCGCTTCGAGACGACCCTGCGCGATCTCGGCCTGGTACGGTGTGTATGCAGTGTACCAGCCCGGGTTCTCGAGGACTTTACGCTGGATGACGGGCGGTGTGAGCGTGTCGTAGTAGCCGAGTCCGATATAGGAACGCATAACGCGGTTGTTGGATGCGATCGCGCGCAGTTCGGCGAGGGCCTCATGCTCGCCCGCGGGGGGCGTGACGTCGAGCGGCGCCTTCATCCGGATGTTCGCCGGGATGGTCGCAGCAATCAGCGCATCGACAGAATCATATCCGATCGCCTCGAGCATGCGCTCGATTTCGGCGGGCCCAGGGCCGATATGGCGGCGCTGGAACGAGGCGTCGTGGCCGTGCTTGTCGCTTGAGGTCGTCATTGTCTTTTCAGCTCGTCCGTACGGGGAAAAGGTCGCCTTCAAGATAGGGGGAAAGTCAAGGAAGTGAGAGGGGACGGCAGAGTCGCGGGCGCTCGTTGCCGGGGTATATTGGAGTATGAGGCGGATTCTCCTGCTGGACTGCGACCAGTTCTTCGTGCAGTGCGCGCGCCTGTCGGACCCGGAGGGGGCAGGGCGCGAGCCGCTGCTGCTGGTGGGCGGCAGTGCGAGCGGGCGCGGGGTGGTCACGAGCGCGAGCTACGAGACGCGTGCGTTCGGTGTGCGGTCCGGCATGGCCACCGCGAGCGCGCTCCGTCTCTGCCCCCAGGCCAAGGTCGTCGGCGTGCCGCGCGGCGTCTGTGGCCAGAAGAGTCACGAAGTACGTGGGGTCCTGCAGAAGTTCTCGCCCGTGGTCGAAGCGGCCAGTATCGACGAGGCGTATCTCGACCTGAGCGGCACCGAGGACATGTACCACCACGAGCCGCTTGGCGTCACGGCCGCCCGGATCCGTGAAGCGGTCCTGGCCGAAACAGACATCCAGACATCGATCGGCGGCGGGACGAGCAAACTGGTCGCCAAGCTCGCGGTCAGCCTGGCCAAGCCGGCCGGCGTCCACATCGTCGAGCCCGGCGATGAGGTGGCGTTCATGGGCACACTCCAGCTAGCCCGAATCCCCGGCATCGGCCCCGTGTTCAGTGAAGAGCTCGCCCGGATCGGTCTGCGGAATGTCTCGGACGCGCAGAAGATCGACGAAAAAGGACTGATCCAGCTGCTCGGCGACGGTCGAGGCCGATCGCTGTACCGGCGGGTGCGCGGGATCGATGAGAGCGCAGTGCACTCGTCGCATGATACCCGTTCGATGTCGCGTGACGAGACGTTCCCGCGCGACCTGACGCGGATCGAGGACCTGGAGCGAGAGCTGCTCGGCCTGGCAGTACGGCTCGGAAGCGATATGCGTGGCGAGGGCCTGCGCGCGAGAACGATCACGGTGCGGCTGCGGGACACGGATTTCCGTACGCGGCAGGCGAGCCGGACGGTTTCGCCGGCGATTGCGACCGACAAGGCCTTGTACCGGATCGGCCGGGAACTGCTGGCAAAGCTGAAGCGGGACCGCTCGATTGGCGCCCGCCTCATCGGCATTGCCGCCACCAATTTCACGGGATCGGACGGCGTCCCGCAGATGGGTCTGTTCGGCGAGGATACGACGGGCGCGGGGGCGGAGACCGAAAAGGATAGGCGGCTGAGCCAGGCGGCGGACGATGTGCGGGCGAGGTTCGGGTCGGATGTGCTGAAGCCGGGGCGGTTGCTGTGAAGCCCGTTTCGCTGGTGTTCGACTATCCGGTGGACGCGCGGGTGGGAGTGTCGGAGCGGGTGAGCGAGCGGGTGGCGTTCGGTGCACCTGTGGAGATCATTCGTGCTACATCTCTAGATGAAGTGGTGCCGGCGCTGACGCGCGTCGACGCGTTGTCGAAGTCGGGGAAATGGGTGGCCGGTTTCGTGGCGTATGAGGCGGCTCCCGGTTTCGATGCGTCGATGTCGGTGCGTGGCGGCGGCGAGATGCCGCTGGTCTGGTTCGGTGCGTTCGATGGACCTGCGTCGATCGAGCGTGGCCCAACCGCGCACGTCGAGCCACCGCTCTTCCATGAGGCGACGGCGGAACCGCGGTTCCTCGGCGATATCGATCGCATCCAGGAAGCGATCCGCGCGGGCGAAACGTACCAGGTGAACTACACCACCCGACTTCACGCGCAGTTCGACGGCGATGCGTATGCGTGGTATGAGCAGCTGCGTGC
>JBBSJG010000076.1:0-15442 GCA_038257485.1 Longimicrobiales bacterium | reverse complement strand
CTCATCCGCGACATCCGGAGCACGCTGTATCTGCTCCAGGTCGGCGTGCTGATGGTGCTGCTCATCGGCTGCGTCAACATCGCCAACCTCATCATGGTGCGGTCCACGGGACGGTCCCGCGAGCTTGCCACACGCGCCGCGCTCGGTGCGGGCAATCTGCGGCTCGTGCGTCAGCTGATCAGCGAGAGTGTGGTGCTCGGCGTACTCGGCGGCATCCTTGGACTCGCCGTGGGCTTCGGCGCGCTCCGGCTGTTCATGGTGTTCGGTGCGGACCACCTGCCCCGTGCGAATGACATCCAACTGGACGGCGGCGTGATCGCGATCACATTCGCGCTGTCGCTCGTTGCCGGCTTCATCTTCGGCATCATCCCCGCGCTGCGGCTGAGAGGTGCGGACCTGAATGCCGTGTTCCGCGAGGAAGGCCGCGCCGTGGCCGTGAGCCGCAAGGCTGCCGCTGCGCGAGGGTTGCTCGTCGTCACACAAGTCGCACTTGCATTCACCATGCTCATCGGTGCAGGCCTGCTGCTCGCGAGCTTCGCGAAGACACTCGCAGTCGATCCCGGCTTCCGTGCCGATCACGTGCTGACGGGCAGTGTGTCCCTGCCGGTCACTCGCTATCCGGACGACGCCGCGCGCCAGCGTATCCAGGATCAGATCGTTGCACGTGTGCGCAGTATTCCCGGCGTGGAGTACGCCGCCGCGTCCACGGTGCTGCCGTTGAGCGATGACTTCGATTCCAGTGTGATGAGCGCGGAGGGGTATGTGGCGCAGCCCGGTGAATCGATCCTGTCACCGCTGCGCATCATGGCGACGAGCGGGTATTTCGAGGCGCTCGAGATCAAGATGATCAGCGGGCGCACGTTCACGGATGCGGATCGTGAGGGCAGCCTTCCCGTCGCCATCATCGACGAGTTCCTCGCGCTGAAGTATTTCCCGGGGCAGGATCCGATCGGCAAGCGCATCTGTCAGTGCATCCCCGGTGTCGACCTGTTCGAAGCACCGGAGTGGAAGACCGTCATCGGCGTTGCGCCCACGATCCGCATGGAGAACCTCACGGGTGAGCAGACGCCCGGGCAGTACTATTTCGCGCTGGCGCAGGAGGCGAGGGGCCACCTGAATCTTGTGGTGCGCACCAGGGGCGAGCCGACAGCCGTGCTGCCGGCACTGCGCGCGGCGGTCGCGGAACTGGATCCGGACCTGCCGGTACACAGCGTTACCACCATGGAGGAGACGATGTCCGAGTCGCTCGCGACAACGCGCATCCGCACCATCCTGCTCGCAGGATTCGGTTCCATTGCTGTGTTGCTCGCAGCCATCGGCATCTACGGCGTGCTCGCGTACTCCGTCGCCCAGCGCAAGGCGGAAATCGGTGTGCGGCTCGCGCTCGGCAGTCCGAAGGCGACGGTATTCGGGCTCATCATGGGGCAGGGCATGAAGCTGCTGGTCGCAGGCCTGGCGATCGGCGGCGTCGCCGCGGTCATGCTGAGTGGTCTGGTGGAAGGCCTGCTGTTCGGTGTGGATGCGACGGAGCCCGTCGTGTATGCGGTTGTCGCGATCGTGCTGTCACTCGTGTCTGCGGTGGCGTGTGGTGTACCGGCGAGGCGAGCGATGCAGATCGAGCCGGGCGTGGCGCTGCGCGGGTAAGGGCTTCGGCGCGCGCCGCGCGGCATGCCGCGGTTAGCGCAGGAAGACCATGATCATCGAGATGATCGCGTCCGCGTTGTAGCGGGAGGTCTCATTGTATTCCGTCTGCGTGGTGTAGATGCCCGCGAACGCGCTGTCCGAATGCGATGGTGCGGCACGCACATGTATGGACGACGGAAGGTTCGCGAATAACACGTACTCGCGGGACTCGTCATTCATGTTGTATGTGAGCTTCGCACTGCCATAGGCGCGCGCTGCGTCGGCGATCCCGCTGCCCGGTCCGATGCCTGCGGCCGTGCGCATCGAGCGGTTCTGCGTCGCGACAACCTCGATCGGTGCGCTATCCGCGGACGACTCGCCGGCGGGGATCAGCACGACAAACATCGTGTCGCTGCCACGTGTCACTGCCATGGCATCGATGTCCACCATGAAGGCCTCCCTGGTGCCGAGCACGTCGCCGGCCGGGAGCGCTGCGCGCAACTGGCCGATCGTCATTCCTCGCTGGGCAGGGCCGATACCGTTTTCACTGATTACGCCGGGTGCTACGCCAGTCGCGGGTATTTCAGTCGCGGGCGCGGCTGTCGGCTGCGTTGGTGCTGGTGCGACGTCCGCTGACGTGGAGCGCGCACGATCATCACACGCGATCACAACGATGAGCGTCATGGCCGCCAGGACAGCCGCATGGATTACGCGTATCGCGCCCGTATGCCGTCGCATTAATCCGTCTCGATCCTGCCGGACTCTGTGAGCGTGAGATTGGTCGTGCAGTGCGGGCAGGGAATGGTGCGACGGCCGGCCGGGAAGATCACGGGCAGCATGCAGCTGGGGCAATCGCGGTGTCCGCTCGAGGGTGGCAGCGCAGCTGCAGCTGCTGCCAGGATTTCATTGCCGCGGGCGGAGAGCGCGGGGACGAGCACCGTGCCGTCGCAACGAGGGCAGACCGGACGCCTGGAGCGAGAGCGCCACACAAAATAGAGAATGCCCGGGAGAAGATAGAAGGGCAGGAGTACCCAGCCGACCCATGCGGGACCGGCGGGTTCGCGCTTCGCCACCACAACCGAATGGCAGGTCAGGCACACTTCCGCGTTCGGCGCCGTCGGCAGGATCGCCTCGGCGGGCGAGAACGCCATGACACCGCCTCGCCTGGCCGGCGCGCCGCAGTGAGGGCATGCGGCAGCGCGATCGCTGACTTTCCCGCCGCAATCCGAACAGTTGAAAATGCTCATGGGTGGTAATATGGCGGGGTAGATGCGAAAACGGGACCTGTCTTGCGGGCGGCGCTGCGCTAGAGGTCAGGAGCCCGGCCGTCTCGCCACTTTCTCAACCGCCGCCATGACCGGCCCGATACGCGGCTTCTTTTCAAACCAGACCACCGGTGCATCTGTCGCGACTTCGATCGCTGTGCTGGCCGCCCCGCCTGCATCCAGGCTTCGGTAGACGACCAGGACGAGGTTGTCGAGCGCGGCGCGGCGGATCTTCTCGAGCTTGAGCTCGAGGTACTCGGCAGTCCAGAATCCCAGGATCTCGATGATGGCTTCGCGTCCATCGCGGTGGCGTGCGGTGAAGTCCGGGATGAACAGTGTGTCGCCGATGGCCACAGGAGTGTCTTCGCGGTGCAGCGACCATCCGTTTCGATCGGCGCCGATCTTCGCGGCGAACTCGGTTGCGAGTGCGGACTCGAAGCGCGAGTCGTAGGACGGGCGGCCTCGCCGCGGCGACACGGGAAGCGATGCCGCGTCGAGAGTGAACGTATGCGGTACGCCATTGCGCAGGACATCGGCGTCGACGCGCCAGCTCTTCGACCGCATGAGCAGGGGCAGGACGCGAGCGAAGCGTGCGCCATAGCGCTGCGGCCTGGCGAGGTGGCCGTGGGCCGGTCCTGTGATGACGATGCGATACTTTGCGCTGCGTTGTCCACTGCGCTCGATGGTATACATCAGGCGGGCGAGCTTTATGGCGCGGAATACATCCCGCCATCCGCCGCGCGCGGTGAGCGTGACAGTCGTGGCGTCGAGCAGAACGCCGCGCGCGAGGGCGAGATTGTAGCGATCGAGCAGAACCTTTCCAGTAAGGCGTGGTGCGCGAACGAGCAGCCGTTCGCCGGGTGAGTCGGCATAGAGAAGCCGCTCGACTTCGGCGCGCGTGGTGTGGAGCATGAGCGCCGCGGTTTCATACGGCACCAGGCGATCGCCGCGGGCCGGCGGCCAGAGCGCGCCACGTGCGGTGAACAGTGCTTCCCGCACAGCGGGCGCGCGATCGGCGCCTGTGGCAGGTTCGAAGCTGCAGAAGTCGAGAACGGTACGCGCGATCCCTGCAAGCCTTGCAGCATCGCGCACGCGTCGCTCCTGCCGTCGCAAGGCTTCTGTCACCACTCGCTGGGATCGACCTTCGAGGCGCCGCACCAGGCGGAGCAGGCGATCGAGATGCGCCGCGACGCGGCCGTCTCTGTCGCGCAGGTACGCGACCGCAATGGAATGACCGGAAGTCCCTATGAATGGTGAGACGTGGGTTCGATCGAGCATTCAGAAACCGAGCCCGAGCTGCGGCACACCCGGACGTGCGCCGCGCTGTCGTTTCTGCGCGGTGTAGAACTCGTGTGTATCTGACACGACAAGCTCGAACAGCGACGCGACACGATCGCCTTGCCGTCGCAGGATGCGACCGAGGCGCTGTGCGTGCTGGCGAGGAGATCCCCGCGTGGAATCGGCGAGGACAATGCCGAGCTTTGCGCTCGGAACATCCCATCCTTCGTCGAGCACACGCACACTTGCAATCGCGTGGATGTCACCGTTGCTGATCTGGTCGAGCAGGTGCTTACGTTCGGATGCTGGCGTGTTCGACGTGATCATGGGAATTGCGAAATGCCTGGAAACGCGCTCTGCCGATTGTGTGTCGCCACAGAAGATGAGCGCCGACTCGGCAGGAAACAGGCGCAGCAGGCGTTCGGTCTCGCGGAGTTTCGAAGCGGGGAGCGTGATCATTGTCTCTCTCTGCCGAAATGCGTGCAGTGCGCGTCGCGCGGCCGGCGAGCGGCGTGCTTCCGCTACAAAAACCTTCCACGCCGTTGTGCGATCCTCAAAACGTTCGCGGTAGCCGCGTTGCTCCACGAAGGATCTGTACGTCGCGTTGAGATTGTCATACTGTGCGCGCTCTTCGGCATCGAATGAGACGTACCGCCGTTCGACCGCAAACGCTGCGAGCTCCGCATCTGCCATCTCGGCAATCGTGCGCCGGTACACCACGGGTCCAACGAGTTCACACAACGCGCGGTCGGCGCCGTCGGGGTACGTGGCAGTCAACGCGAGACGGCGGGGAGCGGGCGCGATCCGTATGGCATCATGCCATGCTTTGGGTGCGCCGTCCGCGCCGTCTGCCAGATGATGGGCTTCATCCAGCACGAGCAGATCGAAGCGCGCGCCGTGACGTTCCAACAGTGCGAACGCAGAGTGGTATGTGGTGACGGTAATGTCGGCGAGATTCTTTTCGTCGCCATACCATGCGCCGACGGACTCCGTACCGAACGCATCCACGAGCTGGCTGTACCACTGGGCGACGAGCGCGCGGGTGGGAGCAATCACGCAGGCATGGTGAGACGTCGCATGAATCGCGAGCACTGCGACAAAACTTTTTCCTGCGCCAGTGGGGAGCACCACGCTGCCGCGGGCTCCGCCAGCAAGCCATCGATCGACTGCAGTCTGCTGGTACTCCCGCGGGATGCGCGGGTCGAAGAGGGGCGCATCGTCCGGCGCGGAGAGCGGCTGGCGAATCGTGTCATCGCGCACGCCGTTCTCGTGCGCCCATTTACGCAGGCTGGCGAGGCGATGGCCGGGCGCCACCCAGGCCTCGAGGCGAGGATCGTACTGTGTTCCGGGTGGCGCTTCGCGGACATGCCGAATGATCGCCAGTCCGTGACGATAGGATAGTTCGGGCGCGCTCATGGGCCTCAAAGGTCGCGTGGGTACAATCGCATTCGCCCGGTGCCAGTCAGCGGCGCGAAATGGCGGAGATCGAGCGTAGCAATTGCCTGCGCGCGCAGCCGTTCCGCAATGGCAAGCACGACTCTGTCCACCAGACCGATGCTCGACGTCGCATACTTCGTGTCCAGCATATGTGGCAACACGATTGGAAATCAAGCCAGTGCAGCGACCGCGCGAAATCCTGCGGCCCTCGCCACCGTAGCCTGCTGCACATCGAGTGTGAGGAAGACCAGATCCTCCGGTCGGGGCGCCAGATAACACGCACAGGCGAGATGCCACAGGTCGGCGCCTCGGACGTACCCGGCGTTTAAGACGGCCGTGATTTCAGCGGTCAGCGGGCGGTTGGGCAGAATCCAGGAAACCGGGTCGAGAAACGCTGCCGGCAAAACGTGCCCATGGCGCTGCAGAGTTGCGGAGAGTTCCGCTTCGAGAAGATTTGCAGAGAATAGGTCGAATTGTTCGATGACGTTGCGTACGGCGCCGCTGCGTGTGTCATCGAGTGCCAGCGCGACCAGACACGAGGTGTCGACGTAGGCAGCGCTCAATCGCGCTCCTCGAGGAATTGATCCAGCGCCGCGGGCACATGGGCGATCGGTGGCGGAAAGCGGTTCCCCCGTCGCCCGGATACAATGGCGCCTTCCGCCTCCAGCTGGGCGATCCGGTCCTCCACGGTGGACGGTCCGGCATCGCTGAAGGGCCGAATTTCGGCGACGGCGCGACCGTGATACGTGATTGCGTAGCTGTCGCCCCGCTCCCGCACGAGGCGGATGATTTCGGAGAGACGCGTCTTGGCGTCGTACAGGGAAACGGTTCGACGTACCATGGTCCAAATCTATTTAGACCAGTCAAACCAGTCAATATGGTGTCTGAGCGAACGGCTATCGCGTTGCCCCTTGTTCGGTATTTGTTCGGGGTCTATCATCCTTCCATGAGCTATATCGAACTGCGGGCCCACAGTGCGTTCTCGTTCGGGGACGGTGTGACGAGCCCTGAAAAGCTGGTGGAGCGGGCGGCGTCGCTGGGGTATGCGGCGCTGGGTCTGACGGACCATGCGGATGTGGGGGGTCTGATCCGGTTTACGCTGGAAGCGGGCCGGGCGGGGATCAAGCCGATTGGTGGTGCGGAGCTGGAGGTGGACGGTTTTTCGACGGGTTTCCTGGCGATGAACGAGACGGGGTACCGGAACCTGGCGTACCTGACGACTCGCTCGCGAGTCGGCAGGGTGAGGGAGTGGGAGAGGGGGGAGGGGGAGGGTGGAGATGGGCGGCGGACTTCTTCCGCGCCCATCTCGGGTGGGAGGGGGAGGGGCGCGGACCTGTCGCGGAAGTACTCGGTAGAGTTGCCGCCGCGGGGGCGTCCGTCCTTGTCCTTTGGTGAGGTGGCGGAGCATTCGGAAGGCCTGGTCTGCATGACGGGTCCGGGTACGGGTGAGCTGGGGACGCTGGTGCGGACGCAACGCCGGGCGGAGGCCGCATTCCAGCTGGACCGTTGGCGTGAGGTGTTCGGAACGCGTCTGGCGGTGGAGGTGCAGCTGCATCATGCGGGTGGTCACGAGGGCGCGCTGGCGGCGACGTTGATCGAGCTGGCGGAGAATGCGGGTGTGCGCTGGGCGGTATCGAATGATCCGCGCTATCTGGATGGTGCGGGTCGCATGGTGCACGATCTGATGACGGCGAATCGTGCGGATGTGTGTGTGAACACAGCGGCGTCGTGGGGTCTGCTGCTGCCGAACGGCGAGTGGCGGTTGAAGTCGCCGCGTGAGATGGCGTTGTTGTGGCAGGGTCGTGAGCGAGGTCTGGAGGAGACGCGTGCGATTGCGGCGGAGTGTCGTGCGTTCGATCTGCGATGGCTGCGTCCGCCGATGCCGACGTTCGACGTGCCCCCGGGTGAGACCGACGGTTCGTATCTGCGGACGCTCGTGTATGAGGGAGCGCACACGCGGTGGGGCGAGCTGGACGAGCGGCAGCGCACGCAGATCGAGCACGAAGTCGGCGTCATCACGCGCCTCGGCTTTGCGGGTTTCTTCCTGGTGATGTGGGATGCAGTGCGGTACGCTCGTTCGCGTGGCATTCTCTGCCAGGGCCGTGGCAGTGCTGCGAACAGTGCTGCCGCGTACTGCCTCGGGATCACGGCAGTCGATCCGATCCGTCACGGCCTGCTGTTCGAGCGATTCCTTTCGGAAGTGCGCACGGACGGTCAGACGGAGGCGCCGGACATCGACGTGGATTTCGAGATGCATCGTCGTGAAGAAGTGCTGGACTACATGTATGACCACTACAAGCGCCAGCATGCTGCGATCACGGCGGTGACGCAGGTCTATCATGCACCGACGGCGCTGCAGGACATGATGCGTGCGCTGGGGTATCCGGCCGAGCTGGTGTTCCCGCTCTCGAAGCGGCTGCATCATGCGGAGCCGTCACAGGCGGCAACGGAGTTGGAGGCGGGGCTTGCCGCATCGCACGGTCTTGCGATCGACGATCCGAAGGGGCGCGCGCTGTTGTCTGCGTTGCGTGTTCTGGACGACGTACCGCGTCTGCGGTCCACGCATCCGGGCGGGTTCGTGCTGTCGTCCCAGCCACTCGGCTCGTACATGCCGATCGAGCACACATCGATGGGCCGCACCATCCTGCAGTTCGACAAGGACGACCTGGATGCGGCGGGTGTGCCGAAGTTCGACTTTCTCGGACTGGGCGGTCTGTCCGCGATCCATCTTTCATTCGACGCGATCGAGCAGCGGACGGGCGAGAAGCTCGAGTTGTATTCGCTGCCGGTCGATGATGTGAAGACGTACGACATGATCGCGCGAGGCGACACGGTCGGCACGTTCCAGATCGAGAGCCGTGCGCAGATCCAGTCGATCCTGCAGACGCGGCCGGAGCGGTTGTACGACATCGTGGTGCAGGTGGCACTGATCCGTCCCGGCCCGATCCAGGCGAAGTTCGTGCATCCGTACACGGAGCGTCGCCGCGGCCGCATGGAGATCGAGTATGCGCACCCGCTGCTGGAGCCGATCCTCCGTCGCACATATGGTGTTCCAATCTTTCAGGAACAGGCCATGTCGATTTCGATGGCGCTCGGCGGGTTCACGGCATCGGAAGCGGACGAGCTGCGTCGTACGATGGGCCACTACCGCAAGCTGCCGAAGTTGCATGCTGCACTCATGCGATTGAAGAATGCGTGTGTGGCGCGCGGTGTCGAGGAAGCCGTCGCACAGAAAGTCGTTGATGATCTGCACTCGTTCGCCAATTACGGGTTCCCCGAGAGTCACGCGTGGAGCTTTGCACTGATCGCGTATGCGACGGCGTGGCTCAAGGCGAACTATCCTGCGGAGTTCTTCCTCGGCATGCTGAACGCGTGGCCGATGGGGTTCTACCCGCCCGCGACACTGGTTCATGATGCGCGGCGCCACGGCGTTCGCGTGCTGCCGCCGTGCCTGCGGGATGGCGAGTGGGATTGCACTGTGGGGGAGGTTGATGGGGGGAGGGAACCCTCGCTTCGCGTTGGGTGGCGACACATCAGGGGTCTTGGGGAAAAGACGCGAGAATCCTTGCAGAAAGCGCGGGATGCGGGGCGGTTCACATCGATCGATGACGTTGTGCGTCGTGCGGGGCTGACGCGGAAGGACGCGCTGCATGTGGCGCGTGCGGGTGCGTTCGAGGCGTTCTCGCCGGGACGGCGTCAGGCCGCGTGGGAGGCGTTGCGTGTGGCGGGTGACCTGCTGCCGCTGGCGCCCGCGCGTGTGCTGCCGTTCCGTCCGCATGAGCTCGAAGGCGAGGAGCGCATATTCCTGGATTATCTTGCGACGGGGATCTGTGTGGATGGTCATCCGATGGAGCATCTGCGGGAGCGGTTGACGTCACTGGGTGTGGCATCGAGCCGGGACCTGGAGACATGGCAGGACCGTTCGAACATTGTGGTTGCGGGACTGGTGGTGGCAAGGCAACATCCGTCGACGGCGAAGGGTACGGTGTTTGTGCTGCTGGAGGATGAGTTCGGCTATATGAACGTGATTGTGCCGGCACCGCTGTTCCAGCAGCACAAGGAAGTGGTTCGCCACTCGCCGTTCCTGGCGGTGGAGGGCCGGTTCGAGCGGGTGGACCGGGTGTTGAATGTCGTGGGTGTGCGTTTCCGCGAACTGAAGGTCGGCCGCCCTGCGCGGGAGCGGACGAACTACCGGTCGCGCGATTTTCATTAACGTGGTCTGAATGGTGGTACGATGCTCGTTCTGACGCAGGAGCAGGCGGCGAGAGTGAGTGTCGCCGTAATGGGCCTCGCAAAGCCGCCCCGCCGCAAGGCGACAAAGGCAGACGTCCACAACGCGATCCTGCAGATGCGTGCGTTGCAGATCGATACGATCAGCGTGATCGCGCGCAGTCCGTACATGGTGCTGTACAGCAGACTGGGTTCGTACGACAACGCCTGGCTGGACGAGCTGCTGACGGAGGGTGCGCTGTTCGAGTACTGGTCGCACGAGGCCTGCTTCCTGCCGATCGAGGACTACGCGCTCTACCGCCATCGCATGGACGAAGCGAAGCAGATGGGGTGGAAGTACCGCCACGAGTGGGTGCGCAAGAATCGCCACGAGATCGACACAGTGCTGCTGCACCTGCGGGAGAATGGCGCAACGCGTGCGATCGATTTCAGTCGCCGCGACGGTGCAGCGCCGGGCGGATGGTGGGAATGGAAGCCGGAGAAGCGCGCGCTCGAGTCGCTGTTCACGGCGGGCGACGTCATGGTTGCGCGTCGCCACAATTTCCAGCGCGTGTACGATCTGCGTGAGCGCGTGCACCCGCAATGGGATGATGGAGTGCCTTCGCAGTCGCAGGCTGCCAGGCTGCTCGCATTGCATGCGGTCAAGGCGCTGGGCGTCGCGACGGCGAGGTGGGTCGCTGACTATTTCCGCATGAGCAAGACGGAAACGCCGGCGATCGTACGTTCGCTCGCCGCTGCGGGTGACATCACGGAAGTCGAAGTGGCCGGGTGGGATGTCCCGATGTATGTGCATCCCGACTGCATGGCGCTCGCGCGAGCCGCTGCCGAGGGAGCGCTTCCGGCGTCGCATACCACGTTCCTGTCACCGTTCGACCCGCTGGTGTGGGACCGCGCGCGTGCGCTCGCGCTCTTCGGCTTCGACTACCGTCTCGAGTGCTACACGCCTTCTCCCAAGCGCGTGCACGGCTATTACGTGCTGCCTCTGCTGCGCAATGGGCGGCTGATCGGGCGGATGGATGCGAAGGCGCATCGCGCGGATGGCAGGTTCGAGGTGAAGGCGTTTTATCTCGAGGACGGCGTGCGCGTGAGCGCGGCCATGCTCGCGGATACCGCGCGTGCGCTGGTGCGGCTCGCGTCGTGGCATGACACACCGGACGTGACGATCGGGCGCTGTACGTCATCGTCCATTCGCAAAGAACTGCAGCAGCTGGTCAGGTAGGTGAAGATGTCAACGGAAGTGAACAGCCTTTACACCATCCGCGGCCGCGGCGCTGCGGCGAATCCGGTGAACCGCTTCGAGATGATCGAGATGGTGCCGGACGTTGACACGATGGATGAGGACCTTGCGGAGCTGGGCGAGCTGCCATTGCCGCAGACGCAGCTGCTGCGCGACGCATCGCGGACGATCATCGCGAGCAACGACAGTCCCGACATCGGCTTTGATCGCAGCATCAACCCGTATCGCGGGTGTGAGCACGGCTGCATTTACTGCTACGCGCGACCGACGCACGAGTATTTCGGCCTGTCGGCAGGGCTGGATTTCGAAACGAAGATCTTCGTGAAGACGGATGCAGCTTCGTTGTTGCGCGCGGAACTTATGAAGAAGAGCTGGGAGCCGCAGGTCATCGCGCTGAGTGGGGTGACCGATTGCTACCAGCCGATCGAGCGGAAGCTGCGCATCACGCGGTCTGTGATCGAAGTCATGGCGGAGTTCCGCAACCCGATGACGGTGATCACGAAGAATCATCTGGTCACGCGTGACATCGATCTGTTCAAGGATCTGCACGAGCACCGCTGCATTTCCGTGAACCTCTCGATCACAACGTTACGGAAAGACCTGCAACAGATCATGGAACCTCGTACATCGATTCCGTCGCGCCGCCTGGCGGCGGTCGAGCAGCTGGCGAAGGCGGGCATTCCGGTGGGGATCATGGTGGCGCCGATCATTCCGGGCCTTACGGACGAAGAGATGCCGGCCATCCTGCAGGCAGCGCGTGATGCGGGCGCGCAGTGGGCGGGCTACGTGATACTGCGCCTGCCGCACGCGGTCGCGCCGTTGATGGTCGACTGGCTGGAACGCCACTATCCGGACCGGAAGGACAAGGTGTTGAATCGCGTAAAGGAGATGAGGCACGGCAAGCTGTATGATGCACAGTGGGGTGTGCGCGGGAGAGGTGTCGGCGAATTCGCGGACCAGATCGGCCGGCTGTTCGAGGTTTCGAAGCGCAAGGCCGGGTATCGCACCGACTCGCGCACGGACGGCCTTTCCACTGCGTCCTTCCGGCGCCCGCCCGTCCCCGGCAGCCAGATCGGCCTTTTCGAGTAGGACGTGCTCAGGGTATACTCCATCGATCGCCCCTGAGGCGTCCTTCTGAAACCTCCGCGCTGGAGCGGCTCGTGAAACCGCATCGCATGAAATATCTGCTCTTACTCCCCCTGCTCCTGGCCGCCTGTGCAACATCCGACACTGCAAACGTGGACAGCGTGACGGCCGACACGAGCGCAGCAGACGCGCGCGCGGACTCGGTGTTCAAGCCGCTGGCAGAAGAGTACGTGAAGCTCGTGCTCGGCCTCGGCCAGCATGATGCAGGCTACGTGGATGCGTACTACGGTCCGGCCGAGTGGCAGGCCGGGGCGGCACTGGAGAAGCCGTCCCTGGACACCATCAGTCTCCGCGGCAGCCGGCTTGTCGGTCAGATCGACGCCGTCGACGTTGCCGGCACGTCCGAGCTGGTGCAGTTGCGCAAGAAATACCTGCAGCACCAGCTCGCCTCCGTGCGTGCGTATGCGGGCATCCTGAGTGGAGTGAAGCTGACGTTCGATGATGAGTCGAGGGCGCTGTACGACGCCGTGGCGCCAAGTTATCCGGAGTCCCACTTCGAGCAACTGGTCGACACGCTGGGCGGGATGCTGCCGGGCACGGGCAGCGTCGCTACGAGGCTGGAGGCGTACAAGAAGGATTTCATTATTCCCCGCGCGAACCTGGACACGGTGTTCCGGGCCGCGATCGCGGAGGGGCGCCGTCGCAGCGCGGCGCATGTCGCACTTCCCGACAGCGAGAGCTTTACACTGGAGTTCGTGACGGACAAGGCGTGGAGCGGCTACAACTGGTACAAGGGCGGATCGAAGAGCCTGATCCAGATCAACACGGACCTGCCGATCTACATCGAACGTGCGATCGACGTCGGTGCGCACGAGGGGTATCCGGGTCACCACCTCTACAATGCATTGCTCGAGCAGAACCTCGTGCGCGGTCGCGGTTGGCCCGAGTTCAGCGTGTATCCGCTGTTCAGCCCGCAGTCACTGATCGCGGAGGGCAGTGCGAACTACGGGATCGACGTCGCATTCCCGGCCGCCGACCGCATTGCATTCGAGCGCGACGTGCTGTTCCCGCTGGCGGGCCTCGACGGCAAGCGTGCGGAGGAATACAACCGCGTGATGGCGGTCGTGGGTCGGCTGAGCTATGCGGGCAACGAAGCCGCGCGCGCGTACCTCGACGGGAAGATCGATGCAGACTCCGCGGCGAAGTGGCTGACGAAGTACGAGCTGCGCACGCCGGCGAGCGCGAAGCAGCGGGTCAAGTTCATCGACACCTACCGCAGCTACGTCATCAACTACAACTACGGCCGCGACATGGTGGGTGACTACATCAAGGCGCAGGGCGGGACAGAGGACAAGCCGGACGTCCGCTGGACGGTGTTCAAGGACCTGCTGTCGTCGCCGCGCCTGCCGTCGGACCTGACGCCGAAGTAGAAGACCTCTAGTAGCCGGCGTTCTTGTCGACGGCGTTGCGGAGCGGGCGGCCGGCGAGATAGCGCTCGACGTTCTCCTCGATGAGGTCGACTTCGCGTCGCCAGTACTGCGCGGTTGTCGCGCTGACATGCGGTGTGATGAGCACGTTGTCGAGCGACCACAGCGGCGAATCCGCGGGCAGCGGCTCGACGGCGAATACATCGAGTGCAGCACCGCGCAGGTGGCCGGACTCGAGTGCGTGCACCAGTGCGGTCTCGTCGACAATGTCGCCGCGTGCCACATTGATGAGGACTGCGCCGCGCTTCATGCGCTGCAGCGCTGCAACGTCGATGGTGCCGCGGGTTGCTGTGGTAGACGGCGCGGCAACAACGAGATAGTCGGACCGTTCGAGCAGTTCGTCCATGGCCTGTTCGCCGCGGAAAATCTCGACGCCGGCCGGTGCCATCCTGTCATTCCGTTTGGTCGCGATCACGCGCATGCCGAGCCCCGCTGCCCGCCACGCAAGCTCACGGCCGACGCCACCAAAGCCGTAGATCCCGAGCGTACTCCCCGCGATTTCGCACACGGCGTCCGTGCGATCCTCGAACGGCTGCTTGTACCACTCCCGCCGCTGTTGTGCGCGCACGGCGAAGTCGAGGCCTCGTGCGAAGTGCAGGATCATCGCGAGCGCCGTCTCGGCCATGGGCGGAGCATGGATGCCGGCGGAGTTCGTGAACTGGACGTCGCTTTCCACGAACTGCGGGTAGAGCGCCGATGCGACGCCGGCCGAACCGCTGTGGACCCACCGCAGGAAGCCGTTCGGCCGCGTGGCGGCAGCGAACATGGCGGGCGGAAAACCGAAGCCGAGATACACCTCGGCGCCAGCCACTGCATCGCGTGCTTCGCGCGACTCGCCGTCGCCATCACCACGCCCGCTCGCGGGTGCACGCACGTCGATCACTTCCCAGTCATCCGGGAATGCCGATGCGATCCGTTGCGCGGCCCAATCGGGCAACGCCCAGGCTGGTCGATCGTCGCGCAGGTTGAGCACGGCGCGGCGTGGATTCATCGGCGTGGCGTTCATCGGCGTGGCTAGGTCAGCCGCGGTAGTTGCCGAAGTTCAGTTCGACGCCGAAGTCTTCGCCGCGCAGAAACGCCATGACTTCCTGCAGCTCGTCACGCGACGCGCTCGATACCCGGACTTCGTCGCCGAGAATGGACGACTGCACCTTTTTGAAACCCTTCGCCTTGATCGCCTTCACGATCTCCTTGGCGGCCTCGGTGGGGATGCCCTGTGTCAGCGTGATCTCCTGGCGGGCACGGCCGTGCGTCGCCGGCTGGACGTCCCCCATCTTCAGGTTCTTGATCGGCACGTTCCGGCGGATCAGCTTGGTCTGCAACACGTCGAGCAGCGCGGTCAGCTTGTAGTCGTTCTCCGCCTCGAGCTTGAGCATGTTCTTGCCGCGGTCAAACTCGATCGTGGCGGGTGAGCCCTTGAAGTCGTAGCGGTTCGCGACCTCCTTCTCGGCCTGGTTGACCGCATTGTCCACTTCCTGGAGGTCCGCGCCAGTCGTGATGTCGAATGAATTCTGCGTCGCCATGGGAGTCCTGGGCTGGGATGTGGCTATCGATGGATTCGTGAAAACTACCAGCGGAGGAGGGGCGTGAAAAGTGCCCAGCACTGTGGAATCATGAGCGAATCGATCAACCTCCCGACGGGCGGCGGCGCCACGCAGGTTCGCGTAGGCGACAGGGAATTGAGGCTGACCAATCTCGACAGGGTCTACTTCCCCGAAACAGGGCTCACGAAGGGAGACCTGCTGCAGTATTACGCCGCGATCGCGCCCGCGCTGCTGCCGCTCCTGCACGACCGCGCG
>JBBSJG010000075.1:0-15485 GCA_038257485.1 Longimicrobiales bacterium | reverse complement strand
CCTCGCCGCCGCCGCGGGCGAACCCAGAAATGCCACGTACGCGACGACACCCACCGTCGCACCGATACGACCAGCGTTGCCGCCGATACGGAGGAACGCCGCGAGCCCGAGCAGCAGCGCGGCCACGAGCCCGACATGCGTGCCCGAGATCGACAGCAGGTGCGACATGCCCGTCGCGGTGAACCGTTCGTTGACGACCGGGTCCACGCCGTCCCTCTGCGCGAGCACCAGCGCCTCCGCGAGACCCGACTGCGCGAGCGTCGCGCGCAATACCGCCTGTGCTCGCGTCCGCGCCGCCAGTGACCGCGACACCGGCACCGATGCAGGCGCGATCTCCACATCACGGATGACGAGCATGCCCCGCCGCTCCGGCCACGTCGGTAGCCGCGAACGCGCCTCGTACGCCATCCATACGCCCGTACCTGCGATCGTCCGACCATCCTGCAATGCCGCGGCAGTGGCCGGCGGCACGCGCGCGCGGACCAGCCCCGCGCACTGCGCGATGCCGTCAGACGCTGCGCGCACCAGCATCAACGACAGC
This sequence comes from Longimicrobiales bacterium, assembly GCA_038257485.1. Lineage (GTDB taxonomy): Bacteria > Gemmatimonadota > Gemmatimonadetes > Longimicrobiales > RSA9 > DASUXU01. The sequence continues at coordinate 14,944 of JBBSJG010000075.1, read as the reverse complement.
CTGCCGTCGGGCCCCGGCAGCGACGCTGGCTGCGCCGCGAACCGAACCGTCGCATTGTGCGCGATCCGCGCGCGGCAGTCCCCATGCGCCCGATTCCTCGCCGCACCCCCGGCAACCACACCGAGCACGACAAACAGCGCCACCATCGCCGCGAAACGTCGCGCCGCCGCGCTCGCGCCCACGCCGTTCCACGCGAGCACGGCACACGCGCCCCCCAGCACTGCAACAACCGCGGGATCGTGCAGCCATGCTGCGACGCCGGGCAGCAGGTAGAATGGCACCACCAACCCGGCCATGTGCGCGAGCGTCAGCCGAACGAGCGGTGTCATCGCGGTCTGCCGTGCGCGTCCATGTGATGAACATCACCGCGCGCGTCGGGCGCTCCCATGGCTGGCTGGGACGAATGCTTGACCACAGCAGCGCGCCCCCGCATGATGCTCCACCCCAAACGCCCGGAGCTGCCATGCCCGTCCGCATCCCGCGAACATTCGTGCTGTCGACCTGCGTCACGTTCGCGGCAGTCCTGCCCGCCGCAGCCCAAACGCCGGGCGACTCCATCGCTTCATGGGTCGCACTGACCGCACCGCCCGCGTGGGAGCACGTCGCCGCACCCGCGTTGAGCCGCGCGTTGCCGGGATGGACGCAGGATGTGAATGGCAACTGGATCGTGCAGCGAGGACAGGGCTCGCCACACCGCGTCGTCGCATGCAGCATCGACCGGCCGTCGTATGTGGTCAGTCAGATCCGCGACGACGGCTGGCTGCGCGTGCAGCAGGCAGGCCGCGCACCCACTTACGCATTGTGGGCGCAACAGCACGAAGGGCAGCGCGCACAGATCGTGACGCGCGCCGGCACGCGTCCCGCCGTATTCGCGACGCCGAGCACGCACCTCATCCGCCGCAATATCGAACCGGTGATTACAACGGCGGACGAGCTGTACGTGGATGTCGGCGCGACCAGCGCGTCCGACGTCGCGACCCTCGGGATCCGTATGCTCGACCCCGTCGTGCGTGACTGGCCCGCATGGAGCTACAACGGCGGGATCGCCGGCCCCATGGCAGGCACACGCGCGGGATGCGCAGCCATCGCCAGTGCAGCAGCCGGCCGCGTGACCACCGGCCGCACCACGTACATCATCGCATCGATGGGCAGCTTCTCGAACGCCGGCCTCGGCGCCGCACTCGCACGACTCGGCCCGGTCGACGCGCTCACCATCGTCGGCCCATCGAGCGCCACAGCGGCCGTCCGACGCATTGCCGTCGCCCCATTCGTGCCGCGCTCCGCACGTCTCGACTCCGTCACGATCGTATCCCCCGCTGTGCGGTGGGCCGGCGCACTCGCCGAGACCATCTCCGTCGCATCCGCGGATTCTCTGCGCGTCGCGATCGCGCGCGCAGCCGGCGTTGTCACACCGACACCGTGGCTGATGGTCCCATCACCGCCAGCCCAACACGCGATATCCGATTCATTGTCTGCGACGGCGTCACTCCTGGCTTCACTCGCGGACGAATACGGCGTTGCGGAGCACGAGCAGGCCATCCGCAGCGCAGTCATTGCGCGCATGCCGGCATGGGCACGCAGCCTCACGAAGATCGACGGCGAGGGCAACATCATCGTCGCATTCGGCCCCGATCGCGACACTGCAGTGTTCCTCGGGCATCTCGACGAGACCGGCTACGAAGTGCAATCCATTGCCGGCGACGGCACTGTAACCCTTCGGGCGAGGGGCGGCATGCAGTTGTCCCTCTGGGAAGGACAGCTTGCACTGCTCCACTTCGACGCCGCGGATGGACGCCCGACACGCGCACCGGTGCGAGGCATCTTCGTTCCGCGCACAACGGCCGACGCGAAACAGCCTCGCGTGCTCACAGCCTGGTTCGGTGCAGACTCTGCCGCACTCGCTGCACAGGGCGTTCGCGTCGGCCAGTCGGTCACATCCCCGAAGAACGCGACACGCATCGGCGCCAACCGCTTCACGGCGCGCTCACTCGACGACCGCGCCGGGTCGGCAGCGATGCTGCTCGCGCTCGCGCAGATCGATCCATCCCGCGTGACGCGCCATACCGTGTTCGTCTGGACTGTCGAAGAAGAAACCGGACTGGTGGGCGCTGCAGCCGTTGCCGCGCGGTTCGGCACAACCGTTCGTGTAGCGTACAGCATCGACACATTCGTGTCGTCCGACTCGCCGCTCGAGAACGCGCGCTACGCATTTGCCGCGCTCGGCGGCGGTCCCGTGCTGCGCGCACTCGACTCCTCCAGCTCGGCATCACCAGATGACACCGATCACATGCTCGGCGTTGCACGCAATGCAGGCATTCCGCTGCACGCGAACACGACGTCGGGCGGGACCGATGGCTCTACAATGTTGAAATTTGGTGCAGTGCAGGCAGGTGTGTCGTGGCCGGGACGGTACAGTCATTCACCTGTTGAAGTACTCGACCTGCGCGATCTTCAACAGCTCGGCCGGTTGATTACGCGACTCGCACTCGACCAGACGGGACCGCGACGCCCGTGAACGTCGAGCCCGATGTGCGCAGCAGACGGACGTTCATGTACTGCCCGATCTGCGACACGTCGCCCTCGAACGCGACGACCTTGTAGCTCTCCGTCCGGCCCAGCACATCGCCCGCGCTCTTGGCGGCGCGCTCGACAAGCACCTCGATGACATTGCCGAGCTCGGACGTGTTGATCTCCGCCTGGATCGTACGGTGCAGTCCGATGATGCGTTCGAGACGGTTCTGCGCGACGGCGTCCGGCACGTGATCGGTCAACGGCAGTCTCGTGGCGGGCGTGCCCTCACGCAGCGAGTACTTGTACAGGAACGCATCATCGAAGCGAACCTCGCGCATCAGATCCAGTGTCGCCTCGAACTCCTCGTCTGTCTCGCCGGGGAACCCGACAATGACATCGGTCGACAGTGCGATGCCGGGAATCGCCTCGCGCACGTCCCGCACGATCTCGCGATAGCGCTCCACCGTATACCGTCGTACCATGCGCTTGAGCGTGCGGTTGTGACCCGACTGCACAGGGAGATGAAGCTGTCTGCACACGTTCGACTCCGTCGCCATGACGTCGATGAGCGACGGCGTGACATCGTTCGGATGCGGTGACGTGAACCGCACGCGGTGAATGCCGTCGACGTGCGCGACGGCGCGCAGCAGTCGTGCGAAATCCCAGCCGTCCGCTTCATACGAGTTGACCGTCTGTCCGAGCAGTACCACTTCGGAAATGCCCTGCTCCACCAGGCCACGCACTTCGGCAAGGACGTGCGCGGGGCCGCGGTTCTTCTCGTCGCCCCGCACGTATGGAACGATGCAGTATGTGCAGCGATGGTTGCAGCCTCGCTGCACCGGCACCCACGCGGTTGCACCCGCAGCCCGACGCTGTTCCAGACCTTCGTAGTTCTCTTCCGCCTCGAGCGAAAGCACTGCCATGCGCGGCGCGTTCGCGGCACTGCCACTCAATACGGGCAGCGTGCGGCGCGCGGATGGTGAAGCGATCGCATGCGACGGCATTGCAGCGATGCCCGTCACGGCGACAGGACGCAGCTGCGCGAGCACATCCGGCAACGACCGATAACCGTCGGGTCCCATGACGAGATCGACGTAGCCGGCCTTCTCGAGCAGGCGCTCACCAAGCCGCTGCGCCATGCAGCCGGTTACACCGATGACGAGGTCGGGGCGATCCTTCTTGAGGCGGGACAGGTCACCGACACGACCGATCACGCGCTGCTCCGCGTGCTCACGGATCGCGCACGTGTTCACCAGGATCACGTCGGCATCCTCGGGACGCAGTGCGATGTCGTAGCCGCCGGACGCGAGGATGCCCTGCATCAGCTCGCCGTCACTGACATTCATCTGGCAGCCGTACGTCTCGACATACGCCTTGCGGCGTGGCTGGGTCACGGGCTCAGCGTCCGAACAGCGCGATCGTCATGTTCATGCGCCAGTACTTCTCGCTCAGGCCGTCACTGCGGGACGCCGTCACGAAGCCGTCACGTGTCGCGCGCTCCAGTGCGATGTTGAACAACGCCTGCGGCAGTCCGACATCCGTCGACAGCTCGAAACCCGCGCCCGCCGCGATGCTGAACTCCTTCGGCGAGGACTCCAGTGCACCTGCGTAGGGCAGCTGCTGGTAGCGCATGCCGAGACGGAACGGGAAGATCGTCGCGCCCTTGCGCAGGCCCGTGTATTCCACGCCCGCACCGTACTGCCAGGTGTCGCGCGTGCTCGCGCCTGCGGTACTGCCCATCGGTCCGATCACGGGATCACTCGCGATTTCGGGATACTTCTGACGCGACGCGCCCGCCGTCGCCAGCACCTCCGATGTCAGCTTTGTGCTCGCGCCGACCGTCAACTTCGATGACGAGCCGTATGTCCGATCCTCGGCGGCACTGTCCTGTGCATCTGCTTTCAACTTGCCCGCGAAGCTCATGCTCGCCGACACCCGCGTCCCCGTCGCCGGGTCCCAGCGCGCACCAAGCGTTGCCTGCGGCGCGCGGTACGCCCAGCGCAGGCGCGACTCGAACGCGTCGTACGACACACTGTCATCGAACGTGCGCGTCACCGAACGGTCGAGGTTGCCGGTGAGCATGCCCGCCGCGGCGCCGATCGCGAGCCGCTGGTTCAGCATATACGACATGCCGAAACGCAGTTGCGCGATGCCGCCCGTCGAACGGACCACGTCCGTCGTCCTGATCGTTTCACCCCCGAGTACTTCCTCGCCTGCGAATTGTACGCCCCATGTCTGGTCGAGGTACGCGCCGTAGCCGAGGCTCGCGACAACCTTCGTGTTCACGGGATAGAACACCCGCAGCAGAGGGAACCGCGAGCCGCCGATGTTGTCCGACTCGCCCTCCAGCTCGAGACGGTTCCACGACGGCTGCAGTGTCGCCGTCGCGCCGCGGCGAAGCAGGCCTGCGGCATCCGCCGGGTTCTCGAAATTGAAGTTGAAGCCGGTCAGTCCGAGGCCGATGCCGCCGAGCGCTGCCGCTCGCGCGTCCGTCGCGGAGATCGGCACGCCGAGGCCGCGTGTTGCAAACAACGTCTGTGCGGATGCGAGCGCCGGCATCAGCAATGCCGGCAGGATGACGAAAAGTGAACGACGCATCATGGAAGCTGAATCTCCCGCGCCACCGACAGGCGCAGCCGTAGACGAGGCTGGCCGCGGAACGTGGCGTAGCCGAATGTCGAGGTGCCGCCCTGCAAGAGTGCGATATACCGCGAATTGAATGTTGTCGTATCAATGGGCGAGACGAGCTCACGCACAAATGTGGTGAGTGTCAGTGCCGCGACCGGCGCGCCCGTACCGCGGAAGCTGGACGGCGCCACGGTCTGGAACCCCGCCGGCTGGCCGAGCGGTGAACGCACGAGCGGCAGCTGCGGCGTGGGCAGCAGCGTATATGCGAGAATCGTCACCGGCAGCTCGGGCGCGAAGCCGAGCGGCGATGCCACCGGCTCGAGCAGAAGGTCCGCCCGGGCAATCGTCGCATCCTTCAGTCGTACCGTGCATGACGTCGTGAACGGGCAGGGCACGAGAACGTTCGCCAGGTCCGGCCGCACCTCGAGCACCGCACGATACGCGAGCGGAGCACCGCCGACACGCGGGTCGGCCGCAGCAAACGGCGTCGGAGGATCACTGATGAAGCGCGCCGCAAACGGCAGCAGCAGCTGGGTGACCACCGTGTCCGCGAGCGTCGAACGGTAGTCGATCTTCAGGATTGGCTTCGGCAGGCGAAGGCGCGTACCCGGCGTCTCGACCGTAATCAGCACGCCATTGTTCACGACGAGTGGGTTGCGCCAGCGAGCGAGTGTCAGCGTGTCAACGCGGAATGTCACGGAGTCGCCACCCGTGAATGTCGCTGAATCCAGTAGCGCACCACGCGTCCCGCCAGGTGTCGTCCACGGCGTAGACGCGGACGCCAGCGTCCACGTCACCGTCGCCGTATCCCAGGCCTGGCCCGCCTCGTACAGATTCAGTCGCACCGGAGCCGTGTACGCCGACGCGACCGTATCCAGTTTCAGCACGATTCGGCCACGCTGCAGCTTCGGCGCACTGTCGACCTTCAGCGCACCTGCGGCATCCACTACGCCCAGGAACGGGTCCACACGATAGCGCGCGAGCGCATTGGCGTTCAACGCGCCTTCGTACGCGTTCGCCAGGATCAGGAACGGAATGGTCGCAGGCGGCTCGAATGCAGCGAACGACGTGTCCCGCACCAGGAACTGGCTCGCGTCGAGTGTGATCTCGAACGTGCGGACAACGCCGCTCTCGACCAGCGGTCCGCCGATCGCCGTCGGATCCTCACGGTCGCAGGCAGGCAGGGCAACCAGCGTCACAACCGACAACAGCGTGAGACGCGCCATCCGCATGACCGGCGCGTGCATCTTCAACATGGTCATGAGCGATGCTCCGATCCCGGCAGCTTGAACGAACCGGGGAGCAGCTGGTCGATCGTCCAGCGCACGGTGGCGCCCGATCCGCCGTGCGATTCGACGACCAGTGTCGGACCGAACTCGCGCAGCACCTCACGGCACGCACCGCATGGCGCCACGGGCTCCGACGCATCACTCACCAGCACCAGTCGCTTGAAACGCTGCTCACCAGCGGCAACCGCACTGCCGATCGCTACACGTTCCGCACAGATCGTCAGACCGTACGACGCGTTCTCCACATTGCAACCTGTATACACCGTTCCACTCTCACCCTCCAGAGCACAGCCCACACGAAACCGGGAATACGGTGCGTATGCATTCAACAGCACGTCGTGTGCTGCACCCAGGAGATCAATATTCTGCATGTGCATCCTGCTCCACCCGCGGGAGTCGCGGTGTGAGGCCCGTTAATACTTCGTAGCTGATGGTGCCCGCCTGCTGCGCGACATCGTCCACCGAAATGCATTCATTGCCGTCGCAGCCGATCAATGTGGCGACATCGCCCGCCGTCGTATGAGGGACGTCAGTTATGTCTACCACCGTCATGTCCATGGAGATCCGGCCGATGATCGGTACTCGCCGCCCGTGCAGCAGCGCACTCCCTACATTCCCAAGAACGCGCGGCAGGCCGTCTCCGTAACCGATCCCCAGCGTAGCCCACCGTTCCCAGCCCCGCGCGACATGCGTGGCTCCATACCCCACAGTGTGCCCGGGAGGTACATCCCGCACCAGCACCACCCTCGCCCGTACACTCGCGACCGCCTGCGGCACCGGCACATTGCCTTCATGCGACCGGTCCGACACGACGCCGCCATAGAGGAAGATACCCGGACGCACTGCATCCGCGGCATACTCCGGCCACCGCATCGCCGTCGCACTGTTCGCGACATGGACCATCAGGTCCTCCCGCGACACCGGCAGCTGCTCCACCGCATCGCGGAACCGGCGCCACTGCGTCCGCGTCGACCCCGCCTCCGCCGCATCCGCGCTGTGCATGTGCGTATAGATCCCGGTCCACCTCGCCTGCGATGCCCCGCCCGACAACAGACCGCCCCACTGCGACGTTTCCCGCCAGTCAAACCCCGCACGGCCCATCCCCGTATCCACTTCGACATGGAAATCCAACCCGCCCACCGATGCGGCCGCCTCGCGCCACCTCGCCAGACCCGCCAGGTCCGAGATACTCGCGGTCAGGCCGGCTTCCGCCGCCTCCCCCACCGCATGCGGCGGCAGTGGACTCGTCAGCAGGATCGGGCGCGTCACACCAGCCGCACGCAGCGATGCACCCTCCGACGCCGTCGCCACTCCATAGCCCCAGGGCGCGGCCGGCTCCAGCGCACGCACAACACGCGCGGCACCCAGACCGTAGCCGTCCGCTTTCACCATGGCGATGATCGCGGCGGCCGGACCCACCCTGCGGCGCACCGCGTCGAAGTTCGCGCGCAACGCACGCATGTCCACTTCAACCCAGGCCCGCGCCTGTTCATTCTTCATAGGCGGCATATGCGACAAAAGACGTCGAGTATAGGAACACTCCCGGGGGGTTGCAAGCCGCGATGCCATCGCGCCTTATATCGTCATGACTGATTCAACCCTGCCTCCGGGCCCCGTCCTCGATCGCGCCCTCGACCTCGTCCGGTTCCTGCGCGCCCACTGCGACTGGGACGCCGCCCAGACTCCCGACTCCCTCCTGCCCTACCTCATCGAGGAAGCGCACGAAGTCGTCGAGGCCGTCACCGATCGCAATGAGATCGGGCTCACCGGTGAACTCGGCGACCTTCTCCTCAATGTCGCCTTCCAGGTCGTCCTCGCCGAAGAACGCCAGGCCTTCAATGCAGACACCGTCGTGACCACGCTCGAGGACAAGATGCGGCGCCGTCATCCGCACCTCTATGGCGACGGCCCGAAGGTCCCATGGGAACAGCTGAAGGCACAGGAACGCGAATCGGTCGGCCTCGACACAACATCTGTTTCAGTGCTCGCGAACCTGCCCAGACGGCTCGATCCGCTTTCCCTCGCTCACCGCATTCAGGACCGCGTCGCCGCCGTCGGCTTCGATTGGCCCGACACCGAGGGTCCCCTCGACAAGGTCGCCGAAGAGCTCGCGGAAGTCCGCGAAGCCGTCGCGGCTGCCAATATGGCGGCCGTCGAGGAGGAGCTCGGAGACCTGCTTTTCGCCGTCGTAAACCTCAGCCGTCTGGCAGGCGTCCACCCCACCCAGGCGCTCCGTTCCGCCAACCTCAAGTTCACCCACCGCTTCACCATGCTCGAGGAAATGGCCGCCGAACGGGGCATCGACGTGCCGTCCGCGGGACTTGAGAAACTGGATGAGCTGTGGGATGAGGTCAAAAAGGGCAAATAGGCGGACAGTTTGCCGAGGCAGTTGTCACAATAGGGCACAAATTATTGTGCGGATATGATTTAGGCGCCGTCGCATAAAGTTGTTTCGATGCCTGGACAAGACATCGACAGCGCCTGGACAGCCCATTTCAGGGCAACGGGAGGGTCAATTCGAACCGGCTGCCGCGGCCGGGTTCGCTCTCTACCGTCACGTCCCCACCCATCCCGCGGGCCAGGTCCCGACTGATCGCGAGGCCCAGTCCGGTCCCCTCGTGCGTCCGCGTCAGCTCCGACCGGACCTGCACGAACGGCTGGAAAATCGCCTCCAGCTGGTCGGCCGGTATGCCGATTCCCGTATCAGAAATGCGTACGGACACGAGCCCCTCCTCTGCCCCGCACTCCACCGTCACGGCCCCGCCGGACGCCGAGAACTTGAGTGCATTCGACAGCAGGTTGACCACGATCTGGCAGAATCGGTCTGGGTCCGCCCGTACACGAAGATCGTGGGTGCAAAGGACTTCAAGACGCAGACTCTTGTCCCTGTATTGGGGTACGACCATCTCGGCTGCTTCGCCCACGGCCGCCCCGACATCGATGTCCACGAGGTCGTAGTCGAGGGATCCGGACTCCAGTTTCGCGTAGATGAGCACCTCGTTGATGAGGGTCAGGAGGTGCCGCTGGCTGGCCTGCATGCGGGTGAGGTCGTCCCGCTGCGCGTCATTGATGGGTCCGTGGACCCCCATTTCGAGGAGTGCCGCGTAGCCGGCAATGGCGACGGTGGTTCGCAGGCTCCGAGACCAGGTCTCCACCGCGTATCCATGGGTGTATGGCCTTACGGGTAGAGCCGGTTGAGCATCCGCGGAAAGGGAATCATTTCACGGATGTGCGGGCGCCCTGTGACATATGCGACGGTGCGCTCGAGGCCGAGCCCGAACCCGGAATGCGGGAATGAGCCGTACTTCCGAAGCTCAAGGTACCAGACATAGGACTCTTCAGGCAGCCCCTGCGCGCGAATACGGGCGAGGAGCTTATCGTGATCGTCCTCGCGCTGGGAGCCGCCGATGATCTCGCCATACCCCTCCGGTGCGATCAGATCGTTGCACAGCACCGTGCGCGGATCGGCCGGGTTCTCCTTCATATAGAAGGCTTTCGCCTCCTTCGGGTAGTTCATGACGAAGACGGGGCGGTCGTAGTCTTCCGCGATCGCGGTCTCGTCCGGCGCGCCCAGGTCATCGCCCCACTTGATGTCGTGGCCCTTGGCCTGCAGCGCAGTGATCGCGTCGGTATAATCGAGGCGTGGGAACGGCGCCTTCACACGCTCGAGCGCCGACACATCGCGCTCGAGTGTAGCCAGCTCGTCACGACAGCGCTCCAGCGCGCGTTCAACGATGTAGGAGACCAGGTCTTCCTGAAGACGCATGTTGTCGGCAGAATCATTCCAGGCGACTTCGGGTTCGATCATCCAGAACTCGGTCAGATGCCTGCGGGTCTTGGACTTCTCCGCGCGAAACGTCGGACCGAATGTATAGATTTTGCCGAACGCGGCCGCCGCAGCCTCGCCGTACAGCTGCCCGGTCTGCGCAAGGAACGCCTCCTCGTCGAAGTAGTCGACGGGGAAAAGGCCTTCCCTGCCCTCGCCGATCGAGCCGGTGAGGATGGGGCTGTCGATGCGAACGAACTCACGCTGATAGAAGAAATCGTGGATCGCCTGCTCGATCTCATTGCGGACGCGCATGATCGCCCGCTGTTGTGTGGACCGGAGCCAGAGGTGCCTGTGGTCGAGAAGGAAATCGACGCCATGCTCCTTCGGCTGGATCGGGTAGTCGGGACTGGTCCCGATCACCGCGAGATCTGTCACGGTCAGCTCATAGCCGCCGGGCGCGCGGTCGTCGGCGCGGACACTGCCGGTGACACTGACACTCGTCTCGAGTGTGAGCGTACCGAACGTCTCCCAGGTCTCCGGCGAGACCTGCTTCTGCACGAGGACGCACTGCAGCATCCCCGAGCCGTCGCGCATCACGAGGAACGCTACTTTGCCGTGGCCGCGCGTCGTCTGCACCCATCCGCGCACGGTCACGATCTCGTCCACATGGCGGCCGAGCTGTCGAATTTCAGTCATGGTAGGCATATGCGATGAAGCTAGACCAGCATTTCAAGAGTGTCAATTTGTGTGCATCACTTGCCGCACTGCTCGCCGCGTCCGTCATGCAAAGCGCGTGCTTCAACCCGGCGAGGCCCGTAGCGAAGGTCGGCAGCGGGATCTGGCCTGAAACGCTCGGCGCCGCGTCGCGCACACCCTACCTTACCGAGCGCGTCCCGTCGAACCCCACGATCCAGTGGGAAGGTCGGTTCGGCCGCGGCTATACGGACGTGCCCGCCGTCGATGCACAGCTCCTCATCGCCAGCAGCAGTGCAAAGACCGTAACCGTGGTGGATGCGACGAAGGGATCGCGGTACTGGGAACGTCGCTTCAATGGCCCGATCGCCGGCGCACTCCTTCGCCTCGACGACCGGCTGTACGGCGCGACGCAGTCCCGCGACGGTCGCGTCGAGTCCGTCTCCGTCGCGCGCGGACGTCACGCGTGGACGTTCAAGATGCACTCGCCCGCCGTCGGCGGTGCACTGCTGCGTGACAGCGTGATCTACGCCGGCAGCGAACGCGGCGACATGTTCGCGCTTCATATCGACGGCGGTACGCAGCTGTGGAAGATCCGGCTGCCGTCACCGATTGCCACGCCGCCCGTTGCATGGGGATCCGACCTGGTGCTGATTACCACGCGGGACAGCATGCTGCGCGTGGACCGCGCGACCGGCCGCATGCAGCCCGGCGTCCATCTGCCTGGCTCGAGCTCGGCGCCCGTCGCACTCGACGGCGACCGCATGCTCGTACCGCTGCACCCCGGCGTGCTGCACGCCATTGCACTGCCCGGGATGACGACACAGTGGTCCGTAGTCGTCGGTGCACCGATCCTCGCCGCACCCGCCATCGACACCAACGGCGACGCCTACGTCCTCACCCGCACTGCCGACGTGTGGCGTATCGAGCCGTCCGGCGCTGCACGGCGCATCGCCGCACTCGGCGGTGCCGCAACATCGAGCCTCACACTCACCGCCGACGGACTGCTGGTCGGCACCCTCGACGGTGTCGTGCACATGATGCAGCGCGACGGTACAATCCTGTGGCAACGCACATTTCCCCGCTCCGTCCGCTCGCCTGTCGCGGTGCACGGCGGCGCGATCTATGTCCCGCTCGGCGATGGCCGCCTCGTGATGCTGCGATGACACATCTGCGTGGATCGAGGATGACTCTGGCGACGGCGTCCGTGCTTGCCGCCGCACTCACCTGTGTCGGCGCCAACACGCTGCGTGCGCAGGTGGCGGATACCGCGGTGGTCGTTTCCTCGCCAGCGGCGTCAGTGACGGGGGCGCGCAGGAGCGGACCTGTCATCCGCGTGACCAAGTGGACGACGCTCGCACTGTCCGTAGGTGCCGCTGCATACGGGTTCAGCGAGAACCGGACGGCAGACCGGGATTACCAGGCGCTGGAAGAGCGGTGCAAAGCAGATCCGTTCAATTGTATACGACGCACCGGAGATGCGTATGCGGACGCGGAGATGGAGCGCATATATCAGAACGTGCGCACCAGTGATCGGCACGCACGCACTGCCCTGCTCGCGAGTCAGATCGGCATTGCTGCGTCTGTCGCATTGTTCATCATCGACCTACGCGACAATCGCCCGCCGGACAACATCCCCTACGAGCCTCGCGCGCTCCAGCTTGTGCCCGGCCGCGACGGCGCCGTGCAGTTGCGCTTCACGCTGCCACTGGCGCTCGGTCAGCGATAACACCATGTCGTCATCGCCCCTCGCATTCGTGGCCAGACTGTCATCGATCTCGAGGATGGTGGCCACCAGGGCGCCGACCACACGCGGATCGAAGTGCATGCCGCTCTGCGCAACGATCTCCGTGAGTGCAGCCTTCACCGGCCAGGCCGGCTTGTAGCTGCGCACGCTCGTCAGTGCATCGAATACATCCGCCACTGCGACAATCCTCGCCGCGAGCGGAATCTCCTCGCCGCTCAGCCCGCGCGGGTATCCCGTACCGTTCCATCGCTCGTGATGATACAGCGCGATGTCCCTCGCCAGGCGCAGCAGCGGCAGCTCCGTGCTGGACAGCAGGAATGCGCCGATCACCGTGTGACGACTGACAATTTCGACTTCCGCGGCGGTGAGCGGACCCGGCTTCAGGAGGATGTCATCGCTTACCGCGACCTTGCCGATATCATGCAGTGGTGCGGCCGCCCGAATCGCAGCAGACGTGGCTTCGTCGAGGCCGAGTCGCTCTGCAATCGATGCCGCCAGATCACCGACTCGCGCCGAGTGCGTGTCATCACGGTTCGCGGCGCGTGGGGCGTTCATCATCCCATCGATGAAATCGACCTCCGCATGCGTGACGATGTATCTGCAATCGCCGATCTGCCGTCGCAACGAAACCGATTCGTCGTGCGACGCCTCGCATGCCATGCGCATACTGAGCAGCCCTTCCGCGCGCAGCACCAGCTCGGCCACGCCGAACGGCTTCACCAGGTAGTCATCGGCACCGAGGGAATGCGCGCGATGCAGCGACTCCCGCGTACAGTCCGCCGTCACAACGAGCACCGGAAGCAGCGTATCTGCCGCCAGCGACTGACGCAGTGATTGCAGGACCTCGAATCCATCCGCGTCCTCCATGTGCAGATCGAGGATCAACAGCTGTGGATCGAATGTGCGCACATGCAACAGGACGTTACTCGCGTCCGTCGACATGCGCACGTTCGCATAGCCAGCTCTCTGTAGTGCGCGCGCAAGCAGGCGTGCAGTAGAAAGCTCATCGTCGACAATGAGAATTCGATCTGTGAGCATTTTACGCCGCCGCACCGGCAGGCGCTGCGGACGCACCGGGCGCCGGCGTGCCCATCTCGCCAGCCTCGTTCGCGGGCAACGGACGGCCACAGATTCGATGGATCACAGTGCGGTCCCGCATTGCCGCGCGGGCCACTGCCGGCGAGAACACCGACCCCTGTTGCGCGACGACCAGTCCCAGCGCGCGGTCGACCGCGGACATGACATCGAGCCCCGCCTGCAGCCACGCCGCACAGTAGTGGTCGATCGAATCCGCAACCGCGAGAACCTGGGCAGCCATCGGAATCGCCGATCCGGCCAGACCATCCGGTCCGCCCTGACCATCCCATCGCTCATGAAGATGACGCACGGCCAGCTTCGCGCCGGGCGCGCACCCCATCTCAACCAGCATCTCGGAGCCGCGTTGCGCGATCGTCGTCGGATCCGAACTCCCACCCGCCAGCCGGCCGATCTCGTGCAACCACGCCGCCACCGTGAGCTCCGCAGAATCGATCTCCGGCTGCCCCTCCGGCAATCCCACCGACAGCACCCGCGCGATCCTCGCCACACGGTCCGCGTGGCCCGCGCCCGCATACGACGACTCGTCCATGTACTGCAACCACTGCAGCGGCAATGGACCCGACGACTGCATCGGCTCCGGCGCCTTCGTCGCCTTCATGCGATCCTGACGTACGATCGCCTGTGACAACGCCGCCTCCAGCTCGAACAGCTCGAATGGCTTCAGCAGGTAACTCACCGGGCCGCGCGACAACGCCTCACGCGCCAGCGCTTCGTCCGGATCGCCCGTGATCAGGACGATCGCCTGGTCTGGCGACCGCTCCAGCAGAACCCCCGCCAGGTCCAGACCCGACATCCCCGGCAGGTGCACATCCGAGATCACGACGTCGTAGACCTCCGACTCCGCACCCGCGGCCAGCGCACCTTCCGCGCTCTCCACGGCCGTCACCGTATAACCCTGACGCGACAGGTACCGGTGGATCATCGTGCGCGCGCCGGAATCGTCTTCTACGAGGAGGAGAGGTCGTGTTTCCATCATCGGATCACCCATCAATTGTTTGTTTTTAACCGATTCTGCTATAGGCCAGACTCGTACCACCCCCGGATTATCTCACAAGTCATTGTGCCCCAACACGTTAGGTCGTTTGTCACCATATCGCAACATGTCCGCTTTCAAGACATTACGTCCGCATGGCTCTTCCTCACACCGTCCATCGGACAGTCATAAACACATAACCAACAACCCATTATGATACGATGTCCCGTTTTCGG
>JBBSJG010000074.1:0-15574 GCA_038257485.1 Longimicrobiales bacterium | reverse complement strand
CTTGCGGCGCTTGGCGTCCACCGTCGCCTGCAACTCTGTCCTCGCGGCCTGCGCCTCCAGGTCCTCTGTGTAGCCGCCCGGGAACGACGTGAGCTGTCCCTTCTCCACTTCAATCATGCGATCCACGACACGATCGAGAAAATAGCGGTCGTGCGTGATGAGCATGACCGCGCCCTGATACTCGATGAGGTACTCCTCGAGAAACAGCACCGTGTCCGCATCGAGATGGTTGGTCGGTTCGTCGAGCAGCAGCAACGCAGGCTGTGCGAGGAGTGTGCGAGCGAGTGCGACACGCTTCGCCTCGCCGCCGCTCAGGCCGTCCACTGTGCGCTCGTAATTGAGCACGCCGAGTTGCGTGAGCATCGATTCGACGCGGTGTGTCCAGTCCCACCCGCCCAGGCGGTCGATCGTGGCGCCGAGCGCGGCATGGCGTGTCATCAGGCGGTCGTGGTCGGCGTCGGAAGCGGACAGCTGATGACCGACCTGCTCGTACTCGGCCAGCGCCTGGTACAGCTCCGGCCGTCCTTCGGCGACGGCGTCACGGATCTTCTGGTCCGGCCGGAAGTCCGGCTCCTGGGCCAGGTAGCCCAGCTGCGCAGAGCGGCGGATCGCGATGTCCCCGCTGTCCACCCCCTCGAGACCGGCGACAATGCGGAACAGCGTTGACTTGCCGGAGCCGTTCACGCCAATGAACCCGATCTTCTCCTCCTCATCCACAGCGAACGAGACATTGTCGAAGATGACGCGGCCGCCGAAGCTTTTACGGAGCGAGCTGATATTCAGGACGTTCAATGCGTGCGCTGGCTGATGGTGGACCCTGCTGACAATGTCTTCGCCACAAAGTGATAGCCACGGGGGCCGTCGGGCGCTAGGATGAAGCGCCAACCAGGCGGCCTGTCCGGTGTGAGGAGACTCTATGCGACGTTATACCCCATTGATTGCATTCGTTGTCGCGGCGCTATCCTTTGGCGCTGCCGCGACCCGGCTGAGCGCGCAGGCCGCCCAGACAACGACAATCATTTTCGTTCGCCATGCCGAGGCTGCCGGGGGCGACCCTCGTGATCCGTCGCTTACGCCCGCGGGCGAGGTGCGCGCGGCGGCGCTGTCGAAGGCGCTGTCCGGCGCGGGCGTGGTGGCGGTCTACACGAGCCAGTACAACCGCACCCGGTCGACGGGCGGGGTTGTGGGGAAGGCTGCGGGCGCGACCGTAACGGTCGTACCGGTCGCCGGCGCGACGCTCGATGCGGACGCAAGCACCCTCATCGAGCGCATCGTGCGCGACCACGCGGGCAAGACAGTCCTCGTCGTCGGGCACAGCAACACGGTGCCGCTGATGGTGAAGAAGGCGTCCGGTGTAGGGGTCGATGCGATCACCGAAACAGAGTTCGATCGCCTGTTCGTCGTCAACATCCGCGACGGCGTCGCCCGTCTCATCCAGGCCAGATATTGATGAAGCTGCTCACGAGAATCATGGTTCTGCCGCTGGCGGTCGTCGCAACGGTATCATGCCGCACGGGTCAGCCGTCGCCAGCACCGCGTGCGGTCGTCGAGACCGCGTCGGACGTGATCGCGGCAATGCACGATCGTTATGCGACGACGTGGTACAGCACGCTGCGGTTTCGCCAGAAGGTGATCCGTCCGCCTGCAGCCGATGGAACGGTGCGGCCTGACGAGGTGTGGCTGGAGCACGCCGAGATCCCCGGCAAGCTGCGCATCGATCTCGGCAGTGACTTCAATGGCCGCGGACAGATGTATGTAGGCGACAGCGTTTTCGTGTTCGCGCCGGATGCATCGGTCCGCCGGATCAAGTCGCGCAATCCGCTCATGGTCCTCGGCTTCGATGTCTACCGTCAGCCGGCCGACCGTTCCGTCGCGGTGCTGCGCGAGGAGGGCTTCGACATGACGCGTCTGCGCACGGACGTGTGGCAGGGCCGTCCCGTCTATGTCGTGGGCGCAGATGCCGGCGACCTGCACACGAAGCAGTTCTGGATCGACCAGGAGCGCCTGGTGTTCGTGCGGCTGCTCAATCCCGCGGGACCCGGTGGCACGCGTACCAGTGAGGTCCGGTTCGATCGCTATGAGCGCTTCGGCGGTGCGTGGATCTCGCCGTACGTGCTTTTCCTGACGGATGGCAAGGAAACCATGCGCGAAGAGTATTACGACATGGAAGCGAACGTGGTGATCCCGGAGGGTCTGTTCGATCCGGGCAAGTGGAACATTGTGAAGCCGAAATGAAGCGGACATGCGCCGGACAGTTGAGCGCGGAGAACCAATGGCACTGAAGGAAGAGCTCGAACGCAGCGGCGAACTGCTGTTCCGGTACAGGAGCTACCCACCGATCCTGTTCTTCGGCGTGGTCCTGTGGGCCATGCGTGATTACGCGGAGCCGCAGTCCTGGATCATGCCGTTGGGCGTGTGGGAAATGTTGTGTCTGATCCCGATTGTCGCTGGACTCGCAATCCGGATGTGGGCGATCGGGACGGCAGCGCCGCATACATCCGGCGGGAACAGAAGCGGGCAGGTCGCGGAGAACCTGAATACCACCGGTGCATACTCGATGGTGCGCCACCCGCTGTACCTGGGCGTACTGCTCGTGTGGACGGGCGTCGCAATGTTCCCGCGATCGATCGCGCTCGTCGTCGTCATCTGGCTGCTGTTCTGGGTCTACTACGAACGCATCATGATCGCAGAAGAGTCATTCCTTCTGCGCAAGTTCGGCGACGCATACGCCGCATGGTCGGGGCAAATACCGGCCATCATTCCCACGACAGCGCACTACGTGCCGCCGAAGTACCCGTATTCCATGCGACGTGCGCTACGCCGCGAGTATTCGGCGTGGCTGGCGGCCGCCGTGCCGCTCTTTGCGCTCAAGCTGTATGCGGACTACATGGTGCACGGCCGCTTCGTCGTGGACCGCACATGGCTGGTAGTTTTCGTTGCAGTCTGTGTCATCGCCACGGTTGTCCGGCTGCTCAAACACTTCACCGAAGTGCTGCGCGTCCGCTGAACGCTGCGTGACGATCTATGAGCCGTCGCAGCCTGATGCATTGGGGATGAACAGCGGCCGGCCGAACGTCGCGACGCCGAAGTCCGCGATCAGCTGCTGACCCTCCCGTGACGTGATCCAGGTCGCGAACGCCGCTGCACCCGCCGCGTTGCGCGCGCCCGCGACAGGGATGACGCCGTACTGATTGATCAAACGCTTGTCGCCCTCCACCAGGATCTCCAGCGGGTTGTGATCCTTGACGACGAGGAATGTCGCGCGGTCCGTCAGCGTATACGCGCTCTTCTCCGCAGCAATGTTCAACACCTCGCCCATGCCCTGGCCGGTCTCCATATACCAGACGCCGCGCGGCTCGACGCGCGCCTCTTCCCACAACTCGCGCTCCTTCTTGTGGGTGCCGCTGTCATCGCCTCGCGAGACGAAGGGCGACCGCGACCGCTCGATCCTGCGCAGTGCTTCGAGCGGATCGCGTGTGCCTCGCACACTGGCCGGATCGGATGTGGGTCCGATCAGGACGAAGTCATTGTACATGACCGCGCAGCGGCGCACGCCATGACCGCTCGCGACGAATGCCGACTCGGATGCCTGTGCGTGCACGAGCAGCACATCGGCATCGCGGCGACGTCCGAGCTCGAGCGCCTGGCCTGTCCCCACGGCGATGAGGCGGACGGCCAGCTCCGGATGCGCCCGCTCGAACGCGGGAATCAGCACATCAAACAGGCCGGAGTCCTCGGTTGATGTCGTCGATGCCAGCACGAGCTGCGTCCGGCCCCCCGATGCGGCCGGTGGTGGCGCAGGCGACGGCGAACCGGCGACACCCGTGGCTGAGTCGCCCACAGGTGCGGATGCGCGACCGCCGTCGCCCGGCTGACAGGCAGCGAGCAGCACCATCATGAGCGGACTGAAACGACGTCGCATTGATTCCTTCATCATCCATCCTCTGGCGCGGGTTGCTCGACATGAACCATATTCGCCTGTCTCCAAACGCGCACCCCCGAGGTTGATGTGAGCACGTTCGAGTCCGGACTGGGAACCACTGCCGGTGAGCTTGCCGTTGCCGGTGCAGGCGATCGGATCATCTCTCGGCGGTCCGTCGCGAGTTGGGTCATGTACGACCTCGCCAATACCATCTTCTCCATGGGCATCGTCTCGCTGTACTTCCCGACGTTCATCCGCAGATCCGTCGGCGGCGATCGGGCGGACGCGTACTACGGGTTCATCACCGCCATCTCCATGGGCATTATTTTCGTGGTATCCCCGCTCCTCGGCGCAATGACCGATCGGGCGAGGCGACGTATGCCGTTCCTCATCGCCAGCACGCTGATCTGTGTTGCACTCACGCTCGGCATGGGCCGTACAGGATTCACGCCCACCATCATCCTCTTCATTCTCGCGAACATCACGTACCAGGCGGGACTGCAGTTCTATGACGCACTGCTTCCCGAAGTCAGCACCGAGGAGAATCGTGGCAAGATCGGCGGTATCGGCGTCGGTGTCGGCTACCTCGGATCGTACCTGGCCGTCGGCATCGGCTTCATCATCAGTGGCGACAACATGCCGCTCCTCTTCACAGTCGTCGCGATGCTGTTCCTGCTGTTCGCACTGCCGGCGTTCTTCTTCGTGAAGGAGCGCGGCAACCCGAATCCTCAACCGATCAATCTCCGCATGACCATCGAGTCGACGCGGAACACGATTCGGACGTTGCGGTCGAGCAACGAGTATCCCGGACTTCTGCGTTTTCTCATCGGCCGCATGTTCTATACGGACGCGATCAATACAGTGATCTCGATCATGGTGTTGTACACGATCAGTATCAGTGTTGCGACGGGGATGACGGCGGATCAGGGGGAGGCGCAAGCGAGACTGGTGATGATGACGGCGATCACGTTTGCGGTCATTGGCGGATTCGCCTGGGGCTGGATGAGTGACCGCATCGGGCCGAAGCGCACACTGAACTACGTACTGTCGATGTGGATGGTCGTGTTTCTGGGGGCGGCGGCGGTTGGCCTGTTCGGGTTGCCGGTGTGGGCGCTGTTCATCGTCGCATGTTCTGCGGGCTTCTGTCTGGGCGGGATCTGGGCGGCGGACCGGCCGCTGATGCTGCGCCTGACACCGCCGGACCGCATTGGCGAGTTCTACGGCCTGTACGGGATGGTTGGCCGGTTTTCCGCGATCACCGGTCCACTCCTGTGGGGCCTGGTGTTGACGCAGACCCGCGCCGCAGGCATTGCGACGCCGGTCGGGCAGGGGATCGGCGTCCTCACGCTTCTGATCATGATGATCATCAGCTTCATCATCCTGCGTCCGGTCTCGGACGAACCGCGCGGACGCCTTTCGCAGTAAACCCGGCGGTCGTAACATCAGGGACCAGATCACCGAACACCAAGGGTCTCATGATGCTACGATTCCGCCTTCGCACCGCCGCGCTCGCGCTGCTGCTGACCGGCTCCTCGTCAGTGGCGCTCGCCCAATCCGTGACGTCTCCTGTGGCGGAGTTCGGCCACGAGATCGGCGCCGATTACGTGTTGCCGAATTACACGCAGTTCTCTGCATACTTCGAGAAGCTGTCGCGCGAGTCCGACCGGATGCGGCTGGATACCATCGGTCGCACGGCAGAAGGCCGGCCGCAGCTGATGGGGATCATCACGGCACCCGCGAACTTCGCGAAGCTCGACCGCTACCGTGACATCGCCCGCCGTCTTGCAACCGCGGAAGGTGTGAGCGAGGCGGAGGCGAAGGCGCTTGCTGCGGAAGGGAAGGCAATCGTCTGGATCGACGGCGGTCTCCACGCGAATGAAGTGCTCGGCGCGCAGCAGCTGATCGAGACCACGTATCAGCTCGTGAGCAAGTCGGACCCGGAAACC
The DNA here is from genome assembly GCA_038257485.1 of Longimicrobiales bacterium. GTDB lineage: Bacteria > Gemmatimonadota > Gemmatimonadetes > Longimicrobiales > RSA9 > DASUXU01. The sequence continues at coordinate 9,706 of JBBSJG010000074.1, read as the reverse complement.
CTGCGCATCCTCAATGACGTCATCATCCTCATGGTGCACGCGAACCCGGACGGTATGGAGCTCGTCTCCAACTGGTACATGCGTGACCCCGATCCGAAGCGTCGTTCCACCGGCAACCTTCCCGTGCTGTATCAGAAGTATGCGGGTCACGACAACAACCGCGACTTCTACGCATCGACCCAGCCGGAAACCGAGAACATGAACCGCGTGATGTATACGGAGTGGTTCCCGCAGATCATGTACAATCATCACCAGACCGCACCGGCCGGCACGGTGATGTTCTCGCCGCCGTTCCGCGATCCGTTCAACTACAATCTCGACCCGATGATCCCCGTCGGTATCGACCTCGTCGGCGCAGCCATGCACGACCGCTTCCTGCAGGAAGGCAAGCCCGGCGTCACCTGGCGTTCGGGCGCGTCGTATTCTGCGTGGTGGAACGGCGGTCTGCGGACCACTGCATACTTCCACAACATCATCGGACTGCTGACGGAGACCACCGGCAACCCGACGCCGACCGAGATCCCATTCATCGTGACACAGCAGCTGCCGCGTGGTGACCTGCCCTCGCCGATCGAGCCGCAAGTGTGGCATTTCCGGCAGTCGGTCGACTACTCGGTTACGGCGAACTATGCGGTTCTCGATATCGCGTCCCGCCGAAGCGAGCAGTTCCTGTACAACATCTGGCGCATGGGTCGCAACGCGATCGAGCGGGGCAGCCGCGACAGCTGGACTGTGCATCCCCGCCTGATCGCCGCAGCACAGGCCGCGCTGCGGCCTGCACCCACGTCGACCACGGCCGCGCAGGCGACACCCGCTCCTGCGACAGCGGGCGCGACGTCGGATGAGAGTGGTGCGCCAGCAGCGGGCGGTGGGCGGGGCGGCCGCGCGACGCGCGCAGACTTCGACCGACTCCTGCGCGCCCCCGACAATCGCGATCCGCGCGCGTACATCCTGCCCGCGAATCAGAAGGACTTCCTGACTGCGACGAAGTTCATCGATGCACTGCTCGAGAACGGCATCGTCGTGCACCGCGCCTCGCGCGACTTCAGCGTCAGCGGCAAGGCGTATCCCGCGGGCTCCTTCGTCGTCAAGACAGCGCAGGCATTCGCGCCGCATGTGCTCGACATGTTCGAGCCGCAGGATCATCCGGACGACATCGCGTATCCCGGCGCTCCGCCGACGGCGCCGTACGACAATGCAGGCTGGACGCTTGCGTACCAGATGGGTGTGCAGTTCGACCGCCTGTTCGAGGGCGTTGATGGACCGTTCGAGAAGGTGACCGGCCTCAAGGCGCCGCGTCCCACGGGTCGCGTGGCGAGTCGCGCGCGGGGCTACCTCCTCAGTCATGATGTGAACGACGCGTTCATCGCAGTGAACCGCCTGATGGCCGCGAACCAGAATGTGTTCTGGCTTGCGAAGCCAATGACGTCGAAAGGAAAGACGTATCCCGCCGGTACGTTCTACATCCCGTCCACTGCGCAGACACTGCCGCTGATTGAAGCAATCGCGCGCGAGACGGGTCTCGTGTTCGAGAGCACAGGCGACAGGCCCGCGGGCGAGCACCACAAACTGCGCCCGGCCCGCATCGCCCTCGCGGACCGCTTCGGCGGCTCCATGCCGTCAGGGTGGACGCGCTTCGTGCTCGAGCAGTTCGACTTCCCGTACGAGGTCGTCTTCCCGAAGACACTCGATGCCGGTGACCTCAATGCTCGCTACGACGTCATCATCTTCCCCGATGGCGGTATTCCCGCCGGCGGCGCGGCTGGTGGCGCGGCTGGCGGTGCAGGTGCCGCGGCTGGCGGTGCAGGTGCCGCGCAGACATCCAACATCCCCGCGGAGTACGCCGCACGACAGGGCAATGTGACGGTCGCGCAGACGGTACCGCATCTCAAGTCGTTCCTGGAGAATGGCGGTACGGTGATCACCGTCGGTGGTTCCACGGCGCTCGCGCGTCACCTGGGCCTTCCGATCACGAGTTTACTCGTTGAAACGGTCGATGGCCGCGAGCGCGCGATCCCTCGCGCGAAATACTACGTGCCGGGTTCCGTGCTGCGTGTTGCGATGGATACTACACACGCGCTGGCAGCGGGCGTCGGTCCATGGGTTGACGTGATGTTCGACAACAGCCCCGTGTTCAAGCTCGGTGACAATGCAGCGGCCGCGGGCCTCAAGTCGGTCGGCTGGTTCAATGAGAATCCGCTGCGCAGCGGATGGGCCTGGGGTCAGCAATATCTGACTGGCGGCGTGCAGTTCGCCGAGGCGAGGGTCGGCAAGGGCTCACTGTTCCTGCTCTCTCCGGAAGTCACCTTCCGCGCACAGCCACACGGCACGTTCAAGCTGATGTTCAACGGCATCTACCTCGGCACCTCCACGATGGCGAAGGTGCAGTAATGGCCGACCGGATCCCGCTCGACGGAATGCTCCTGCCGTTCGCGCCCATTCTCTACATCGCGTGGGCCGATGGTGCGCTTTCCGACGACGAGATCCGGGCAATTCGTTCGCATGTGGACGGTGACACCTCGTTGTCGGTCGAGCTGCGTGCCGCTTTGCAGACATGGCTCGACCCGACAAGTCCGCCCGATGACGCCGAACTGCGCGAACTGCTTTCCGCGATCCATCACGCGGGCGACGCGCTCGGACCGGACGAGCGCACATCCCTCGCGGCACTGGGCAAGGCGCTCGCGCGCAATGCTCGCGGCGATACGCCCATCTCGGGAAGCAGGCAGAAGGCGCTGGATGAAGCACTGCACGCGCTCGAGGACTCGCTCGGCGTGGCCGGCGGTGAGGCCGCGCGATCCCTGTTCGGCACGGAACCCGCCGCGGCAGTAGTTCGCACGCCTGCATCATTCGACCCGGCAGCGCTCCACCGTTTCCTCGACAACGATCACTGGGAATTGAGACAACGCGTCCTCGCTGTGATCACGTCGCCTGAATTCAAGTATCTCGACAAGCCAACGCTCCCCGAGTACCGGCAGAAGGTGTACGAGTGGCTCAAACGTCTCGCCGATGAAGGACTCGGCGGCCTGGCGTTCCCGGAGGAGTTCGGGGGCGAGGACGATGGCGTGCAGATGATCGCGGTCTTCGAAATGCTCGCATTCCACGACCTCAGCCTCATGGTCAAGTTCGGCGTGCATTTCGGGCTGTTCGGCGGCAGCGTGTTCCTGCTCGGCACGCGCAGGCACCACGAACAGTATCTGTCTGACATCGCGTCGTTGAAGCTGCCCGGCTGCTTCGCGATGACCGAGACCGGTCATGGCTCCAATGTCCGTGACCTGCAGACCACGGCGGTATACGACGCAGATACCCGCGAGTTCATCATTCACACACCCACGGAGAACGCGCGCAAGGATTACATCGGCAATGCGGCGATGCACGCTCAGATGGCCGTCGTCTTCGCGCAGCTGATTGTGGGCGGCGCCAGCCACGGCGTGCACGCCGTCCTCGTGCCGATCCGTGATGCCGACGGCAACACCATGCCCGGCATCCGCATCCAGGACTGCGGCCTCAAGGAAGGCCTGAACGGCGTCGACAACGGACGCATCTGGTTCGATGCCGTGCGTGTGCCACGCGAGAACCTGCTCAACCGATTTGCGGATGTAAGCGACGGCGGAACCTATACCAGCCCGATCACCAATCCCACACGCAGGTTCTTCACAACCATCGGCACACTCGTCGCCGGCCGCGTCAGCATTGCCAGTGCCAGCGTAAACGCAGCGAAGTCCGGACTCACGATCGCCATACGCTACACGGACAGGCGACGGCAGTTCGGCGCTGAAGGCGCAGAGGAACAGCCCGTCCTCGATTATCTCGCCGTGCAGCGCAGACTCTTCCCCGGACTCGCCTCCACTGTGGCATTCGATACCGCAATGAAGGACCTGGTCCGCCGGTTCGGCGAACGCAATGAGGAGAACGCGCGCGAAATCGAAGCGCTGGCGGCAGCCATGAAGGCGCTCGCTTCAACCCACGCGCTCAGCACACTCGCCATGTGCAGGCAATCCTGCGGCGGCGCGGGTTACATGGCCGAGAACCGCCTCGGCACGCTCATCACCGACACCGATGTGTTCACCACGTTCGAGGGCGCGAACGACGTCCTCCTCCAGCTCGTCGCGCGAGGCATGCTCACCGAGTACCGCGAACAGTTCGGCGACATGAATGTCTGGGGCGCCGTCCGCTGGGTGACCCGCCGCGCGGCTGCCACCATCTCCGACCTCAACCCTGTCGCACCCAGGCGCACCGATGACGAGCATCTGCGCGATCCGGACTTCCATCTGGACGCATTCCGCTATCGCGAGGACCGCCTCCTCCAGTCCCTCGCCCGCCGACTGCGCCAGCGCATCTCGGATGGCCAGGATTCCTTCGACGCCCTCAACCACGTTCAGGACCACGCCCTCGCGGCGGCCCGGGCGTGGGGCGAGCGGTATGTGCTCGAATGCTTCCAGGCGTCCATCCGGACGGTCCAGGAACCGAGGCTGCGAGGGGTACTGGACCGTCTGGAGGCCCTCTACGCCCTCGACCGCATCGATGCCGACCGCGCCTGGTTCCTCGAAGCCGGGTTCCTTGAAACCGCTAAGTCCAAGGCTGTGCGCGACCTGGTCAATGGCCTGTGCAGGGAGGTCCGCCCGGACGCCGTCGCCATCGTCAATGGATTCGGTATCCCCGACAGCCTGCTAGGTGCTCCGATCGCAACAGCTTAGGCCCGGAAATCGCTTTATGGCACAATGGGACAGCCGGAGGCCGGTGTGATCATCCTTGATTCCACCCGATTCCGGTCCAACATTGGTGCCATGGAAATCGAGGATGCGGGATATCGGGTGACAGAGCTGGAGCGCGCGTTTCGTGAGTACGCCGAGCACGTTCCGGGGCTTTCTGTCGAGGTGATGGGCCGGGTGGCCGGCAATGAAGAACAGGTTCACCCCGTGGCTGGGTTCGAGGTGCGTCTGAAGCGCGACGGCGGTGGTCAGGGCGTGCGTCTCTATGTCTCAGGCAACTACGGCGAGTTGACGCGTGCCCGTGCGGGATGGGGCGGCGGGTCAGTCCGTGAAAAGTTCGAAGTCCGACTGGAAGAGGAATACGGCTGGGGCGACTCAGTATTCCCGACGGCCGAGCTGCTGGCGCATGACCTTCTTGGGTACATGCAGTTCCAACTGGACGCAGTGGCTTCCTGACGGGCGTTCAGTCCTGAATCATGGCGGTGTCCTTTCTTGGACGCCGCCATTTTTTTTACAACAACGGCGCCCTCGCGTCGTCGAGAGTTTTCACACGAAGATCACGAAGTGAATGGCAAGAGCGGCTTGTGGAGCCGCGGGGTGCCGGTGATTGCCTGACATGGTTGTTGTTTAAACAACAACAAATGACCGGTGTTCATCGGTGCTCTCGGTCCACCGCAAAGCGCACTTTCCGTAAAACTTCGCGCCCTTCGCGTGAACACTGCTGCCGACGCGGGAATCCGTTAGAAAGGGAAGAACTAGCCTTCGACGATCACAGTAGGTGCCTTGCGTGAGAGTGGACCTTCGTCGTGTTTTTCTTCCTGCGCGATATCGGGGAGTGACGACTCGGGGATCCATCCTTTTTCCGCGGCGTGCTTCGCGCAGGTGAGCGTGTCATCCGCAAGCAGAAGCGTGCTGCCGGCCTTTTGCACTTCTGTCGCTAGCTCTTCAATGGACTTTTTCCGCAGCGGGTTGGGTGAGACATTGCGGATATAGACCGCGAGGATGCGCTCCCCCTGGTCGCGGACGACGTCGCGATAGATCTCGGGGTCCTGCTGTCCACTGTCGCCAATCAGGATGAACGGCATATCCGGGTACGTATCCATGATCTGACGGATCGCAGCGCGCTTGTGCGTCGCATGGCTCGTCGGCAGGATCTCCTGCTCCGTAATGCCCCAGTCGCGCAGCATCAGTGGGCCGAGCGGAATGCCGCGGTGCTCGAGGAAATCCGTGAGCAGGTCGTAGATATTCCAGGGACTGCTCGACACGTAGAAGATCGGGTTCACGCCGTCGCCGGTCGGCGGGACGACACCGGCCGCCGCCGCGGTGCCGCCTGCAGCACTGCCAGCGTGCAGGGCACGGTAGAACGCCGCGACACCGTGGAACGGGAGTCGTGTGCGTGCATTGCCGAACAGGATCCCGCGCGCGACGTGGACGGGGCTGGTCGCACGGGTATGCACGACAGTGTCATCCAGATCACTGATGATCCCGAAGCGTACGTCCGCCGTTGGCGTGAGCACGTGGAACGGCTGTTCGACGCGGACCGTGCCATCCACGACGATCTGCATGAGACCCTGGTGCCAGAGTCGGGGCGGGAGCGGATTGGACAGCTTGAGCCACGTGCGGAAGAAACCTTCTTCGTCCGATACGGCGTCGCGCTGCGTGCCCGCCAGGGACACGCGCACAACGACGCCGGGCATCTCATCGCTCTCCAGTCTGCGATATGCATTCTGCAGATTACGCCACCACGGGTCCGCCTCGTTGGACGCGTCGGGTGGTGCATTGGCGAGGATGCGACCGGAAGCGAATACCTCGTGGGCAGTGCCGAAGCCGCGATATGCGGCGATCTGCCGTGCGGCCCGCGGTCCGCGCAGTTTGCCGAGCGCGCCGTCAACACGGTTTTCGACGCGCGCAGTGAGTCTGGCGAGGTATCGTTCAAATCCAGCCATGTTCGTCTTCGTTATGCGACGGCGTGACGGGCGCCATCGGCGACACCATCCTCTGCCGTGCGGCGCTTATCGCCGGGATGCAAATCGATCACGAATTCCGTACCTGCACCCGGTTCACTGCGCACGGTGAGTGTGTAGCCGAGAAGCTCGCACAGCGCGCGTGAGATGGGCAGTCCAAGACCCGTTCCTCCATACTGTCGCGCGGTCGAGCGGTCGGCCTGCTCGAACGCATCGAAAATCGCTTGCAGGCGGTCGGGCGGAATTCCGATGCCGCTGTCCTTGACGCGGATGCGTGTGGGTCGCTGCGTGCCTGGCTCCGCGTCGACGGAAATGCGGACGTACCCCTCCCGCGTGAACTTCAATGCATTGCCGATCAGATTGAAGGCGATCTGGCGCAGCCTTGCCGCATCCGATGTGATCGTCTCGATGCCTTCGGGCACAACGGCCTCGAGCGATACACCGGGCCTCGCCTGGGTCTCGAGCTGCTGCACGGTCTGCAACAGGACTGCGTGCAGGTCGACGTCCTCCCACTCCACCTGGACCTTGCCGGACTCGATCTTGGACAGATCGAGGATGTCATTGATCAACAGGAGCAGGTGCTTGCCGTTGTCGAGGATGCGCGTGAGATAGGTCTGGTCCTGCTCGCGTAGCGTGCCGCCCTTGTTCTTCAGCAGGATGTTCGCGAACCCGATGACGGAGTTGAGCGGTGTGCGCAGCTCGTGGCTCATGCGCGCGAGGAAGTCGCTCTTCGCGCGGTTGCTGTCTTCCGCGGCCTGCCGTGCGAGCTGCATGGCTGCACGTGCGCGCTGACGCTCCGTGATATCACTGAACGTTGCGATCGCGAAGGCAACACTGCCATTGCTGTCGAATACCGGCGCTGCCGAGATCTCGATGGGAATACGTGTATCGGAGCCTACATGGATCTCGAGTCCTTCACGTTGTGCGGCGAGTCCGCGGAGTGCCGCTCGCATGGGGTCCTCTGCAGCAGGCAGCGGCGAGTGATCCTCCTCCCGCCACAGCGGGATCATGGTTTCATGCGGCCGCGTGTTGAGTTCGTGCAGTGATGCAGCACCCATCATGCTGAGTGCAGTGGTATTGGCAAAGCTGGGCTGACCGGATGCATCGATGACGAAGGCGCCGATCGGCAGCGAGTCCAGAAACTGAGTGAGCTGTGCCTGTCCTTCGCGCACTGCGGTCTCTGCGCGGCGCCGTTCGCTGAATTGCCGGACCATGAACAACGCTGCGAACGAGAGCATGATACACGCAAGCACAGCGCCGACGCCGACAACGGCATCGGTCAGCCGCGCGAGCCCAGCGGCGCGCTGCTGCTGCTGCGCCAGCGACGTGCGTGCTCGCGTCTCCATGGCGCCCGTTACGGTGTTGATGCTGTCCATCAGGATCCGACCACGGCCAGTGGCTGCGCGTGCGACGGCAGCGTCAAGACCGAGGCGGGAACGCACGCCCGCGGCGGACTCCACGTACTGCAGCTTTGCCGTCGTCAGCCTCTTTAGCTCGAGCACTGTGCGCGCGTGCGAGCTGTCCTGCACGCCGAGACCATCGAGGGAGTCGAATTCCGCGCGCAGCGATCCGGACGCCGTCGCATACGAAAGCATGTATGCACTGTCACCAGTCAGGACGAAGCCCCGGACGGCGGACTCGGCATTGGAGAGGTGGCCCGCGAACCGACCGAGTGTCAGCAGCGTTTCCGTACTGTTGCGTATGCTGGCGTTCGCGCTCTGGAACCGGCGGGTGCTCGCGAAGGAAACGAGACCGATCAGGAGCACGAGGATCAGGGCCATGAGCAGCCCGAAGCTGAGCCGCTGCGCAGTACGCATTACGGGCGGTCGCCGCCATCGCGCAGGATGGATCGCACCTTGGTCAGGAGCATATCCACCGCGACGCGGTTGTGGCCGCCCTCCGGCATGATCAGATCCGCGTATCGCTTGCTGGGCTCAACGAACTCGAGGTGCATCAGCCGCACGGTCTCGAGGTATTGCTTGATCACCCATTCCGCGGTCCGGCCGCGTTCTTCGATGTCGCGCGACAGTCGTCGAATGAAGCGGAGATCGGAATCGGTGTCGACGAACACCTTGATATCCATCAGTTCGCGCAGCCGCTTGTCCCAGAGGATCAGCAGGCCGTCGACAATGATGACCTTGCGCGGCTCGGCGATTACCGTGTCGGGCAGCCGGCTCTGCGTCGTGAAATCATATGTCGGGATGGCGACGGCGGAGCCTGCACGGAGTGCATTCAGGTGCTCGACGAGCAGCTCCGTCTCGAGCGCGTCGGGATGGTCATAATTGATCGCGTGCCGCGCTTCGGGGTCGAGATGGCTGGCATCACGATAATACGCGTCGTGATGCACGACCGTGACCTGTCCTTTGCCGAGACTGCGGACGATCGACTTCACAACCGTCGTCTTCCCTGATCCGCTGCCGCCTGCTACTCCGATGATGATTGACATGATGCGGCCAAGATAAGGGATCGGGTACTGAAATGCAGCGAGGGGCGACCAGCAGGCCGCCCCTCGTCATATCCGTGTCACATCGGGCAGGGCATCAGCGCCAGCGGTAGCTGACGCCGGCCCGGAGCAGCCACATGTGCGAAATGCCGCTTTCGACCCGCGTCGTCGCGGCCGGATTGTCGTCCGTGTAGAACGAGGCGGGCAGGCGGGTAAGCGCTTCATTGCTCCACCAGGTCGCATAGTCCTCGATACCCAGCTGGACCGACATGCGGTCGCGTGCAAAGGGCAGCTCGCCCGTGGCGCCCAGGCTCAGGCCGAAGTGGTTCGAGGCCCGGAACACATCCAAGTTCTCGAAGCCCAGCTCGGAGCGGGGCAGCTCGCGCATGTAGAACGGCGCCGCGAACACAGATGCCGCCATGCGTCGGAACGTGAGGTCCGACTCCTTTTCACGCAGTGCCAGCGACATCCCGGCGCGCGCGAAGACGTACCGGCTACCATTGATCTCGAACTCCTCGCCCGTATTCAGCAGGCCGAAGCTGCTCTCACCGCGCGACGCGTACATGACGCTCGCGAGGGCGCTCCACGGG
>JBBSJG010000073.1:0-15696 GCA_038257485.1 Longimicrobiales bacterium | reverse complement strand
GTGTATCTCGTCGACTCCGCCGGCGTGAACCTGCCCTACCAGGGCGGCGTATTCCCCGGGCAGTACGGCGCGTCCCGCATTTTCTATTACAACTCATTGATGCGACGGTATCTTCGCGTGCCTCAGATCGCGGCCGTCATGGGGCCGTGCATCGCCGGTGGCGCATACCTGCCCGCACTGTCCGATGTGATCCTGATGGTGGAAGGCACGAGCTTCATGGGTCTGGGTGGACCCAACCTCGTGAAGGGCGCGACGGGACAGACCGTCGAGTCCGAAGCGCTCGGCGGCGCATGGACGCACAACGCGATCAGCGGTGTCGCACACTACCGGCTGCCCGATGACCGCGCGTGCGTCGCGCGCATCCGCCAGCTCATTCACGAGCTGCCGTACGACGACCGTCCATTGCGCGTGCCCGCGGACTTCGAGCTGCCGTCGACGGATACCAAGGCACTCGCCGCACTGCTTCCAGATGACCACAGGCAGCCCTATGAAGTGCGCAAGCTGCTCGACATCCTGCTCGATGACGACCGGTTCGACGAGTTCCAGATCGATCGCGCACCCGAGATGATCTGCGGCACCGGCCGCCTCGGCGGCATCACCGTCGGCGTGATCGCGAATGCGCGAGGCATGATCAAGGACCCGCTCGGGGGCCAGCCGAAGTTCGGCGGGATCGTCTATGCCGACAGCGCCGAGAAGACCGCGTTCTTTATCGAAACCATGAACCGCCATCGCACACCGCTGCTGTTCATCCAGGATGTGAGCGGCTTCATGGTCGGTGTCGACGCCGAGCACAGCGGGATCATCCGCGCTGGCGCACACTTCGTCGAAGCCATGGCGACCGCGACCGTGCCCAAACTCGTGCTCACCATCAACCACGCGTCCGGCGCGGGGTACTACGCCATGGCAGGGCAGGGCTTCGACCCGGACTTCATCTTCACGCTGCCGACCGGACGCATGGGCGTGATGGAAGGCGAGTCCGCGGTGATGGCACTGTTCGGCACACAACTCGACGAACTCAAGAAGGCGAAGCAGAAGCCCGACGCCAAACTCCAGGCGAAGATGGACGCAGTCCGCGCCGACTACGAGCAGCAGCTCGATGCACGTTATGCCGCGGCACGTGGCTTCGTCGACGCCGTCATCGCACCCGATCATATCCGCGCGACACTCGCGCTTGCACTCTTTACCGCACTCCACAACTCCGGGCCGCACCTGGGCGCATTCGGCGCTCTCCCGGCCATCGGCTGAGACGGGACGTACACATGGCAGACAGGGATACCATTCGCATCGCATCGGGACAGGGCTTCTGGGGGGATCTCCTCTCCGCGCCCATCTCGCAGGTCCGGCGTGGCCAGGTCGACTACCTCATGCTCGACTACCTCGCCGAAGTCACCATGTCCATCATGCAGAAGCAGAAGACACGCGATCCGTCGAAAGGATACGCCAGTGACTTCGTGCCGCTGATGGGCGAGATCCTGCCCGACTGCGCGGAAAAGAACATCCGCGTCATTGCAAACGCCGGCGGCGTCAATGCCGATGGCTGCCGTGACGCCGTCCTCGAGGTCGCACGCAAAGCCGGCCTCGCCGGCAAAGTCAAAGTCGGTGTGGTTGCAGGCGACGACATCATGCACCGCCTCCGCTCGCTGGTCGATGCAGGCCATGAGCTGCGCAACATGGAGACGGGCGAATCACTCGAGACCGTGATCGACCGCGTCATGAGCGCGAACGCATACATCGGTGCAGCACCGATCGTGCAGGCACTGGCGAAGGATGCGACTGTCGTGATCACCGGCCGCTCGACCGATACCGCACTGACGTATGCTCCGATGATGCACGCATTCGGCTGGTCGAGCGACGACTACGATCGCCTCGCGGCCGGCGTTGTCGCCGGACACATCAACGAGTGCGGCGCGCAGTCGAGTGGCGGCAATTCGCTGGTGTCGTGGAAGGAGATCGGTGAATCCCTCGGCGACGTCGGGTTCCCGATCATCGAAGCGAACCGCGACGGCACGTTCGTCGTCACCAAGCACGAAGGCACAGGCGGCCGCATCAGCCGCGCCGTCGTTGCGGAGCAGATCCTGTACGAGATGGGCGATCCGCGCGAGTACATCACGCCGGACGTGGTCGCTGACTTTACGACGATCCAGCTCGAGGATCTCGGGAATGACCGCGTGCGGGTACACGGCATAAAGGGCCAGAAGGCCACGGACAAACTGAAAGTGTCGATCTCGTATTCCGCGGGTTACAAGGCGGTCGGCACCCTCGTCTACGCGTGGCCTGACGCCATCGAAAAGGCGCAGATGGCAGACCGCATTCTGCGCGAGCGGCTCGACCGCCTCGGCGCGAAGTTCGACAGCATCCGCACGGAGTTCGTCGGCTGGAACTCGGCGCACGGTGCGCTCGCGGGGCCGCCCAATCCGGATGCGCCCGAGGTCGAATTCCGTTTTGCAGTGCGCAGCACGGATCGCAACGCAGTCGAGACATTCGCGCGCGAACTCGCACCCCTGGTCCTCACGGGACCACCGACCGTGACGGGGTTTGCGGGCGGCCGTCCGAAGGCACAGGAAATCGTCGCATACTGGCCGGCCCTCATCGATCGAACACAGATCGAGCCCGGCCTGCGCATCGAGGTGGTTGACGCATGAAGAAGGTATTGCTGTACGAGCTTGCACACGCGCGCTCCGGCGACAAGGGCGACACCGTCAATGTCGGGATCATCGCACGCAAACCCGAATACTATGAGCTGATGCGCACGTATGTCACAGCCGAACGCGTCAAGGCACACTTCGGTGAGATGGTGAAGGGAAGCGTCGACCGGTTCGAGCTGCCCAACCTCGAGGCCGTCAACTTTCTGCTGCACGGCGCGCTCGACGGCGGCGGCACCGTGTCGTTGATGACGGACGCGCAGGGCAAGACGTTCTCCACCGCCATGCTCCGCATGGAGATTCCACTGCCCGACGGGTTCGCCCTCTAGCTCGGGAAGGCACGCACGATGACAAGCAGCTACGAACGCATTCGCGTTCATGCGGACGGCACGGTCGCCACTATCACGCTCAACCGGCCCGCGAAGCGCAATGCGCTCGATGCCGTCACCGTGCGCGAGCTCAAGGATGCGCTGTGCGCAGCGCAGGAAGACAGCGAGACGCGCGTCATCCTGCTGCGCGGTGAAGGCAAGGACTTCTGCGCGGGCGCCGACCTCGCGCAGCTCGAACGCATTGCCGCAGGTGCAAGCCCCCTCGAGAACCTCGAGGACGCCATGGCCATCGGCAACCTGTTCATCGACATGCGACGCGCCGACAAGCCGATCATCGCGGCAGTGCAGGGTAACGCCATTGCCGGCGGCGCAGGCCTCGCCACCGCATGCGACGTCGTGCTCGCCGCCGAGTCCGCCGTATTCGGCTATCCCGAAGTGCATCTCGGCTTCGTACCCGCCATGGTGATGGCACTGCTGCGCCGCAACCTCGGCGAGAAGCGCGCATTCGATCTCGTCGCCCGCGGAGACCTCATCACATCCACCGAAGCCTACCAGCTCGGCATCGTCACACGCGTCATTGCGGATGATGCACTCGATGCGGAGGCGACGGCATATGCATCAACCCTCGCCAATCGGCCGTCGTCTGCAATTCGCCTGACCAAGCGACTGCTATACGGCATGGATGGACTCTCGTTCGAGGAAGCCATCGCGCGCGGCGCAGAGGTCAATGCACTCGCACGCTTCACCGACGAATGCCGCGACGGCGTCCGCCGATTCCTCGACAAACAACGCGACCGCTGATGCTGCGACCTTCCCGCACGCCGCCGACCGAGTTGGACATGCGCTGGTTCTACGCACGCGTCCTCATGTTCGTCACCGGCGCCGGCATCGGCATCGCCGGCATGGCCTCCGGCCGCGAACTCCTCGTCAACATCGGCATCGTCATCCTCGCCATCGCCCTCATCATGCGCATGATCTCGAAGTTCAAGGAGCGGAAATCCCACCCCCCCGACCCCTCAGCCCCTAACCCCTAGCCCCTCCAGCCCATTTCCCATTTCCCATTTCCCAGTTCCCATTTCCCTGGCGAAGCCCGATTCCGCCATGTCCCCGCCCCACCCACCCTGCAGTATTCCCTCCCATGACCCATTCCCTCACGACCGCGCGCGCCGTGCTGAAGCAGTACTTCGGCTATCCCGACTTCCGCCACGGGCAGGACGGCATCGTCTGCGGTGTCCTCGAAGGCCGTGACGTCCTGGTCCTCGTGCCGACCGGTGGCGGCAAGAGCCTCTGCTACCAGGTGCCCGCGCTGATCCTGCCCGGCCTCACCATTGTCGTGAGCCCGCTGATCTCGCTGATGAAGGACCAGGTCGACACATTGGTACGACGCGGCATCAGCGCCGGCATGGTCAGCTCCGCGCAGCCCGACGCCGAAGTGGCAGACACACTCGACCGCGCCGAGCGCGGTGAACTCAAACTGCTGTACGTCGCACCCGAACGACTGGACGGTCGCGCGTTCCGCGATCGCCTCACGCGGATGAACGTGTCACTGCTCGCAATCGACGAAGCGCACTGCATCAGTCAGTGGGGACATGACTTCCGACCGAGCTACCGTCGCCTCGGGTCCGTGCGCGAGATCCTCCGCTGTCCCGTAATCGCACTGACCGCTACCGCGACACCCGCCGTCCGCGACGACATCGCCGCGCAGATGCGGCTGCGCGACTACCTGCTCGTCGCGCGCGGCTTCGATCGGCCGAACCTCGGCTGGCACGTCATCGCCGCCCGCGATGTCGCCGAGAAGGACCGCCTGATGCTGCGGCTGCTCACGCGGCGCGATGACGACGGCGTCGCAATCGTCTATGCCCCCACTCGCCGCACCGTCGAAGCCCTTGCCGACCTGCTCAATCACACCGGCCTGCGCACCGCCGCGTATCACGCCGGCATGAGCGGTGACGACAGGCGACGGCTCCAGGACTGGTTCATGGAGGAGCGCGTTCGCGTTGTGGTCGCAACGAACGCATTCGGCATGGGCATCGACAAACCGAATGTCAGGCTCGTCGTGCATTACGCGATGTCAGGCAATCTCGAGGGCTACTATCAGGAGGCGGGTCGCGCCGGCCGCGACGGCGACCATTCGCGGTGTGTGCTGCTGCACTCGCCCAACGATGTGAACACACACCGCTTCATGCTCGACCAGTCGCATCCGCCCCCGGCACTGCTCCGCGCCGTGTTGCGCGTCCTGCGCCAGCGTTCAACCGGACGCGTGCCGCTCGGCATGGGACCCGTCGAGATCGCCCGCGCCGCCGGGATCATCTCCGAGAAACAGGTCGAAGCAGCGCTGCGCGACCTCGAGGCATCCGGCGTCATCGAAGTCGAGCGCATCCGCGTCCCCGGCGTTTCCGCGGAAACGCCGCCACTGCATCGCATCGTGCTGATCGACCGCACCGCGGGCCTGCTACCCGTCGCGGGGATGAGTGAGCAACGCCGTCGTGAGGCACGGCGTCTCCACGCAATGGAAGGGTACGCCTACCACCAGCGCTGCCGGCGGGCCTACATGCTACGGTATTTCGGCGAAGAGGCCGCGACCGCAAAGTGCGACGATTGCGACAACTGCACCCGGCCGCTCCTGCCGCGCACCACGCGGCCGCGACTCGCATTGGGCGTGCGCGTCCGTCGTCGCATGACACTCGCGCTGTAGCTGACGGAGCCGCCCCGGACGGCCGGCGCGCGCCCCCCCGGCGCCCCCACGCCTTTCCGAAGCCCTATCCTTTCAGCTATCCTTCCCCCATGAGTCCGTATTTTACAAAAGCACATCTAGAGATGCGCGAAATGGTGCACGCCTTCGCGCTGGCCGAGATCGCACCCGTCGCACGCGATCTCGATGAGAATAGCCGGTTCCCGTGGGAGAACGTTCGCAAGATGGCCGATCTCGGCCTCTTTGGCGTCAATGTCCCCAAGGAGTATGGCGGGCAGGGCCTCGACACCGTCAGCTACATCTCGGTCATCGAGCAGCTCGCCCGTGTGGATGCCAGTCATTCCATTACGATCAGTGCCCATTGCACCCTCGGCCTGTCCCCGATCCTGAGTTTCGGGACAAACGAGCAGAAGACCCGTTACATTCCGTTCCTGGCGCAGGGCCGTGTACTCGGGGGCTTCGGCCTGACCGAACCGGCCGCCGGGTCAGATGCCGGCGCCACTCGCACGGTGGCAGTGCGCGACAACGGTGAATACCGGATCAATGGCAGCAAGATCTTCATCACCCACGCGGGTGTTGGCGAGATCTTCGTGATTACAGCGGTGACGGATCGTGCCCAGGGGGTGAAGGGCATCTCGTCGTTCATCGTGACGAAGGAAACGACGGACCGCGAAGCCGCCACACGTGTAGGTACAGGGCATGCGGACGAGCTCGCACCCTTCACGGCGGGCGTTCGCGCCGGCAAGAAGGAAGACAAGATGGGGTGGCGCGCGTCGGATACGCGCGAGCTCATCATTGAGGATGCCGTCGTGCCCGCCGAGAACCGGCTGGGTGACGAAGGTCAGGGCTTCATCAATTTCATGAAGACACTCGATGCCGGTCGGATCGGCATCGGGGCACTGTCGCTCGGACTCGCGCAGGGCGCGCTTGATACAGTACTCCGGTATGTACCGGGGAAAACGCAGGCTGGCAAACCGCTGAAAGATTACCAGGGCGTGCAGTTCACCATTGCCGATATGGCGACGGAGATCGAGGCAGCACGGCACCTGGTGTATCACGCGGCGTGGCTCAAGGAAAATGGACAGCCGTTCAGTCGTGAAGCGTCGATGGCGAAGCTCTATGCGAGCGAGCTTTCGATGCGCACCACGACGCGGGCGGTGCAATTGATGGGAGCGCATGGTTATTCGTCGGAGTATCCCGTCGAACGAATGATGCGCGATGCGAAAATCTGCGAGATCGGCGAAGGCACCAGTGAGGTGCAGCGCCTAGTGATCTCGCGCGGCCTTCTCCGCGACGCGTCCTGAAGACTGGGACCGCGCGCGAAATAACAGATACGGACGTTACATGAAACGCGAAATCTTGATTTCCGCGACAGCGCAGGAGACGCGCGTCGCCATCCTCGAGGATGACGTCCTCGTCGAACTCATGGTCGATCGTCCCGACAACGAACGCATTGTCGGCGACATCTACCTCGGCTCCGTCCAGGCCGTTCTCCCTGGTATCCAGGCCGCATTCGTCGATATCGGCACCGACAAGGCCGCCTTCCTGCACGTGTCCGACGTCGCCAAGGATCCCGAAGAGGAAGACGACGAAGCGCCCGCGCCGAGCAAGCATCAGAGCGACGACGAGCGCGCCGCAAAGCTCCCTCCCATCCAGGACCTGATCGCCAAGGGCGACCGCGTCCTCGTCCAGGCGACGAAGGAACCCATCAGCACTAAAGGCCCGCGCGTCACCACGCACGTCAGCCTGCCCGGCCGTTTCCTCGTCTACATGCCCGGCTCCAAGCATATCGGCGTCAGCCGCAAGATCGAGG
Source organism: Longimicrobiales bacterium (assembly GCA_038257485.1). Taxonomy (GTDB): domain Bacteria; phylum Gemmatimonadota; class Gemmatimonadetes; order Longimicrobiales; family RSA9; genus DASUXU01. The sequence continues at coordinate 8,220 of JBBSJG010000073.1, read as the reverse complement.
AGCGCGAGGAGCGCACCCGCCTGCGCGCGATGGCCCGCGAGATCGTTCCCGAAGGCACCGGCGTCATCATCCGTACGGTCGGCGAAGAGCTGACCCGCGAGATCTTCGAGCGCGAGTTCAATTCGCTGCACGAGACCTGGAAGAAAATCCAGAAACGCTCGAAGTCCGCGCGTCCGCCGTCGCTTATCCATAGCGAGGCCAAGCTCACGAGCGGCATCATCCGGGACGTTTTCACCGCGAAGGTCGACAGTCTGACCATCGAAGGGAAGCAGGTATACGACGAGGTCCGGACCTACCTCGGCGGTGTCGATCCCTCGCTCATGGATCGCGTCCACCTGTACGTCGACCCCGTCCCGCTGTTCGACAAGTTCGGCATCGAGGAGGCCATCCGCGAAGCCTTCCAGCGCCGCGTCGACCTGCCCTCGGGTGGCTACATCATCATCGAGCCGACCGAAGCGCTCGTTTCGATCGATGTGAATACCGGCCGCTATACCGGCAAGAAGGACCCCGAAAAGACCATCCTGAAGACCAATGTCGACGCCGCCAAGGAGATCGCCCGCCAGCTGCGTCTGCGCGATGTCGGTGGCATCATCGTATGCGACTTCATCGACATGGAGACCCGCGCGAACCAGGACCGCGTGCTCCAGGAGCTCCGCCAGCATCTCGGCCGCGATCGCGCCCGTACGCGCGCCTTCCAGGTCTCGGAGCTCGGCCTCATCCAGATGACCCGCCAGCGCGTCCGGCCGTCGCTCTTCCAGTCCCTCACCGAGCCCTGCTGGTACTGCGGCGGCTCCGGCCGCGTGTTCCGTCCCGAGACCGTCGTCCGCCGCGTCGAGCGCGCCGTCCGCCGGGTTGCGGTACAGCAGCGCGAGAAGGACGTTACGATCCGCGTTCATCCACAGGTCGCGCTGTACATCCTCGAAGCCGAGCCCGGCTTCATGCGTGGTCTCGCGAAGTCGCTACGACTCGACGTCGACCTGCGCGATGACCCGCTCATGAAGCAGGACGAGTTCCGCCTCATGGCAGGACCTGCGGATGCGGATGTGACCAACAAGTACGCGATGGAATAGCGACCGCGACGTAGCGGAATGAGTCGTGGACGCGCGCCCGCTCGCATCGGCAGCACACCGCAAATCGTTTCACCACATGATGTTGCCTTTTTGAAGGTGTACGGTACGCGCCTTGTTATACAGGAGCGTCGTCATTCGCGACCCCTTCAGGAGGTAACACATGCGTACCCTACCATTCTACACCGCGATATTCGTCCTCATCGGCGCATCGACCGCCAGCGCGCAAAATCCCGCTCAGGTGAAGTGGGTGATGACCACGAAGGATGATATCGGCCTCAGCGCGGCCGAGTCCCCGACCGGCTTGCTACTCCTTGAGGGGGCCGGCGTCGTCGTGCATAATCCCGCCACCGGTGAGCGGGTTCAGATTGCCGAAAGAAAAAGTGGCGCAGCAGTATGGTCACCAAACGGGGATCGCATCGCATTCCTGGTCTACGAGGGCCAGGCCAGTAGCGTGTGGAGCGTGCCCGTCGATCGCAACACCGGTAAACCCGCCGCGCCGCCGCAACGCGTGTCCGTCACCACTGTGCGGACCGGCGGGCACATCAGCTTTTCTCCGGATGGCCGCTCGATTTTGGCCGTGGTCGGAAGAGGGAAACTGATCGCGATACCTGCCACCGGTGGCACCGAGCGCACGATTGTCGATGAAGAAAAGTTCAGCGTCCGGGACCCGGCATGGTCGGCGGACGGCAACATTTACTACGTTGCCTCCGAAGGCGCGACGGGAAGTTGGATCCGCGCGGTACCGGCCAAGTTGCCGCAGGCCAAGTCACGACGCGTCTTGCGCGCCACCGACCTGATGGGCGTGTCAAGGGACGGTCGCCTCATCGCTTACTATGACGGCGGCCCGCCATACATGGGTTCCCCACTAAAAATCGCGACACCGGACGGCAAAATCCTTTCAACTAACCTGATGCCGATCGGTACGTACTTTGGCAAGTGGAGCGGGCGGTCCAATCACTTCGTGTTTGCCCAGTTGGACATACCGGCGGGCGTCAAGCGCGTCGACTTCGCGTCGAAAGCACTGCAATCACTCACTCCTTCCGCGTCATACGATCGCCTCCCGGCATATTCACCGGATGGCAACTTCATCGCACTTCAGCGCAAGGTGAATGGTCAGTATCAGCTTGCGGTGATGCGCGCGGATGGATCGGATGTCCGGCTGCTTTCCGCCACTGCGAATGCATCCCGTTCGCCACTCCTATGGTCGCCCGATGGGCGGTTCATTGCATACATGACAAGCGCGGTCCGCCATGCTGTCGTGGATGTAAAGTCCGGCAAGAAGTCGCTGCTGGGACAGGACTCGTCCGTGAGCGGCAATGCCGCATGGAGGTCCGACAGCAAGGCCCTGCGCTATGTATCGCTCGCTGCAATGCCTGCGTACAGCGCGGTGCGAGAGGCAACGCTGGGCGGGGCCGATCGCGAGCTCTCCCGCATCACGCTGCCCGCCTGGTCGATCAAGCTGTTCAGCGATGACACATTCCTTAAAGCTACACCCGCCGGCTTCGAGCTTCTCCCTTACGGCAAGGGCGAGGGACGGACATTCAAGCTGGTTGAAACCGTTTTGGATGTGTCCGTGTCGCCCGATCGGAAATGGATGGCCGCGGGGTTTGAGCGCGGCAGTGGACAGGGAATCCGCCTGATATCCCTGGAGACGGGGGCGGCTCGCGACCTGACGGCTGAGTTTCCATGCGGTCTGTACAACACCAAATGGCATCCGGACGGTCGCAATCTCGTGGTTGGATCGTTCGATTGCGGCGCCGCTGATCGCCAGAACGGCACGGCCATCCGCTCGGATTACACACTCGTTCCACTCGATGGCGGATCGCCGTTCATGCTGACCGGAGTTGACAAGGAAGCCGTCGACATCGGGGATATTTCCATCTCACCGGATGGGCGACGCATGATCTTCGGTTCGGAAGCGCCCTACACGTACAAGGTCGGGGACATCGATTTCACCCGGCTCACTGCTGCATCAAAGCCGGCCCCGCCAAAGACTGCTGCACTGAATCCTGCTGCACGGAAACCTGCCGCACCGAAGTCGAAACGGTGAGCGCGGTGCAGGGCCGTGTGCTGCTGGTTGATGATGATGAGCAGATCCGCGTCTCGATCGGAGAGGCGCTGGATGCCTGGGGTCACACGGTCCTCACCGCCGACGGCGGGGAGCAGGCAATCGGCTTGCTCCACAAGTTTGCACCCGATGTTGTAATTACCGATGTACGAATGGACGGAATGTCCGGGCTCGACCTGCTCCTCACGCTGCGTGAGAAGGCGCCGGATGTCGATGTCATCGTCATGACCGCGTTTGATGACATGCCGACAGTCGTAAAGGCCATGCGCGGCGGTGCGAGTGACTTCCTCGTGAAGCCACTCGACCTGCAGGTTCTTCGCCCTTTGCTCGCGCGCTTGTTCGAGGATCGCCGCACGCGGAAGAAACAGGCGCGTTCGCCATCAGTCGCCCAGCCGCATGTCGACATGGTCGGTCGTGATCCGCGCATGATCGAAATCTTCAAGCTGATTGGACAGGCAGCGGCCGCGCGTGCTACGGTGCTGGTGCGCGGAGAGAGCGGCACCGGCAAGGAGCTCGTCGCACGAGCCATTCACTCCAACTCCGATGCCGCGGCTGAGCCTTTCGTGGCGATCAATTGCACTGCGATTCCTGCTTCACTCCTCGAGTCAGAGCTCTTCGGGCATACGAAGGGGGCCTTCACCGGTGCGGTGGCGGCGAGGCGAGGCTGCTTCGTCATGGCGGGGCGGGGCACCGTGTTCCTCGACGAGATCGGTGACACCTCTCTCGAGTTCCAGAGTAAGCTGCTTCGCGTGCTGCAGACGCACGAGATCCAGCCTGTTGGCGCCGAGCAGATGCAGCGCACCGAGGCGCGCGTTGTCGCAGCAACACATCGTAATCTCGAGCAGCTGGTCGCTGCCGGTCAGTTTCGTGAAGACCTTTACTACCGTTTGCGCGTCATCGAGATCGTGCTCCCTCCGTTGCGCGATCGCGCCGCCGACATTCCCGGCATCGTGCAGCACATCCTCGAGCGCAGCGCACAGCCCATGGGAATCGCCGCTCCGCGCGTTTCGACGGAAGCGATGTCGATCCTGACGACGCACAACTGGCCGGGCAACGTTCGTGAAATGGAAAACTGCCTGACGCGTGCCGCTGTGGTTGCATCAGCCGGCGTCATTCGGCCCGAACACCTCAATCTGCGAAGCTCGCCCGAACGCGAGGATGATGATGCGCTTGCGCCATTGTCGGATGTGGAGCGCGACCATATTTCGCGCGTCCTGAAGGCGACCGGCGGGCACAAGGCGCGCGCTGCTGAAATCCTGCAGCTGTCGCGGTCACGACTGAACCGGCTGTTGCATCGGTACGGCCTGGAATGACCACGACGGTCAACGATACCCCGAACCGCACGCGCTACCGGTGGTCGACACGTCACAAGTTCTATGCAATTGTGCTTGTCGCGGCCATCGTTCCGTTAGCGTGTTTTTCGCTGTGGCTCGCATTCGGCGCCGAACGAGCTGCAGTCGCCGTGCTGCAGGCGCAGGTAGACAGCGCCGCCGCCGGCGCGGCAGATCACGCGGGCCGCGAATGGTTCAAGATCCGCGGGGACGTGCTGCTGCTCGCGAACAACGAACCGGTCGCTGCCGCACTCACCGCCGCTGATCCCCGACAGCCGGAGTTTCTCACCTCGATATTTCCGACACTCGATGAAGGCATCCGCAACGCATCATTCTACGACGCCCAGAATCGACTGGTCTGGAGTCTGACCCGGGATCCCGCCATCGATGCAACAACGTTCGGCTCGCGCGCGACACCGATTGCGCCTTCGCAGTTTATCCAGGTCACGGTACCGATTCAGCCTGTCGGCGAACGCGCTCTCGGTCGACTCGTCGTCGGCCTTGCGACGCGTGCCCTCCTCCCCGACACCGGTGCCGCGCTGCTCGCCGGTGGCACCATCAACGCCATTGATGGGAGTTCCGGAAAACTTCTGCTCGCGCCATCGTTCCCCGAAGCACTGGTGCAGTCGGGAACCGCGACCGTCGATCGTGAACTCTGGGTCGTTGCGAAGCGCCCGCTCGAAGAACCTCCGCTGACAATTATCCTCGCTGCACGTGGCGACGCCTACATCGAGCCCTTTCGCCGCGCAGCCCGCGCGGGGATTATCACCGTGCTGCTCATCGCGTTTTTCGTCATGCTCTTGACGGTAGCCCTGACGAACCGCCTTACCCGTTCCCTCACGGCGCTGGCCCAGGCGTCCGAACGGATCAGTGGCGGTGATCTCAAGACGCGCGTCAACGTGTCGAGCAGCGACGAGACCGGGCGTGTAGCCGCGGCCTTCAACACCATGGCGGAGAGCCTCGACAGCACGCTCCAGCAGCTCGCCACCAATAAGTCCCTCGCCGCCGTCGGGAGCTATGCCGCGCAGATGTCACACGAAGTACGCAACGCCCTCACGTCGATCCGCGCCGACCTGCAACGTGCGCAGGAGGAAAAACTGACCCCCGCGCTGTCCGCGCCATTGGTCGACCGTGCACTCGCGAACGTGGCACGCCTCGACGGCATCATCACAGGTTCCCTCCGGGTCGCCAGGTCAGGCGCGGTGCCGCAATCACGATTGTCACTGGCGACCACCATCGAAGCAGCTGTCGACTTGACGCGTCATGAGTTTACGGCGCGGCATCACACCGTCACTTTTCACCCCCTCGATGGAGACCCTCAGGTCAACGGGAACGCAGGAGCGCTTCAGCAGGTGTGGACAAATCTCCTGCTCAACGCTGCGCAGGCGAACGGTGACGCGGTTATTCATCTGGCGGCGAGTGCCGATACGGTCGACGTGGAAATACGCGACAACGGTGATGGCCTGCAGACCGCCGCTTTTCACGGCCGCGGGCCCTTCTACTCAACCAAGCCGTCCGGCACCGGGCTCGGTCTCCAGATCACCCGACAGATCATCGAAAGCCACCAGGGCACCCTGGTGCTCGAAAGCCGCGCCGGGGCAACGGTCGCACGGGTCACGCTGCCTGTCGTGCACCAGTAGGCCGCCGCCGGCCGCCAACAGATTATTCACCGCAGAGGGCACAGAGGACGCAGAGCCGGCTGCGCCGGTTCGCACGAGGAGGGACGCCCCCTGCGAGCAGTCGTTGTTGTTTAAAACAACACCACTCGCCGGACCAGCCCGTCCGCCCGGGTATGAACGCCGCGCAGCGGCCTCCGCGTCCTCTGCGCACTCCGTGGTGAAATTCCGTTGTTCCCACCGCCCGAAGCACCCGAGCCCCACGGGGTTGACACAACCCCCCAAACCCGACATTTTTATCGGTCTGTAACCCAAGCTTTTCAGGACACTATGTACGCGATTATTCGTAGCGGCGACAAGCAGTTCCGCGCAGAGACCGGCGCGACCATCCATGTTCCTACTCTGGCAGCAGAAGTGGGCGACACGATCACGTTCGATCAGGTCCTCATGGCGGGCGGAGACAATGGCATCAAGATCGGTACGCCGATCCTGTCCGGTGCGACGGTGACCGGTGAGGTCGTTTCGCATGGCAAGGGCAAGAAGGTCATTATCTTCAAGTGGAAGCGCCGCAAGAACTACCGTCTGAAAAAGGGCGCTCGGACGAAGTACACGACGGTCCGCATCTCCGACATCAGCATCGGCTAGGTAGAAAATGGCACATAAAAAAGGCGTCGGCTCAAGCCGCAACGGCCGCGATTCGAATCCGCAGTTCCTTGGCGTCAAGCGCTACGGCGGTGAGAACGTCATCGCGGGCAACATCCTGGTCCGTCAGCACGGCACCAAGTTCCACCCCGGCCTCAATGTCGGGAAGGGCAAGGATGACACCCTGTTCGCACTCGCGGACGGCGTCGTGACATTCGAGCGCAAGGATCGCAAGCGCCAGAAGGTATCGGTTCTGCCGGCACCCGTGGCAGCAACGCTCGAAGCGTAAAGCCTCGGCTCGAACGCTCGAAACGCTCGAACGCTCGACTGATACCAGCGGCAAATGAGAAAGGCCTCCTCCGAAAGGACGAGGCTTTTTTTCATACGCGGCGACCACCGGTCCCGATGATTCGCGTCGGCGGCACGCGATCTGCAAAATGCCCGGCCAACTTCAGACAGGATACTCATGGCAGACCAGCAGCCAGTACCGCGAGGCGGCGGTTCGACCGTTCGCCAGTCCGATATCGAGCCCTACACAGCGTTGCGCTGGGTCGGCACGCTCTTCAAGGCCGCGTCCATCTTCCTCGCCGTCGCACTCGTTGGTGAGTTCGTGGCGGGCCTGCGCCTGCAGGGACGGGAAGTCCTGCCGCAGCTGATGGGCGAACTGGCACGCACAGCGGTGTTTGCTGTCGTCCTGTGGGGCGGCGGCGACCTGGTCCGACTCCTGGTGCAGCTTGGCAACGACATCCGCGCACAGCGCATCCTGCTGTCCCGGATCGTCTATCGCACCCCTGCGAAGGCCGATGCCGACGGCGAACTCCGCCACGGCACCTCGTCACTCGATCCGGCGGGTCTGCTGGAGACGGGGGATGCGCGGGAGGACGCAGCGGCGAGGCGGTCGCTGGGGGATACGGGGGCGTAAAGGCTACCGCGCGTCCAGATCCCTCAACGCACGCGCCATCGCATCAAGCGACGCAGTCACCTCATCAATCAGGTCACGTGTCGCCGACAGCGTCAGCCCTTCGGCGCCGATCTGCAGCCGCAGCAGTCGGATCTTCCTCGCCGCGTGATCGATCCGCTCCGCCGCACCGCCGACGCCGCCATCGTCATCGACCTCGCCGAACGGATTGACCTTCTCGCGACGGGGCTCATTGTCGCCGAACGGATTCTTCTTTGGCGCCATGCTCGCTACCTCCCCTGGAACGTCGCCGTGCGCTTCTCCATGAACGCGGCAACACCCTCGGCCTTGTCCGCGCTGCCGAATGCGGTGATGAACAGTTCGCGCTCGAACGCGAGCCCTGCATCGAGTGTCATCTCCGATGCCGCGCGCACGCCCGCCTTGGCGAGTCGCATCGCGACCGGTGAATGCGACGCCATTGCGCTGGCCATCGCGAGCACGCGCGCACGCAACTCATCATCCGCCTCGACGACATCCACCAGCCCGATGCGCAGTGCTTCCGTCGCATCGATCAGCTCACCGGTCAGGATCAGCC